>DCUZ01000044.1 GCA_002327305.1 Holophagales bacterium UBA2201 | reverse complement strand
GCCGAGACCTGCGGATCGGCGGCGGTGAGGAGTGCGGGGACGAGCGCCAGGCACAGTACGAGGCGGAAGACGAGAGACGGAAGACGGGAGAAGGGAGACGAGAGACAAAAGACGGAAGGCGAGAGACGGGAAACGGGGAACCGGCGACGCTCCGCGGGTGGGGGGGCTCCGAACTCCGAACTCCCAACTCCGAACTGTGCGACCGCAGGGAGCATCCTCACCAATCCTGCCCCCCGCGGGTGCCGGAGACCGGCATCTTTTCCTTCTGCTTCTTCTGCTCGTCCTTGTCCTTCTTCTGGAGGGCCTGGAGGATGCGTTCCGCTTCCTCCGGGGAGAGTTCGTCCTTCCTGTCCGGGCCCGCCGGCCGGGAGTCATCGTCCTTCTTTTCTTCGCCCGGCTTGGGCCGGGGTTTCTGCTCCTCCCCCTGGTCCTGTTCCTGCTGCGCCTGCTGTTGCTGTTGTTGATCCTGCCGTTGATCCTGCTGTTGCTGCTGCTGCTCTTGCTGCTGCGGCTTGGTCTGCTCCTTCAATTTCCGGCGGGCGAGTTCGATGTTGGCCTTGGCGTCGCGGTCTTCGGGGTCCAATTGCAGGGCCTGCTTGTACATCTCAATGGCCTGGAGGTAGTCCTCCTTGGCGAATTGGGCATTGCCGGCATTGAAATAGGCCGCCCCGGCGAGGGCCTTGTCGGGGGCCTGCGCCGCCCGGCCGTAGGCCTCAACGGCCTTGTCGTAATCCTTCTGGCGGAAATAGACGTTGCCCATGTTGTAGGACAGGAGCGGACTGTTGGGGAGGAGGGCCTGCGCCCGCGTGTATTTCTGCAGGGCGGCCTCGTGCTTGCCCTTCGAGTAGAGCGCGTTCCCCTCCGAGACGACCGAGCGGGCCGAATCGGCGGGGAGGGCTGCCGCCGCTGCCAGCAGCAGGATCGCTAATAACGGTGATTTGACCCCCAGTTGCGAGTTGCGAGTTGCGAGTTGCGAGTTGCCCCCGCACGACGGTCCGGTTTGTGAACTCGAAACTCGAAACTCGAAACTCGAAACTTGCTTCATTGTTTCCTCCAGGCCAGCGATGCGAACGCCGCCAGCGCGAAAAGGAGGAACGCCGGCAGGAGAACGTACTGGTACCGGCTCTCGTAGCGGGTGATCTGGGCGCTCCCGAGGTCCTTCTTCTCCATCTTGAGGATGTCGTCGAAGATGCGGCGCAGTTCCATCCGCCCGGTGGTGGAGCGGTAGTACTTCCCGCCCGTCGTGAGGGCGACCTTCTGGAGCAGTTGCTCGTCGAGGCGGCTGGTGACCACCCTGCCCTCCTGGTCCTTTTTGTACCCCGTGATCTCCCCCCGGTCGTTGCGCACGGGGATGACCGCCCCCTGGGTGGAGCCGATGCCGATGGTGTAGATCACCACCCCCTCGGAGGCGGCCGCCTTGGCCGCCGCCTCCGCCCCCCCGCCGTGGTCCTCGCCGTCGGTGAGGAGGATGAGCACCTTCCCCTTCCGTTCGTCGGCGCCGAACCCCTTCCGGGCGGCGTCGATGGCCCGGCCCAGGTCGGTGCCGGGGACGGCGATGAGGCCGGTGTCGAGGACCTCCAGGAAGATCTTCACCGCCCCGTAATCCAGCGTCAGCGGGCACTCGACGAAGGCGTCGCCCGCGAAGGCGATGAGCCCCGCGCGGTTGCCTTCGAGGGCGTCGAGGAAGTCCTCCAATTCCATCACGGCCCGCTTCAGCCGGGTGGGCTGGAGGTCGTCGGCGTCCATGCTCCTGGAGGTGTCCACGGCGAAAAAGATATCGAGGCCGGTGCGCTTCACCGTCTCCGTGGAAGCCCCCATCTGCGGCCCCATCAGGGCCAGGGCGGCGAAGAGGACGGCGCACACCGCGGCGGTCTCGGCCAGGAGGCGCAGGCCCGGGACCGCGGGCGGCAGGAGGGGCGCGACGTTGGCCTCGGTCCCCATCCTGGCCAGGGCCCGGCGGTCGCGCTTGCGCTTCCAGAGGAGGAGGCCCGCCAGGAGGGGGCCGAGCAGGAGGGCCGGAACCGCCGCGTCGTTGGCGAAACGGAGGGCGCCGGAATGGTGGAGGAGGAACCCCAGCGCCAGGGCGGCGGCGGTGAGGAAGGCGGCGAGGCCGGCGGCGACGGTGGCGGCCATTACGGCAACCTCCCCAGGAGGGCGGCCTCGACGAACGCCGCGGCGAGGAGAAGGGCCAAGCCGGGGATGAGGAACCAGGCGAACCGGTCGGTCCAGTCGGTCCGCTCGCGGGTCTTCACCTCGGTCTTCTCCAACTGGTCGATGGTGCCGTAGATCTCCTTCAGTTTCTCCGCGTCGGTGGCGCGGAAGTACCGGCCCCCCGTTTTCCGCGCCACCGCCTCCAGCGTCTCCTCGTCGATGTTCACCTGCGTCTGCACATAGCGCTTGCCGAAGACGGGGTCGTCCACCGGCATCATGGCGAACCCGCGCGTCCCCACCCCCACGGTGTAGACCTTCACGCCGAAGGTCTTCGCGATCTCGGCGGCGGTGGGGGGGGCCACCTCGCCGCGGTTGTTCTGCCCGTCGGTGAGGAGGACCACGATGCGGCTCTTGGCGTCGGAGCGGCGCAGGCGGTCCACGGCCGTGGCGAGGGCGTTGCCGATGGCCGTGCCGTCCTCGATCATCCCCAGTTCCACCCGGTCCACGAAGGAGAGGAGGACGCCGTGGTCGAGGGTCAGGGGGCATTGGGTGAAGGCCTGTCCGGCGAAGACCACGAGCCCGAGGCGGTCGTCGGGGCGGCGCTGGATGAAGTCCTTGACCACGTCCTTGGCCACCCAGAGGCGGTTGCGCGGCTTGAAGTCCTCCGAGGCCATGGAGCCGGAGCAGTCCACCACCAGCATGATGTCCACGCCGCGCGTCACCTGCTCCCGGTAGGAGTGGCCCATGCGGGGGCGCCCGAGGGCCAGGACGAGCAGGACCATCCCGATCGCCCAGACCCACGGGAGGACCGCCAGGAGACGCACCCGCCAGGTGGGGGGGAGGCCGGCCAGGGCGCCGCCGGTGGAGGCGCCGAAGGCCGCGCGGCGGCGGGCCCTCAGCCAGAGCCAGGCGGCCGGGACGGTCAGAAGGAGGAAATAGAGGGGCTCATGGAACCGGAACATGGGGTTCCTCCCGCGTCGTCTCGACCGTTTCCCTCAGCAGGGTCAGGTCCTCCCGTCCCCGCTCCGCGGGGGGGAGGTGTTTGGCGAACTTCACCAGGTCGCCGGTGTCCAGGAAGGTTTTCAATCGCATCTGCAGACCCCGCTCGAGGGGCAGATCTTTGATGATCGCCCACAATTCGGTGGCGGTCTTGTCCAGGGTGTCCACGCCCCAGCGCCCGGCGGCGTAATCCTTGAAGATCTCCCCGAGGGCGACATAGTGGCGTTTGGCCTCCCCCTTCTCCATGCAGTGCTGGCGCTCCAGCGCTTCCAGGGCCTGGAGGGCGCGGATGTCGGGGGGAAGGGGAGGGGCGGCCGCCGCCCCGGCGCCGCGCCGCCGCCGCCACCGCCGCCAGGCCGCGCCCGCGAGGGCGAGGGCGCCCGCGGCGATGGCGGTCCACGCCCACCAGGGGAGCCCTCCGCGGGGGATTTCGAAGGGCTTCTTGATGTCGCGCGGCTTCTCCTCCGTTCCGGCCAGGACCGAGACCACCGCGAGCGGGACGGCGGGGACGTCGAGCGTCACCTCGTTCTCCCCCTCCCTGTACTTCAACTGCCACGGGGCGGCGAAGAAGGTCCCGATGCTGTAGGTGGAGAGGGTGAAGCGCTGGGTCAGGGTCTGCTCCCCGCCCCGGGTCTCCCATCGGCCCGGGTCGTAGTCCTTGATCTCGAAGGCCCCCAGGAGGAGGCCGCCGGGCAGGTCCTTCGCCTCGGTCCCGGCGGGGAGGGTCACCGTGAGGGTGAACTCCACGACGTCCCCCACGGTGATGGAACTCCGGCTGAACCGCTCCTCCACCCCCACCGCGGCGAGGGCGGGAAGGGAGACCAGAGTCAGCAGGAGGGCGATGCTAAGGCGCATCCGTGAACTTCGCGTCCGCGGCCTTGAGCAGGCGTTCGATGGCCTGGTCGATCAAAACGCCCTGCTTCTCCTGGCGCGCCTGGTTGAGGCACACTTCCTTCACCTTTTCGAACGGCGTCTCCGTCTGGTCCTCGGGGTCCTTGAACCTCTCCTTGTTGGCCTCGTACCAGGCGCGGGCGTCGGACTCGGTCGCCGCCGCCTTGCCCGCCACCTCCCGCTCCAGATAGACCGACTTGAGGAGGTCCTCCTCCAGGACCTGCAGGCGCTGCCGCACCTTGGCGTCCCGGTCCAGCCCCGCCCGCCGCGCCGCCTCGAGGACCACCTGCATGGCGACATACTGCCGGGCGAAGTTGCGCAGGCCTTCGTCGCCCTTGAACTGCCCCTTGACGGGTTCCGGGTAGGCGTCGAGAGCGGCCTTGACCTCGGCTTCGGTGACCGGCCTCCCCCCGATGGTGGCCAGCGTCTTCCCGCCCGCCGGCCGCGCCTCGGGAACGAGGGCGGTGGAGTCCTTGAGGAGGTCCGCCGCCGCCAGCGACCGGCCGGCCCGCTCGAGGGCGGCCACCATCCCGGTCTGCACGGCGCCCTTGGCGCTCTCCGACGGCCCCAGGGCCTGGGCGAGGAGGTAGTGCGAATAAGCGCCGGCGGGGTCGCCCAGTTTGTTCATCTCCAATTCGGCCAGGAGATAGGCCGCGTTGGCCCGCTCCTCCGAGGCGATTCCCGGAGCGGAGAGGACCTGGAGAAACATCTCCCGCGCCTGGGCGGGGAAGCCCCGCTCGGCCAGGGTGCCGGCGGTCTCCAGCAGGACCGATGCCGGGACGGCCGATTCGGAGGCGGGCCTGCAGGCCGCCAAGACCAGAGCGCTCAACAGAAGGATAACGGCGTTTTTCATGGCTCCCTCACATCCGCACCCGCTTCGCGCGGGCGGTGAAGAACCGGGTCAGCGGCTTCTCGTAGGGTTCGTCGGCCCGCAGTTCGAGGAGGTCCACGCGGGCCTTTTTCATCGCCTCGCGGGTCCGGTCGAGGAGGGCGGCCATGCGGGCGGCGTAGGTCCTCCGGACGGCAGGCGACGCGGTGTCCACCACCGCCTCGGTCCCGGTCTCCAAATCGCGGACCGTCAGGAGGCCGACCTCGGGGAGGGCCAGTTCCACCCCGTCGCGCACCGCCAGGGCGACGACATCGTGGCGGCGGTTGACGATGGAGAGGGTCCTCTCCCATCCCGCGTCGAAGAAGTCGGAGAGGAGGAAGACCACGCTGCGTTTCGTGGTGACGCGCCCCAGGAAGTCGAGGGCCGCGTCGAGATCGGTGCCGGTCCCCGCGGGCTCGAAATAGAGGATCTCGCGGATGACCCGCAGGACATGGGCCTTCCCCTTGCCCGGGGGGATGTGCTTTTCCACCCGGTCGGTGAAGAGGATCAGCCCCACCTTGTCGTGGTTGGTCAGGGCCGAAAACGCCAGGAGCGCCCCCAGCTCGGCGGCCAGTTCCCGCTTGCGCCGGCCGAAGGAGCCGACGATGCCGGAGGCGGAGGCGTCCACCAGGATATAGACCGTGAGCTCGCGCTCCTCCACGAACTTCTTGACGAACGGGCTCCCCATGCGGGCCGTGACGTTCCAGTCGATGGTGCGCACGTCGTCGCCCGGTTGGTACTCGCGCACCTCGGAGAACTCCATGCCCTGCCCCTTGAATATGGAATGGTACTCCCCGGCGAGGGTCTCGTTGACGAGGCGCCGCGTGCGGATTTCCACCCGCCGGATGCGGCGGATGACCTCGGCCGGGGTGGGCTTCACGGGGCCTCCACCGCGTCGAAGACCTGCCGCACGATCTCCTCCACGCCGATCCCCTCGGCCTCGGCCTCGTACGAGAGGAGGATGCGGTGGCGCAGGACGTCGGGGCCGATGGCCTTGACGTCCTCGGGGGTGACGTAGGCGCGGTGGCGGAGGAAGGCGAAGGCCTGCGCCGCCTTGGTCAGGTAGATGGAGGCGCGCGGGGAGGCGCCGAACCGGATGAGCCCCTCCAGTTTCAGTCCGAACTCGCCGGGGCGGCGCGTGCAGTGGACCAGGCCGACGATATACTTCTTGACCCGCTCGTCCACATAGACCGTCCGCACCGCCTGTTGCGCCTCGATCATCTGCTCGGGGGTGACGACGGCGGCGGGCTCGGGGAGGTCGGTGAAGGCCACGCGGTCCAGGATCTCCAGCTCCTCCTCCCGCGTCGGGTAGGTGATGGAAAGTTTCAGCATGAACCGGTCCACCTGCGCCTCGGGGAGGGGATAGGTCCCCTCCTGCTCGATGGGGTTCTGCGTCGCCAGGACCAGGAAGGGGCGGGGGAGGGGGTGGGTGGTCTCCCCCAGGGTCACCTGCCGCTCCTGCATCGCCTCGAGNNAGGGCGCTCTGCACCTTGGCGGGGGCGCGGTTCACCTCGTCGGCCAGGATGATGTTGGCAAAGACGGGGCCCTTGCGGGGGACGAACCTGGCCTCCTGCGGTTGGTAGATCATCGTCCCCACGATGTCGGCGGGAAGGAAGTCGGGGGTGAACTGGATGCGGTGGAACGAGGCCTTGAGGGTCTTGGCCAGGGTGGAGACCGAGAGGGTCTTGGCCAGCCCCGGGACGCCTTCGAGCAGGACGTGCCCGTCGGCCAGGAGGCCGATGAGGAGGCGGTCCACGAGGTATTTCTGTCCCACGATCACCCGCCCCACCTCGTGCGTGATGCGGTCGAGGGTCTCGGAATGCTTGTCCACCCGCTCCTGGATGGCGGCGATGTCCTTGTCTGTCATGGCTTCCTCCCTTTGCGTCGTTTAAAATAGGCAATGGTTCCCCAGCCTGCCGCACCGGCGACCGCCAGGGAGCCGGTAAGGTACCAGAACCCCATCCGCTTCCACGGCCACCGCCCCTTCACCTGGAGGGGCGGGCAGGGGGCCGATTGCTCCTTGGGGGCGGCCTCGGGGTCCGTGGGGGGCTCATCGAAGTATTTCAGAATGAAGGGCTTGACGGCGTGCGACCCTTCCTTGAGGCACTTGACGGTGAACTGGAACTCCCAGCGCAGGAGCCCGTCCTTGGCGCTGTGGGCCGACACGGGGCCGGGAACGAACCGGAAGGCCTCCTCCGCCGGCGGCTCCACCCGGGCCAGCAGGACGGGCGTTTCCCCGACGGGCGCGGCCACGCGCACGGTCATCGCCCCCTCCTCCCATTCCCTCAGGGAGTGGGAGAGATCGAACTGGACCGAAAACGGCTCCTCGGCGTACACGCTCAGGCCCCACAACAGGGCTATCACGAACAGTCCTCGTCTCATGGGTTGGACATTATATACGATTGGATGGCTCAAAGCGTTGTGGAAATTAAGTAAAGCCATCAGAATCAAGGCGATAAGAAATGCGGCCCAGGCGCCCCCGCTTGGGGTTCATCGTAAATGACAGTCGGGGGCGGCTATACCACACCTGCCAGGGTGGGGGTGGTGCCCCTCCTTGGTAAGGAGGGGTCAGGGGAGATTTGGGGGGTGGGCATCGCTAAGCTCGAAATCCCCCTCGGTCCCCCCTTAAGAAGGGGGGATGCCACCGCCCCTGGAGATTGGATACTGTCCAGGCGTCCTCGCCTGGGGCTTATCATGGATCACAGCCGGGGGTGGCGGTGGCTGTGCCACATCTCAAGAGTCGGATGGTGGTGCCCCTCCTTGGTAAGGAGGGGTCAGGGGAGATTTGGGAGGTGGGCATCGCTAAGCTCGAAATCCCCCTCGATCCCCCCTTAAGAAGGGGGGATGCCGCCGCCCCTGGAGATTGGATACTGTCCAGGCGCCCTCGCTTGGGGCATATTATTGATCATCGCCGGGGGCGGCTGTGCAGTGATTTGAAGGCCCTAAAGGGAAAACCCCATCGCCAGCAAAATACCCCGCTCCACGGCCTGAAGGGCATTCGGCTCCAGGGCGCCGATCCGATCCTCCAGCCGGGCCCTGCCGAGGGTGGTCACCTGATGGCAGAGGGCGATACTGTTGGTCGGAAGGCCGGTCTTTAATTTGGGCACCGGCACGGCCGTGGGGCCTTTCAATGCTTTAGGGGAGGTGGTGAGGGGGACCACGATGACACTGTTCCAGTTCGGGACGGTGTTGAAGGCATTGTGGGAGAGGATCAGAACGGGCCGTTTGCCCCTCTGCTCGGAGCCCTTTCGGTGCGTCAGGTCCGCCCAATACAGGTCGCCGCGCTTCATTCTTCATCTTCCCAATGCGGGGCTGCCAGGGAGGCGGTTTCCATCTCGCGGTCGAGGTCCTCATCCGTGCCTGCCGCCGTGACGGCGTAGGCCCGGATCCCCTCCGCGACCCGGATGCGCTCCCGGGTCTTCAGCCACGCCTCGATGGCCCTTCTGGCCAATTGGGTGGCGGGCACGGAGCGCTCTTCCGCTTCTTTTTGAAGACGCTTGTAGAGCGCTACCGGGAGGGGGACGTGGAAATTCCGGACCGAGGGGCTTGTTGTGGCTTTAGTCATGCCATAATATTATGGCATATTAATGCCATTGTCAAGATGGGGTGAGGGTGCCTCTGTTTAGCCCAGGTGCCCTCGCCTGGGGCATATTATTGATCATCGCCGGGGGCGGCTGTACCACGCCTGCCAGGGCGGGGGTGGTGCCCCTCCTTGGTAAGGAGGGGTCAGGGGAGATTTGGGGGGGCGTGGCAATTCTCTCATGCAGAGGGTGAACAAAGCATACCTGTGGATAGTATAATACGTATATCATACGTATAGGAGCCGTATCATGCAGAAAAAGCTGACGATCACCATGGATGAGAAGGTTTACGCGGGCCTGCAGAAGGTCATCGGCCGCGGCCACATCAGCGAGTTCATCGAATCACTGGTCCGGCCCCATGTTCTTCCCAAGGAGATCGAATGCGGCTACAAGGCGATGGCGGCCGATGCTGTGCGTGAGGATGAGGCGTGGAACTGGATCGAAGGAACGGTGGGGGACGGAACCGATGAAGCGCGGTGAGGTATGGTGGGTGGATTTTTCGCCGTCGGTCGGCGGCGAGATCCGGAAGAAGCGGCCGGCCGTCATCCTCAGCAACGACCTCTCCAACAAGCACCTCGATCGCGTCCAGGTGGTGCCGCTGACCAGCCGGGTGGAGGTGCTCTATCCCAGCGAGGCCTATGTGAGGCTCAAGGGCCGGCAGAGCAAGGCCATGGCCGACCAGCTCGCCACCGTCAGCAAGAGCCGCCTCAGCGGCCCCCTCTGCCGCATCACGCGCGATGACCTGCGCAAGGTGGAGCAGGCCGTGCTCCTGCAATTGGGGATCGTCGTTGAAGCTGCCGAAAAGCAGTAGCTGTTCGCTCGCGGTTTAGTCTTGCTTAACGCTTTCGGCTTTTCTTCAGCCTGCCGCGTTTAGCCTTCCACCTACGGCGGTGTCACCGGCCGATCGTGGGGGGAATAGGGGCGGTAGATTCCGCCGGTCTGGAGGCTTCCCTCACCACCCCATACGATCATCAATTTTCCGGTCCATACTGTTGAATGCTCGTATCGGGGTGATGGGCAGTTATTTCCCGTTGAAGTGCCCGTCCAGCTGTCTGTATTTGGATCAAATAATACTCCCGTGTTAAGCATGAGAGTATTCCAGATGCCCACATCGCCACCCCACAGGAGCATTTGGCGTCCCGTCCAAAGCACGCTATGTCCGGCCAATGAATACCAAAGGTGGTTTTCCGATGAGATCGGTGCCCAGGTATTAGATGATGGCCTGTAACGTGCTCCATTGGGAGTCGTAATGGGGTATTCAGGTCCGGAAATGAATCCACCCCATACCAGCATTTCATCTCCTGTCCAGACCGCGCTGGCCAGCTTGCGACCCCCGGGACAGAAGTAATCGATGGCTGTGGCTTTCCATGAATCCGTGCCGGGGTCGTATATGCCGCCGCTTTGAAGCGAATATCCATCCGGGTCAGATCCACCCCAAATGATCATGGATGATCCTGTCCAGACCGAGGAAAAACCCTGCCTCTCGGATGGACAATTAGGACCTGTCGACGCGGATTTCCAAGTATCCATCCCCGGATCATAGCGGCCGCCATTGAAGAGGGCGCCACTATTAGCTGCGGTGCCTCCCCACAGGAGCATTTCAGTTCCGGTCCAGAAAGCGATATGCCACCTGCGAGCGGACGGGCAGGGGAGTGCTGTTGATGTGCTTTGCCAGCTGTCTAATGCAGGGTTATACCGTCCGCCGGAATTGACATCAACCCAAGTAATTTCATAATAGTTGCCTCCCCACACAATCATTTCAACACCCGTCCAAACCGCCGTGTGGCCGCGGCGGCCTCTGGGGCAGTTATTGCCCGTGGAAGTGGGGGCCCATGAATCCGTTCCAGGTGAATAGAGGCCTCCAGTTGAAAAGTAATTCACGCGATCGGCTCCACCCCAGACAATCATTTCTAAACCTGTCCAAACGGCCGTATTCGCGTGCCTGCCGGAAGGAGCGTTCGATTGCAGCGAAGTGGGCACCCATGAGTTCGAGCCCACGTCGTATCGTCCGCCTGCGCTGCTGGGGCCCAGATTGGTTTTTCCGCCCCAAACGATCATTTCCGAACCTGTCCAGACGACAGTATGACCGGCACGACCTGATGGGCAACCCTCGCTCTCCGAAGTCGCGCTCCAGACATCAGCAATTGGATCGAAACATCCACCGGTGGGCAGATAGTCGTCGTAATCTGTCAGTCCCCCCCAGACGATCATTGTCGATCCCGTCCAGACAGCGGTGTGAGCGATTCGGCCGCTGGGGCAGTCCCAAACCGTGGAAGTGGCCTTCCAGGAATCATCAGTGGGATTGTAACGGCTCCCAGTATCGAAGTACTTCTCCCCATTTTTATATGCGTATCCCCCCCAAATGATCATCTCCACGCCTGTCCAAACGGCAGAGTGATTTCTGCGCTCGCTGGGGCAATGACCAGCAGTAGATATTGTTGCCCATCTGTCGGAGATGGGACTGTACCGCCCTCCGGTATTCAGGTAGATCTCATTGCCGGGGCAGGAGTAGTTGGAACCGCCCCAGACGATCATCTCCTCCCCCGTCCAGACCGCGGCGGCTCTTGCCCGTCCTTGTGGACAATTCGCTGCGATGGAAGTTGGAGTCCAGGAGTTGGAAACCGGATCGTAACGCCCGCCCGAATTGTAATATTGATCAACATTGCTATATGCATATCCCCCCCAAACGATCATTTCCTCGCCCGTCCAAATCGCTGTGTGTCGGTAACGCCCATCCGGCACACCAATTCCCTCGGAGGTGGCACTCCAGGAGTTCGTCAGTGGATCATAGCATCCGCCGGTGTTGAAATATTCACCTGCGAAACCGCCCCATATGATCATCTCCCTGCCCGTCCAGACCGCCGTGGGATACGAACGGGCAGAGGGGCAAGATCCTCCTGATGACGTGAGGGCCCAGGTATCTGTGGAAGGATTGTATCGAGCGCCGATGTTAGTGTAGCCCCCGTTGTAGCCACCCCAAATAATCATCTCCGTGCCGGTCCAGACGGCCACATGGCCATAACGGGGATCAGGTATTGTATTCAGCGAGCTCGCCAGCCAAGTGCCGGTTGTTGGCAGGTCTTGCTCTTCCGCAATAGAAGGCAGGAGATAGATCGGGATCTTCACGCCCTCGGGATAGACCATATTTCCAAACAATTCAGCCTGAGGCTTCCACCATGTCTCGAAATCCCGTTTGCTGAAAATGCAAGCATCCACGATGATGGCGTTCTCGTTAGCGAAGCCGGCACTTTCCAAAATAAAAGCTTCGGCAGTTTCCCTCAGCCCAATTTGTCCAGTTGAATCGGAGAACCTTAATTTGATCCTGGCAAAGTCCTCTGGAGCGATAGACACTGAATAGGGGTCATCATGAATCCGACCGATTGGGGTCTCCACTTTGGAGATAGGTTGGGAGGCCAACTGGTATTTGATGTGTGTGCGTGTTTCATTCGAGGAATACTCCGATGCCGAAATCCGACCCAATCGCATAGCGCTGTCAGCTTTCTCTCTAACCTCGCGATGGAACCTAATGTCGAAGGCGTACCAATTCCGGATGAGCCGGTCGGCCAGGATGGGCCTCGCGAGGCATTCGGCGATGAGATAGGCATCGTTGTCGAGGGCCGCGAAGAGCTCGTGCAGGGTCTCGGGGTCCTGGGTCTGCTTTGCCATCCGGTCCATCTCGGCTTGAAGCTGTTCCGGCTGGATGGGGCGCTTCCAGAATTTATCCAGGGCGACGGACTTCTTGAGGTAATCCTCCACCTTGGCATCGATCTGGGCGCGGGAAATCATCTCCTCGAACGGCGGTTTGGGGCCGGGATTTTCCTTGGGCCAGATCCGGTGCTCGTAATAGACCCGCTCGATGGCCTCCTGAGCCCGGACGCGATCGTCGAAGGTGAGCGGGCGTGCAGGGGATTGAGTTTGAAGATTACTCCAACTTGTCAGAAGGAGCAGGCCACTGTTGATCAGCCAAATGTGCATCGAGTCCCCCCTATCCTTTGTAAGTGACCACGGTTTCCACCCCAGCATTACCACCGGCGGCTCTTGCCCGGAGTTTGGTTGGCATCTGACCATTCCTTTACCCGAAATCATGGCGCACAAGTGCTCAGCATTTTGGTAATCTCCATTCCTGAGCTGTCAAACCCGCTTGGACCTTCGGCGATGGCATTGTGGGCCGTGATCAGGTAGTAATGATTCCCGGGAATCATCGCTATTCGGGCGTGGATCTGTCCGGTCCCGAAATCCACTATTGGGACATCACAAGTACGTCCGAAGGGGTTTCCTCCATGACTGTACCAGGATCCGATCGTGCCGGTGTACACACCATAGCCCGCCGTTTGTTCTACCTTCTGAAATGACAGATCGATTTCCTGCGGTGATCCGGTCAGCTTAGTCAGAAGTAAGGGGTATACCGCTCCTGACGGTGAAACTTCGCTCGTAGAACAAAACTGAATTATAACCGGATGTTCCTCTGATTCACCGAAACAGCCTTTTCCATCGGCTACCTTTACTTTATAGCTTCCAGAAACTGAGGCCTCATAGGTTTGAGATGAAGCTCCTGAAATATCTATGTCGTTATACATCCATTGATATTCTGAAAACTGGCCAGCTGTCAATGAAATATGAGGGTTTGGACAATCGTTCAAATACGAACCGGAAATGCTCACCGGCGGTGCAACATAGATGGATACGCTTATTACTGGAGAAAATCCCGGGCAACCGTTTGGATCATTTACAGAAACCGAATACGTTCCGGACTGTTTGGCAGTATAAAATTGCAAATTTGATCCCCATATCGGCCAATCATTGAAGTACCATTGATAAGAGCTAAATGATTGAGTGCTTAGTTGCACACCGGTGACATAGCATCCTTCCGCTGGGCCCACAATCGTGGGCTTTGGCACTGCGGGAGGTAAATATATGCCACCAGAAGTCCAATTCAGGGATTCCGCAGACCCTCCCCACACTATCATTTGGCTCCCCGTCCAAACGGCAGAATGGCCTTGTCGAGGAGAAGGACAAAAGGCATTGGTTGAAGTCTCCATCCATAGATTCATGGAGGGATTGTAGCGACCGCCAGAATTTAAGGCGATATGGTCCTGGGAATCGCCGTTATATTCCCCTCCCCATATGATCATTTCCTCCCCTGTCCAGACGGCTGTGTGAAAATATCGGGCAATTGGGCAATCCGGCCAGGTCGGTGTGGCCGTCCATTTATCCGCAATCGGATCATATCGTCCACCGGTTCTGAATGCACCAATATCATATCCCCATCCTCCCCAAACGATCATTTCGGTTCCAGTCCAAATCGCCGTGTGTAGGTCCCGGCCGGACGGGCATCCTTCCTGCGAAGAAGTCGTTTTCCATGTATCTTTTGAAGGATTGTATCTGCCGCCTGAGTTGAGACTAGAATAATCATACCCACCCCAAATGATCATTTCATTGCCGCACCAAACCGCCGAATGCCAAATCCGCCTCGTTGGGCAATTGAGGGCAGTGGAAGTGATGGACCAAGTATCTGCCGCAGGATTATATCGCGCCCCTGTGTTGGTGTGATAGGGGTAAACCTCCTCGGCTCCGCCCCAGATGATCATCTCAGTTCCCGTCCAGACGGCCGAATGGCAATCCCGTCCAGAAGGACAGTTCGTGCTTATAGATGTAGGGATCCAAGAATCCGCGTTCGGTGAATACCTTCCTCCTGTATTCTTATGTGTGCCATCCGGTGCGTTAAATACTCCGTATCCTCCCCAGATGATCATCTCCATCCCCGTCCACACGGCCGTATGCCGAAATCGTTCCGTTGGGCATCCGGCGCCAACGGATACGGGCATCCATGAATCTGTGGCCGGATCGTACCGCCCTCCGGTGCCCAGGTACCCCCAACGGGAGGATTCACCTCCCCATACGATCATCTCCGCTCCGGTCCATAGTGCCGAGTGTCCCTCCCTTGCCTTGGGAAAATTCAATCCCGAGGATGTGGTTACCCATGAATCCGTTGCCGGAGCGTATCTTGCCCCATCGCTATGAAGATAGCTATAGTCCAGGCCGCCCCAGATGATCATTTCCTCCCCGGTCCAGACCGCGGTATGCTCCGCTCGCTGCAACAGATCGCTTGGAGCCAAAGGAAGCGCGATCCAGGAACTAGTCGATGGCGAGTAGCGTGCCCCGGTATTTAAGTATCCATACGCACTGTGGCCGCCATAGACGATCATCTCCGTGTCCGTCCAAACTGCGCTATGGTCTCTTCGGGCTGATGGGCTGTTTGAACCGCCCGTGGTAGTCCACGAATCCGCAGAGGGGGAGTATCGTCCGCCGCTATTCAGATAAGATGGCCCGCCGTATCCTCCATAGCCCCCCCATACAATCATCTCGGAGCCCGTCCAGACGGCTGTATGTGCAATACGGCCGTTCGGGCAGTTTGTGCCAATGGAAGTGGGCACCCACGAATCCGATGTGGGGTTGTACCGGCCTCCCGAATTGAGATAGGTCCCATTCCATCCGCTCCATCCGCCCCAGACGATCATCTCCGTTCCGGTCCAGACTGCACTATGTGCCGCTCGATCACTCGGGCAATATTGACCTGTTGAGGTTGGAGTCCATGAATCTGAATTAGGATCGTAGCGTGCCCCGCTTTTAAAATAGTTGTACCAATCAGAACCGCCATATACGATCATTTCCGTTCCAGTCCACACGGCAGTGTGTAAGTGCCGACCGCTCGGGCAGTTCGTCCCAGTGGAAGTAGGAAGCCAGGTGTCCGTGGAGGGATCGTATCGTCCGCCGGTGTTGTGGTAATGGGTCGTGCCATCATAATATTTCCCTCCCCAGACGATCATCTCCGTTCCGGTCCAAACAGCAGTATGCTTGGATCGGGGAATGGGACAGTTGGCTCCGGTAGAGGTGGCGACCCAAGAATCCGTTGCGGGAGAGTACCGTCCGCCGGTCTTCATGTCGGATGCTTCCGCCCCATACTCCGTGTATCTGCCGCCCCAAATGATCATCTCCGTCCCCGTCCAGACGGCACTATGTTCGTGCCTGGGGTCAGGAACATCGTTCAAGTGGCTGTTCTGCCAGTCCCCCTGGCAAGAGGCAGAGGTTGAAGCCATGACCGACGGCAAGGCAAATGCCCCAGCCCAGATCGTTTCGACCTCTGAGGAAATATCTATCTCTTTCGATTCAGCGCCCCACCACTCACCGAATGCCCGTTTAGGGAATGCCCGCACCTCAATCTCGAAGAAATCCCGAGTTTGGACGCGAACATATTCAATGCGGAAGGCACTCGCATCCTCATGAATTAGGATGGAGCCGCTTGCGGGGGGATGCCGGGCAGCGATTTTCTTGAATTCGGACTCGTCTACATAAATTGTCGATGTGCCGTCCCGGGATGAGATTCCTTGCTCGCGCTCCTCATCTGCCCTTCCCGCGGCAAGGGCGATTTTCACGCGACTGCAAAAGCCTTCAGGATAAGTCGCAAAATTGTCCGGCGTCAGTTCTTCTAACGACCTCTCGGCCATCTTCTTTGCTTCTGAATGGAATCCTGCGTCAAAAGCGTGCCAATTGTAGATCAGCCTATCCGCCAGCACCGGTCGTGCGAGACATTCGGCGATGAGATAGGCATCGTTGTCGAGGGCGGCGAAGAGCTCCTTCAGCGTCTCGGGGTCCTGGGTCTGCTTCGCCATCCGGTCCATCTCGGCCTGGAGTTGTTCGGGTTGGATGGGGCGGTGCCAATACTGATCGAGGGCGACGGATTTTTTGAGGTAGTCCTCCACCTTGGCCTCGATCTGCGCCAGGCCGATCATGCTCTCGAACGGCGGTTTCGGCCCCGGATTCTCCTTGGGCCAGAGGCGGTGCTCGTAATAGACCCGCTCGATGGCCTCCTGAGCCCGGACGCGGTCGTCGAAGGTGATGCAGTGTGTGGTGGGGCGGGCGTCGTACCCCGCCCACGCCGTCAGCAGAACCAGTCCCCATCCGATGAACCAGGTGTGCATTGGGTCTCCCTTCTCACATGAGCCGAAACCGGAACGCTCAGGTAAATTACATGCAAAATCGGTGCCAGACGGAGTACAAGAAGGGGAAAGATGGCGGCGGCGGCCCTCCGCACGATGGGAGGGGCATGTAAGTTGTTGAATATTAAGGGAATATGAGCCGGCTTCGCGGGCCGATGGCCTCAAGGCGGCCCAGCGATGGGCCCTGACGGGTTGTCAAAATTTTGAAAAGTTTTCAATCTATTGAAAACTCGGCGGCCTGATCCCCGTTTGGGGGCGCCCGGCTTTGGGCGTTCAATCGCTGCGCGATTGAACGAGCACTTTCAGGTCCTGTCCGATGGCGCCGAAGAAGAGGTCGCGGGCGGGGAAGGGGTCGTTCCAGGCCATCGCCTCCGGCGGCAGGCCGCGGCCGGCCTCGGCGAGGAGGGCCGATAGGGAGCGCATTCCTTCCGTTCTCAAGCCGTGCCGCTCGCCCTCTTCCCGCAGGGCCGTGAAGTCCACGGCATAGGTGATGTCCTGCCCGCCGGGATTCTGTAGGACGTCGCGGCCGAATCGGTGACCCGAATAACTCATCAGGGTCCCGTTGGGGAAAAGACCGGGGCGGCGGAGGACGGAGGCCTGGAAGCCGTAATCGAAGGTGAGGAGGAGGCCCCGGCGCAGTTTGGAGGCGAGGAGGCCGTAGAGGGGGGCGGCCTCCAGGCAGGCCTCGATCTTGTGCCCCTCCCGCAAGGCCGGACCTCGCGCGGCGATCCATCCGGCCAACCGATCGTCGGAGAGCGGGCCGGCGACGAAGGCGCCGTCCTCCACATAAAGCTCCTCCCACCCGTTCCCTTCCGAAGCGAGGAGATGACAGGGGAGGGCGTCGAACAATTCGAAGGAGAAGACGCACCCCTCGATTGCCGGGAGGTCCTCTGCGTTCTCGAGGAATGAGATCCGGGGATGGTCGAACCGCCGCACCTTGTCCACGGCATAGAGGGTCAGGCGGTCCAGGAAGGCGGGATCGTCCTTTTCGAGGAAGGCGATGAGGTTGAGGAGAAAGAGTCCGTTGCCGGCGCCCACATCGGCCAGAGCGGGATGTGCGAACCCATTTATTCGCTCACGCAGCCATAGGCCGAGGGCCGCGGCGAAGAGGGGGTGCTGGGAGGCGGTGATGTAGTCGCCGGCCATCGAGGCGGGATGCTCCGGGCGCATGTAGTAGCCCGTGCCGGGGGTATAGAGCGCACGGGACATGAAATCGCGGAAGATTTCGCGGGGCATGACGAATTACCGCAGTTTCGAGTTTCGAGTTTCGAGTTTCGAGTTGGGGTGGCTGGCTCCCTTTACCATTTACCCTTTACCATCAACCGGCGGTCGGGGGCATGGATCTCCCCACCACCATCACCAACTCCCCCTTGATGGAGGGCTTGGCGGCGAAGTGGGCGGCGGCGGTGCTGAGGGGGCCGCGGAAGTTCTCTTCGTGCAGTTTGGTCAGTTCGCGCCCCACATAGCAGGGGCGGTCGCCGAACACCTCGATGATCTCCTCGATCTGGGCCACGAGGGCGTGCGGCGTGGCGAAGAGGACGATGGTGTGGGGCAGGTCCCGGTATTGGGTGTAGAAGGCCAGGCGCTTGCCCGAGGTCTTGGGGGGGTAGCCCAGGAAGGTGAAGGGGTACGGCGGGAGGCCCGACTGGACGAGGGCCACCAGAATGGAGGAGGCCCCGGGGAGGGCCACCACGGGCAGGTCCCCGGCCAGCGCCTCGCGCACCAGTTTGAAGCCGGGGTCGGAGACCAGCGGCGTCCCCGCATCGGAGAGGAGGGCCACCTTCTTCCCCTCGCGCAGCCAATCCAGCACCGCCGGGGTTTTCCGGTCCTCGTTGTGTTCATGGAAGGAGACGAGCTGTTTTTTCATCCCCGCCTGGTGGATGAGGAGGCCGGAGCGGCGGGTGTCCTCGCACAGGACGATGTCGGCCTCCTGGAGGGTGTCGAGGGCCCGCTGGGTCATGTCCCCGAGATTGCCGATGGGGGTGGCGACGAGATAGAGGGTCATCGGATGACCTTCTGGAGATAGGCGGAGAACAGTTTGAGCCCCCGTTCGACGGTACGGAAGACGGGGACGCCGGCGTCCTCGAGGGCGTAGGACATGGCGTCGTAGAGGCGCCCGCCGTCCACGGCGACGATGAAGGGCTTGGGGTGCTCGGCCTTGAGGCGGATGAGGCGGCTGACGATGCTCTCGGCCCGCGTGAGGTCCTCCGCGTGCCCTTCGGCCGCCTCCAGGGTGTTGAGGGCCGGCGTCAGCGGCACCACGCCGATGACGCCGCAGTCCACGGCGGGGTCGTCGAGGACGGCGCGCGAGACCTCGTCGTAGGCCTCGTCGCCGGCCATGGGGGTGAGGTCGATGGGGTTGTGGATGTCCACGATGGAGGCGATGCGCACCTTCTCGAAGACGGCGCGGAGGCGGTCGGTGGTGGCGGGGGCGAAATCGGGCAGGGTGAGGCCCGCCAGGTTGTCGGCGATGGAGACGCATTCGTACCCGGCGTTGGAGACGGCGCCCAGGCGCAGGCCCCTGGGGCGCTTGTCCATCAGGAAGGCGAACATCTTGACCAGGGCCTCGAAGTCCTCCACGCTGGAGGTGACCACCGCCCCGGCGCGCGCCATGATGGCATCGCAGGTGGGCCAGTCGCCCGCGATGGAGGCGGTGTGGCCGGCGGAGGCCTTTTTCCCCTCCTCGGTGCGCCCTGCCTTGTAGAAGAGGACGGGGCGCCCCTCGCGGTCCAGGTCGCGGACGAGGCGGGCGAGGCGCAGGCCGTCCCCAAGGGCGAAGCCCTCCACATAGAGGGCGAAGAAGCGGAGGGCGGGGTCCCCCTTGAGGTATTCCAGGTAGTCGGCCACCGTCAGGTCCATCTGGTTGCCCACGCTGATGCTGTACTTGGGGTTCACCCGCCCCAGTTTGTTGGTCTTGGAAACGAGAAAGGCGCCGCTCTGGGAGACGAGCGCCATGGGGGAGACCCTGCCGTGGGGGAGGGCGAGCTTGTACTCGGGGAGGAAAAGGGTGTCGTACCTGCCCGCCAGCGACCGGATGCCCAGGCAGTTGCCGCCGTTGATGACGGGGCCGCCCCAGTCGGTTTTCCGGCTCTCGGCCAGCTTCGCCTTGGCGTGGGCCGCCAGCTTCTTGGTCCCCTTCGTCTCGCCGAAGCCGCCGGGGATGACGATGACGCTCTCGGCCTTGTGGTGGGCGATGACGGCCTCGAGGATGCCGGGCACCTGCGCGGCGTCCACGGCCAGGACCAGCAGGTCCACCGGCCCGGGGAGCGAGGCGACATCGGGGACGCACCGGACGCCGTCGAGGGACTCGACCCCCGGTTTGACGCAGAACATCCCCTCGACGGGGAACCCTTCGCGGAGGATGTTGCGCAGGATGATGCGCCCCGGGTTCATCCCCCGCTCCGACGCCCCCATCACAGCGATGGAGGAGGGGAGGAGGAGGTTGCGGATCTTCTCCACCGGCTTGGGGGCCGGCAGCGGGGTGTTGCGGGCGAACCGGAGGAGAAAATCGAGGGCGACGAGGCGGCCGCCCGAGGCGACGAAGGGGTTGACCTCCCATTCGACGAGCTGGAAGGGCGAAGCGGGCTTGTGGGGCGAGAAGCGGGCCGCCACGGCGGCGAAGGTTTCCAGCAGGGCGAGGAGGTCCTTCCGCTTGGCCAGCGGCTTCTGGCCGCGGATGCGGCCCAGGAGTTTTTGCGAGACGTTGGCCCCGTCCACCACCGCGCCCAGGGTCGCCTTGTCCCGGTCGAAGGCGGAGAAGATGGTCACGGACTGCCCCTGGGGAAGGATCCGGGCCAGGAACTCGGTCTCCACGCCGCCGTAGCCGTAGGTGACGATGGGGCCGAAGTCGCCGCTGAGGCGGCATCCGATGAGGACCTCCGCCCCCAGCTCCTTTGTGTAGGGGACGAACTCGCACAGGAGATACCCCTCGATGACCCCCTCGGGGAATTGCGTGCAGAGGGCG
This sequence comes from Holophagales bacterium UBA2201, assembly GCA_002327305.1. Classification (GTDB taxonomy): domain Bacteria; phylum Acidobacteriota; class Thermoanaerobaculia; order UBA2201; family UBA2201; genus UBA2201. The sequence continues at coordinate 47,647 of DCUZ01000044.1, read as the reverse complement.
GCGTGCATGGCGTCCCGCGCCTGCGCGACCGCCTCGACGGTATTGGCGGTGATGGCGACCCCGCCGACGTCGGTCTTGTGGAGGATGGAGGGCGAAACGACCTTGAGGACGGCCTTCTCGGAGGGGATGGCCTTGATATGCGCTCCGGTGACGGGTTCCCCGGGGCCCAGCACGGCGAACGCCGGCACCGGGAGGTCCAGATGCCGCATGAAGGCGTAGCCCTCGGGCTCCAGGAGAAAATCGCGCCCGCGCGCGGCGGCCTCCTGGAAAATCTTCTCCAACGCGGTGAAATCGATCATGTGCCCTCCCTATCCGGCCGAAAAGCCGGAAAGCCGGAATGCCGGATGGCAAGGAGATGAGAGGCCCCCCATGAAATCGCAGGGGTTCTTCGTTGCCTTTTCGCTCTCCGGCCTTTGGCCTTCTGGCGGTTACTCCAGAATGAAGTTCGTCCAGGTGATCTTGATGCCGTCGTTCTTGCGGATCTTGGCGGTGACGGTCTTGAGGATGGCCTCGAACGACTTCCCCTCCACGATGGCGATGACGTCCTGCTCGCCGGCGGTGATCTCGGCCATTTTGACCTCTTTGAGTCTGCGGAGGGTGTCGCGGATCTTCCGTTCCTTGCCGACGTTGACGCAAATGCGGATGAGGGCCTTGGGCATGAGGTGCCTCCTGTATTGATTTGTTTGCAGCGGCTATTATAGCAAGAAGCCGGAAGCCGGAAGGCGGAAGGCGGAAGGCGGGAGCCGGAAGCCGGAAGCCGGAAGCCGGAAGTCGGAAGCCGGGAGCCGGAAGCCGGAAGCTGGAAGGCGGGAGCGACCGGGCTGCGGTCTATGGACTGCCGGTTACCGGGGAGGCGGAGGGGAACCTGGAACTTATGGTTTTGTAACCGGCCTGTCGTGGCTCGGGAAATATTTGGCGTTGCCGGCGAACCACGCGCGGAGGAGGAGTTCACGGTCGGTGGGTTCGGAGGCCGGCTTGGCGTTCTTGGGGTCCTCCGTGTGCTCCGCGCTCCATCCGTGCCACTCGCGGAAGGCGTGATAGACCCAGTCCCACCCGGACTCCTCGAACACCTCGATGGCGTCGCGGATGTAGCGGTAGGCGCCCCCCTGCGGGGCCCACCGGATGGCGCTGAACTCCCCGACGAGGACGGCGACGCGGTACTTCTCCTGGAAATCGAGGACGGGCCGCAGGGCCGTGCGGAGGCGCTCCTTGTCCCAGAACTCGCCCCCGACGTGGCCGGGGTACAGGTACGGGGTGGAGGACCCCAGAAGCGTCTGGTGGGTGAATTCCACGGGCTCGTACATGTGGACGCTGTAGAGGATGCCGGGGATCGAGAAATCGAGGGGCTTGAGGAGGGGGAACGCCGAGGGGCTCCCGTGCAGGGGCTCCACCACGATGGGGCGCCCGGCGTCCACGGCCCGGATGGCCCGGGCCGTCCGCTCGGCCAGTTCGTCCCACAGGAGCACCCCGTCCCCCCAGGCGCCGAGGGTCCCGTCGGGCTCGTTGGCCAGGTCGTAGCCCCACACCACCGGTTCCCCGCGGTAGCGCAGGGCGATGGCCTCCCACACGGCGACGAATTGGTCCTGCGCCTGAACGCTGTCGAAGCATCCGGCGGACAGGGAGTGCAGGTCCACCAGCACCAGAACGCCGAGGCGGGCGCAGACGGGGAGGGCCCGGTCCAGCAGGGCCAGTTCCGCCTCGAGGACGGCGTCGAACCCGGGGGTGGCCAGGCCCGCGGAATACTGGGTGGAGCCCAACTGCCACCGGATGAGGTTGGCGTTCCAGGCCCCCCCCAGGAGTTCCAGGTCGCCCTCGCCGAGGGCCGGGTGGATCATCGCGCCCCTCAGCATGCCCAAGGCGTGCCCCTTGTCGATGGGGAGGGACGGGTCGCGCGGCGGAGGGAAATCCTCCGGCGAGCGGACGATTGCCAGACGGACATTATCGAAAAAGGCCCAGCCGGTCGCCGCCTCCATCCCCAGGCACAGCGTGGCCGATTCGGCTTCCGCGGGCACCGCGAGGAGGACGCCGGCGTTGCGCCAGCCGCGGGTGCCCTCCACCGCGGGGACCGCGTGCCGGATCGGGGGCTTGTTTTTGGAATGGATCAAGATGGTGAGCGAGGCCCCGGTGGCGGGGTCGCCGTCCGTCTGGATCTTTTCGGCGCGGCAATGGGCCGAAAACGCGAGCAGCAGGCCGCCTGTCCCTTTCAGATCGACGGACGCTTGGACGAGGGTGGAGAGGCCGGGATCGCTTTGCGTGACGAGCATGCCGGTCCCGGGGTGGCCTTCGGAGAAACGGTACGAACCGGCCGGGCCCCAGACCCCTTTGGAATGGGAGAGGTTCTCGAAATCGTCCAGGAAAAGGGGGGAGGAGCGCGAGGGCTGGAAAGGGGAACCGGCGGCGGCCGGATAAGCGGCGGTGAGACAGAATGCCAGCCCTGCGAGGAGATGGAGGATGGAGCGTCGGCGACAGGCGATCATCGGACCTCCCTTGAGGCGACAGTATAGCAGATATATTGTCGGCGGCTCAGGCGGAGGGATGGAGGGTGACGGTGAAAGGGCGCTCGATGCCCAGCAGTTGGATCGGGGCGAAGAACTCTGCGAGGCGGGGGCGATCAAAGGGCCGGGCGTCCAGGCGGAAATCGGCGCCGTCGAAGTCGAGCCGGCCGTGATGGGTCCCCAGGAGGCGGCGCAGTTCCTCCAGCAGTGGGGGATTGAGGGGGAACGCCCGGCCGTCCCTCTCCACGACGACGGGGACCGGGTCGGCGTCGGCGCGTTGGCGGTTGGCGCGCCGGCGCTCTTCGGTGACGCGCACGAGGTCGGGGGCGGGGAGGCGGTCGCCGGGGGAGCCGTCGCGGTTGAACGGGCAGACGGCCTGGCAGAGGTCGCAGCCATAGATGTAGCCCCACCGCCCGCGTGGTCCCCCGACAACGGCCGCCGACTCCATCGTTAGGTAGGCGATGCACCGGCGGGCGTCCAGGTTATACGGGGCCGTCAGCGCGCCCGTGGGGCAGACCTCGATGCACCGGCGGCAGGCGCCGCAGGAGGGCATGGGCCGGACCGGAGGCCCTTCGACCTGTTCTTGGGTCAGGATGAACCCGAGGTTGAAGGCGCTGCCGAAGCGGGGATGGATGAGGAGGGTGTTCTTCCCGACGAACCCCAGGCCGGCCCGCTCGGCCAGCTCCTTCTCGAAGAGGGGGCCGGTGTCGCAGTAGACGCGCGCGGGGCCGGGAAGGGTGCGGGCGACGGGGAGGAGGGCCCGGCGGATCCTTTTATGGTAATCCTCGGTGAATGTGTACTGCGCGGTCCGGTACTCCCCCCGCGGCGGCGGCGTCAGGGCGAGGGTCGGATCGAAGGGGTAGGGGAACAGAAACGCGAGGACGGAGCGGATGCCGGATAATTGGCGATCGAGCGGCTCGCGGCGGCCGGGGCGGCGCAGGGAGGCCATGTCCCCTTCGAAGCCCCGGTCGAGCCACTCGAGAAAAAAGGGGAGACGGGTGGAGGAACCGGGCCCGGCGGCCCCCCAAAGGGGGCCGCCGGGGGAGGAGAACAACCTATGGAGTAGTGATGGGATTTCCGAGTTTGTCACAGAAGACGATATCGCCGAGGTTGAGGGCCTTGACGCTCTCCAGCACCTTGGCCTTGTCCCCGACCACCACCACCTGGGGTTTGGCGTCCTTGAAGTACTTTCGGGCGGCCTTCTGGATGTCGGCGATGGCGACCTTCTGGAGGGCGGCGTACTCCCGGTTGAGGGTGTCCAGCGGGAGCTTGTAAAGGGCCACGTCTTCCATGCCGAACGCCAGGTTGGAGGGGGTTTCCAATTCCTGGGGCAGACTCTGCACCAGGTTGGCCTTCACGGTCTCGAACTCCTCGGTCCCGAACGGCTCGCCGCCCAGGATGCCGTTGATCTCGTTGAAGATCTCCTTGACGGAGTCGGCCGTCGCCGTTCCCTGGACGGGGGCGCCGGAGGACCAATACCCCGGCGCCGCCAGTGCGGCGAACCGGCTGCGGGCGCCGTAGGTGTAGCCCTTCTCCTCGCGGAGGTTCATGTTGAGGCGGCTGCCGAAGTAGCCGCCGTAAAGATGGTTGAGCACCGTGGCGGCGGCGTAGTCGGGGCTGGTCCTGTCGAGGCCGAGGACGGCCACGGAGACCACCGACTGCTGGGCGCCGGGCTTGTCGACGAAAAAGACCCTGGGGGCGGCGGGGGCGACGGTGGGGGGCACGGCCCGGGCCGTCAGGTCGCCTTTGGGCCACGCCTTGGCATAGGGCTCGAGCAGTTTCCTCAATTCACCGGCCGTTTTGCTTCCCACGATGATGAGGGTGGCCGCCTGCGGCTGATAGTACTTCTTGTGGAAGGCGGCGAGGTCGGCGGCGGCCATGGTCGAGACCGACTCGGGGGTGCCGATGTCCAGGTGGCCGTAGGGGTGGCCGGCGTAGAAATTCTTGGTCAGCGCGGCGCCGGCGATGTATTGGAGCGAATCCTGCCGGCGCATGAAGTCGGAGGCCCGCCTCTTTTTGAGGATGGCCAGCTCACCCTCCGGGAAGGTGGGGTTGAGGACGACATCGAACATCAGGTCCAGCGTCTCGGGGAGCTTCTCGGTCAGGGAGCTGGCGCGGACGAAGGCGCCGTCGGTCCCGACCTGGACGTTCATCTCGGAGCCCAGGAAGTCGAGCCGGTCGGCGATGGCCTCGGCGGAGCGGGTCTTCGTCCCCTCCATCAGCATGGAGCCGGCGAGGGAAGCCAGCCCGGGCTTGTCGCCGGGGTCGGCCGCGGCGCCGGCGGGGAGGACGAGGTGGAGGGCCGTCAGGGGCAGTTCGGTGTAGGGAAGGGTGATGACCTTCAGGCCGTTGGCCAGGGTGAATTCGGCCGGCTCGGGGAGGTCGAGCTTTAACTCACCCGCGGGGCCGGGCATGATGGAGCGGTCCACGGTTTCTTCGGCGGCCTTGAGGTCGGCGAAGGGATGGACCTCGACGGCGCCGAAATTGGTGGCGGGGTTGAGATATTGCCGCGCCGCGGCCATCACGCCGTCGAGGGTGGCGTTCTGGTAGCGGTCCAGGTCCCACTGGAACCTGTCGGCCTTGCCCAGATAGTGGACATAGGCGCCGATCTGGTCGGAGATGCCTCCGAAGCCGCCCACGTTCTCCAGCCCGCGCACGAAGCCGGCGGCGAAGGTGTTGCGCCCCTGCTCCAGTTCGGCCGGGGTGATGCCGCCCTTCAGGACCGCGGCCAGTTCCGTCAGGATGACCGATTCGATCTCCTTAAGCGACTTGCCGGGGAGGGCGGTGGCGACGATGCGGAAGGAGGAGGCGATCTGTCCCGAGGCCTGGTAGGCGGCCACGTCGGAGACGAGCCCCTTTTCCTTGACGAGTTTCTGGTAGAGCCGGGACGATTTGCCCTGGCCGAAGGCCTTGGCGAAGAGGTCGAGCTCGGCGTCGCCGGGGGCGTAGTAGGGCATGGTGGGCCACATCAGGGTGAGGCGGGCCAACTGCACGCGGTCCTGCATCACCATCCGCTTGACGCCGTCGATGGCGGGGACCCAGGCGTCGAGGCGGGCCACGGGCGGGCCGGGGGGGATGGAGCCGAAGTATTTCTCCACCAGGGCCTTCGCCTCGGCGGGCTTAAAATCGCCGGCGATGGTGAGGACGGCGTTGTTGGGGGTGTAGTAGGCGTTGAAGAACTCCTTCACGTCGTCGAGGGAGGCGGCCTCCAGGTCGGGGATCTCGCCGATGGTGGTCCAGGAATAGGGATGGTGGGGAGGATAGAGGATCTTGAGGACCTCGCCGTACGATTTGCCGTAGGGGGCGTCGTCGTAGTTCTGCCGCTTCTCGTTCGACACCACGCCGAGCTGGTTGTCGAAGCGCTCCTGGGTCATGGCGTCGAGGAGGAAGCCCATGCGGTCGGCCTCCAGCCACAGGGCCCGCTCCAGGTAATTGGCGGGGACGATCTCCAGGTAGCGGGTGCGGTCCTGGCTGGTGGCGCCGTTGACGAAGGCGCCCACCGGCTCGAGGGCCTTGAAGTAGTCGTCGTTGAAGTGCTTCGAACCCTGGAACATCATGTGCTCGAAGAGGTGGGCGAAGCCGGTGCGCCCGGGTTTCTCGTTTTTGGAGCCGACGAAGTAGTTGATGTTGACCCCCACAATGGGCGTGGAGTGGTCTTCGTAGAGGCACACCTGGAGCCCGTTGGAGAGCGAGTAGGTTTCGATTTTCAGCGGGGGCAGGGTGACGGCCAGGGCCTGTACGGAAACGAACAGCAGGAGCAGAACGAACGCTTTTTTCATACGACCTCCTTGGGGATTCCCATTCAATACGATTTTAGCAGGGAAAGGTTGCCGAAACGGCGAGAAAGGCGAGGCACCTGTCTATAGCGTCATTGAGTCATCGGGTCGTAGGGTCCAAAACTGGACCGACCCGATAGACCCAATAGACTCAAAAGACCCGACGGACCGACTGGGTGGGGGACCGTCCCCGCCTCCTGGTCTCCCAGCCTCCAAGCAGGTATCATAATGTCCATGGAACCTTCCGGCCCCCCCCGGCGTAAACCGGGCGTGGAGATCGCGTTGAACCGCCCCATCGCCGATACGGAAGCCGACCTGGTCGCGGCCTTGAAGGCCGGGGACCGGACGGTGGTCGGGGCCCTGATGGACCGTCACGGTGAAGCGCTGATGCGCTATCTCGTCGGCATTTTGCGCGACCGGGAACCGGCCGAGGATGCCTTCCAGGACACCTGGGTGCGGGTGATGGAGAAGTCCCACCGCCTGTGGCCCGGCGAACCCTTCGCCCCCTGGCTCTTCAGGGTGGCTCGCAACCGGGCCTATGACCTCCTCCGGCGCCGCCGCCGGCAGGGGCACGAGGTCCCGGTCGAACCGGCCGGACCCGCGGGCCAGGAGGCGGCCTTGGAGGCCGACCTGCGGCGGGCAAGGGTGGCGCGGGCGATGGCGGCGGTGGGGCCCCTCCAGCGGGAGGTGCTGACCCTGCGCTTCCACCTGGAGCGCTCGTATGACGAGGCGGCCGCCATCCTGGGGGTCCCCCTGGGGACCTTGAAAAGCCGCCTGAAAAGGGCCGTGGAGCAGTTCGCCGAGGCCTATGGAAAGGAGAAAAAACGCTCATGAATGAACGACTGAATGCTGAATGTGCCCGGATCCGGGCACGGTTGACGGAGGAGACCCTCGAAGGGCGGCCCCGGACTGACGATCCTGATGCACTCCGGGCCCACCTGGACACCTGCCCCGCCTGCGCCCGGTTCGCCGAGGGGTTGGCAGCCCTGCCGGTTCCGCCGGTTGAAGGGCGCCTCTATACCCCCGCCCTCCGGGCGCGCACCCTGGCCCGTCTGGCCGACCGGCCCCAATACCGCCAGGTCCTGTGGCTGGTGCCGGCGGCCCTGGTCCTCAACCTGTTCCTCTGTGTGGCGCTTCCGGCGGGTCTTTTTCACCGGGTCCTGCCGGCGACGCTGGGACCAACCGTTCCCGGCGTGGTCCTCTCGGTCCTGGCCGCGTTCGGTCTTGGGACGGCAACCGCCCTGGTCTGTGCCATCGCCATGAAATCAAACGCCCTGAAGGAGGTGCGTCATGCCTAAATCCACTCTCCGTTTCCTCGTCATCACCTATCTGTTCGTCGCTGCCGTCCTCGGGGCCTCCCTCGGATACGCCGGGGCCGCGGGAGCCCTGGGACGGTCCATGTCGGGCCCTTTCCTGGCCCTGTTCATTTTCGCCGTCTGCTTCGCCCTGGCCCTGCTCTGGGCCTGGCTGGGGGCCATCCTCTACGTGTTCTACGATTCCCGGGCGAGGGGGATGGATGTCACGCTCTGGGTCCTCGTGGTGGCCTTCGTTCCCTACCTCATCGGGTTCGTCATTTACTTCGTCACCCGCAAGCCCCTCCTCCAGTCCTGCCGTGCCTGCGGCAAGGACGCCCCTCGCGAAGCCGTCCACTGCCCCCATTGCGGCGCCCCCCTGAAGAGAACCTGCCCGTCCTGCAAGGCCACGGCCGAACCGGAGTTCGGGTTCTGCGCCGCCTGCGGCGCCAATCTCAACCCCTGACTTCCTCTTTTTCCCCGCAACGCAAAAGCGCCCCGGCCGTCCGGGGCGCCCTCTTTGCCCTCTTCGGGCTTGGCTCCGTACGGGTGTTTTTACTCTTCCGGCAGATCCACCTCGCCGGCGCGGAGCAGTTCGAGGAACCGCTTCTCCCTGTCGCTCAGCGCCGCCTGGGTGAGCTCGTTGATCTCCTCCAGCCAGCGCAGTTTGTCCTCGGTGGAGAGCTTCATGTACTCCAGGATCTTCTCATCGTCGAGATCGTAGGCGAACCCCTTGCTCATCGGCCCTCCTCCCGGTAGCGCTTGGCCTTGTGGAGCAGGGCGATGTCGGTCAGGTCCTGGGCGCGGCCGCTGAACTTCTTGCACTCAATGAGGTCGTCAATGGAGGCGAGATTGAACTCCACCCCCTGGACGGTTTTGACCGTCCGCCGTCCGAAGGCGCCCTCGAAATCCAAAGGATGGACCAGGACGATGTTCACGACCTTGTAGGCCGATGTGCCGTGGGTGAAGCTGAACGCCTTCAGGTTGCGGTTCTCGATACAATCCTTCACTTCCCGGGGATCGGCCAGCTTCTCCGCTTCCACCGGCAGGCGGGGCCGGTAGCCGAGCCCGGTCAGCAGGCCGACCAATCGGAGGATGTTTTCCCGGTCCATGGCAATGACGAGATCAATGTCCTGCGTGGTTCGAGGCACGCCGTAGAGGTTGACCCCCAACCCTCCGATGATGAGGTATCGGATCTTATGCTTGAAGAGGCCGTCGAGAATATCGAAATAGTACATTCGCCGCCCCTGTAATGCATTATAGGGATTATCAATCAGTTACGCAACAATCCGACAATAAGCAGGCTACTGGGCTTCCAGTTGGCTATCGCGCACGAAATGCCGCCTCAGCCACCGCTGGAACTGGTCCATGGTCAGGAAGAACACGGGCGTGATGTAGAGGGTGAGCATCTGGGAGAAGAGGAGGCCGCCGACGACGGCCAGGCCCAGGGGGCGCCGGGCCTCGGCGCCGGCGCCGAACCCCAGGGCGATGGGGAGGGTGCCCATCAATGCCGACATGGTGGTCATCATGATGGGGCGGAACCGGACGAGGCAGGCCTCGAAGATGGCGTCCCTTGGGCCCTTCCCCTCCGTCCGCTGGGCCTCGAGGGCGAAGTCGATCATGATGATGCCGTTCTTCTTCACCAGCCCCACCAGCATGATGATGCCGACGAAGGCGTAGATGGAGAGTTCGACCTTGAAGATCCACAGCGTCAACAGGGCCCCGAACCCGGCCAGGGGGAGGGCGGAGAGGATGGTGAGGGGATGGATGAAGCTCTCGTAGAGGATCCCGAGGACGATGTAGATGACCAGGATGGCCAGGACGAGGAGGAGCCCCAGCCCCTTGAAGGAATCCTGGAAGGCCTGGGCCGTCCCCTGGAACCCGGTGGTGATGGTGTCGGGGAGGGTCTCGCGGGCGATGCGGTCCACCCGGTCCACGGCTTCGCCGAGGGAAGTGCCGGGGCGGAGGTTGAAGGAGAGGGTGACCGAAGGCAGTTGGCCCGAGTGGTTGACGGAGAGGGGGCCCACCCCCCGCTCGATCTCGGCGAGGGCGCTAAGGGGGACGAGGCCGCCGCGCGCGGACTGGACGTACATCAGCCCCAGGGCGTCGGGGTCGTCCTGGAACTCCCTCTTGAACTCCAGGATGACGGCGTACTGGTCGGTGGGGGCGAAGATGGTGGTGACCTGACGCGTCCCGTAGGCGCTGTAGAGGGCCTCCTCGATCCGCTGGGCGCTGACGCCCAGGGCGGCGGCCTTGTCCCGGTCGATGCGCAGGTTGACCTCGGGGTTCTTGATCTGCAGGTCGGAGGTGACGTCCTGCAGGATGGGGAGGTCGCGCAGTTTCTCCTCCAGGAGGGGGGCCGCGGCGTACAACGCGTTCGTGTCGGGGCTCTGCAGGGTGTACTGGTACAGTGCCTTGGTGAAGCGCCCCCCCACGTTGATGGGGGGTGGGTTCTGGATGTAGACGCGGATGCCCGGGACGGCGGAGGCCTTCCGCCGCAGTTCCTGCACCACCTCGTCGGCGCTGAGCTTCCGCTCGCGGCGGGGCTTGAGGCGGATGTTGACGAACCCGGAGTTCATCTGCCCCCCCGAGCCCCGAGCGCCGGCGCTGGACATGAGGGCCTCCACGTTGGGGTCCTGGCGGATGATCTCGGCCACCGCCCGCTGACGCGCGGCCATGTCCTCGAAGGAGCTCCCCTCCAGCCCCTCGGTCTGGCCGAACAGTTGGCCGATGTCCTCGCTGGGGATGAACCCCTTGGGGATGAAATGGAAGAGGACGGCCATGAGGATGAGGGAGGCCGCGAGGGCGGCCATGGTGGACCGGCGGCGGTCCAGCACCCAGGCCAGCGAGTCGCGGTAAAGCCCCAGCGTCGCGTCGAAGCCCCGCTCGGAGGCCATGTAGAGCCGCCCATGGTGCACGGCGTGGGGCGGCCGGATGAACCGGCTGGCCATCATGGGGGTCAGCGAGAGGGAGACGAACCCGGAGATGAGGACCGCCATCCCGATGGTCATGGCGAACTCGGTGAAGAGGCGCCCCACGATGCCCCCCATGAAGAGGACGGGGATGAAGACGGCCGTGAGCGACAGCGTCATGGAGACGATGGTGAACCCGATCTCCCGCGAGCCGTCGAGCGCCGCCTGCAAGGGGCTCTTCCCCATCTCAAGGTGGCGGACGATGTTCTCCAGCATGACGATGGCGTCGTCCACCACGAAGCCGACGGAAAGGGTCAGCGCCATGAGCGAGAGGTTGTCCAGGCTGTAATCGAGGAGATACATCACCACGAAGGTGCCCACGATGGACATGGGCATGGAAAGGGAGGGGATGAGGGTGGCGGAAAGGTTGCGCAGAAACAGGAAGATGACCATGACCACCAGGCACAGCGTCAGGAAGAGGGTGAACTTGACGTCATCAACGGAGTGCTGGATGGACTCGGAGCGGTCCAGGAGGACGCTGAGCTGGATGGAGGCCGGCAGTTGGGTCCGCAGGGTCGGGAGCATGGCCTTGATGGCCGTGGCCACCTCCACCGTGTTGGAGCCCGGCTGCTTCTGGACGGCCAGGATCATCGCCCGCTGGGCCTGCTCCCCGGTGTTGTACCAGGCGTCCCGCTTGTCGTTCTCCACGCCGTCGAGGGCCGTTCCGACGTCGCGGAGGCGCACGGGCATCCCGTCGCGCCAGGCCACGATGGCGTCGTTGTAGGCGGCGGCCTCGGTGAGCTGGCCGTCGGCCCGCACCGTGAAGGCCTTGTGGGGCCCGTGGAGGGTGCCCGTGGGGAGGTTCACGTTGGCCCCCTGGATCGCCGCCGCCACCTCGTCGATCCCCAGGCCGCGGGTGGTGAGCGCCCGCGGGTCGAGTTGGATCCGCACGGCGTACTTCTGTGATCCGTACACCATCACCTGGGCCACGCCGGAGACGGTGGACAGGCGCTGGGCGATGAAGTTGTCGCCATACTCGGTGAGGGTGGAGAGGGGGAGGGTGGGGGAGGTGAGGGCGATGAAGAGGATGGGCTGGTCGGCCGGGTTGACCTTGGAGTAGGACGGCGGCGTGGGCATGTCGCGCGGCAGGGAACGCTGGACGCGCGCGATGGCCGCCTGGACATCCTGGGCCGCGGCGTCGATGTCCCGGTGGAGGGCGAACTGGAGGGTGACCTGGGTGGAGCCGATGGAGGAGACCGAGGTCATGCTGTCGAGGCCGGCGATGGTGGAGAACTGCCGCTCGAGGGTGGTGGCCACGGAGGCGGCCATCGTCTCGGGGCTGGCCCCCGGGAGGGAGGCCGACACGGAGATGGTGGGGAAGTCCACGTTGGGGAGGTTGGAGACCGGCAGGAACCGGTAGGCCATGATCCCGAAGATGAGGATGGTGGCCATGACCAGGGTGGTCATGACCGGGCGGCGGATGAAGATCGCGGAGAGGTTCATGGGGCGGCCTGCCCCTCCAGGATCGTCACCTTGGAGCCGGGGACGATGCGCAGGTGGCCGTCGGTGACCACGATCTCGCCCGGCGCGAGGCCCTCCTCGAGGACGACGAGGCCGTCCAGCGAGGCCCCGGTCTTCACGAGGCGGAACTCCACCGATTGGTCGCCCTTGACGACATAGACGAAGGTGCCCTGCTGGCCGGTCTGAACGGCCTGGGCGGGGGCGACGACGGCGCCGGGAAGCGTCCCCAGCGTGAGCGAGGCGGTGACGAATTGGCCGGGCCAGATGCGGTCGTCCTCGTTCGGCATCGTCGCCTTCATCCGGATGGTCCCCGTGGCCGGGTCCACCGTGTTGTCCACGAAAGCGAGGGTGCCCTGGCACGGTTCGCCCCCCTCCGGGGGGACGGCCGTCACCGGGACGGGCCCCGCGGCCATGGCCCGCCGCACGCGGGCCAGGTCCCGCTCGGGGACGGCGAAGGCAACGAACACCGGCCGGACCTGTTTGACGACGACGAGGGCCTGGTCGTTGGCCCGGACCAGGTTCCCCTCCTTGACCGGAAGATCGCCGGTCCGACCCTCCAGGGGGGAGCGGAGGGTGCAGTACTCTAGGTCCAGCCGGGCGCTCTCCACCGCCGCCTCCTCGGCCTTGACCGTGGCGTCGAGCGATTCCGCGCCGGCGACGATGGCGGCGTACTGCTCCCGGGTGATGTATTCCTTCTCGACGAGGTCGGCGTAGCGCCGCACGTCCTCGGCCGCCTTGCGGGCCATCGCCCGGTCGCGCTCCAGGCGCGCCCGGGCCTCGGCCAGGGCGGCCTGGTAGGGGCGCGGGTCGATCTCGAACAGCACCATCCCCGTGCGCACGGTCTGCCCCTCGCGGATGTGGATGCGCTCGAGGGTCCCGGTCACGCGGGACTTGATTTCCACGGTCTTGGCGGACTCCACGTGACCCACCGCGTGGATGAGGATGGGGACGTCCTTTTGGACGGCCGCGGCCGCCCTGACGGGAACGGTCTCGGGCCCCCTGGGGCCGCGGGCGCCCTTTTCGGAGCAGGCCCCGAGGGTCAGGGCCAGCAGGGCCGCCGGAAGCGCGCCCGTGAGGGCGGCGCGTCGGATCGCTCGCAATGGGGTGAAGGTCATGCGTTAATTCTCCTCGGGGGCGGGTTCGGGGCCGTGAAGACGGCCGGTGTCGCGGGCGAGGCGGGCCAACGAGATCAGCCAATCGGACCGGGCCAGGACCGCCTGGGCCCGGGCCTCGGACAGCGCCCGCTGGGCGGAGAGGAGGTCCAGGATCGTTCCGACGCCGGCCTTGTACCGTTCCAGGGCCACGGCCGCGGACTCGTCGGCCGAGGCCAGGAGGTCGGCGCTGGTGGACACCTGCTTGAGGGCCGTCTGCACGGCGTAATAACTGTTCCACACCTGAAGGGCCACCTGGTTGGCCAGGTCCCGCGTTTCGGCCCGGTTCGCCTCGGCCTCGGCCTCGGCCTTTTTCAATCTGTACGAATGCTCGAATCCGGTGAACAGCGGGAAGCGCAGGCCGATGGTCCCCGAATAGGTGTCGTTGGCGTCGCGGTCGCTGTGGTAGTAATAGTAGCGGCCGAAGGCGCCGCCGGCGGTGAGGGAAGGCCACGCTTCGGCCCGGACCCTCTTGGCCTCCAGGGCGGCTTCCAACGCCCTGGCCCGGGAGGCCTCCAGGTCGGGGCGTCCGGACAGGGCCGCCTCGACGAGTTCTTCGATCGTCCCGTCCAATCCCGCGGGGGGGGCGATGGCATCGGGGAGCGGCTGGGCCTCGAACGGCGTCGTGACGGGGAGTCCCATCACGGTGGCCATGGCCCCCCTCAGGGCTTGAACCGCCCCCTCCGTCTCCTGCTGGATCAGCAGGGCGCGGGAGCGGACGGTCCGGGCCTGGAGCACCTCGGCAATGGTGGCCACCCCGGCCCCGCGCCGCTCATCGGCCGCCTTGAGGCTGACTTCGGCGTCCTCGAGGCCGGCCCGGGCCGCCTCCAGGAGGGCCTGGGCGTTGACATACCGGTAGAAGGACTCCTGCACGAGGAGGACCGTATCGGCGAGGACGGCGTTGAAGGCGAAGCCGGAGGCCAGGGCGGCCGCCTCGGCGGCGTCCACATCCGCCTCGCGCCGGCCGAAATCATAGAGCAGGGCGGACAGGGCCACGGAGGGGCCGTAGGTGGTCTGGAGGAAACTGAGCTGACCGCCCACCGTCTGCTTGGTGCGGGTGAAGTTCCCGCCGAGGTCCAGGGAGGGATAGTAGGCCGCCTTGCGGGCCCCCATCTCCGCCCACGCCGCACGGGCCGAGGCCCAGGCCGCCTGGGTCCTCGGATTATTTTGAAGGGCGATGTCCAGCACCCTCTCGAGGGTCAGGGCCCGGTCCGGGTCGGGGAGGACGGGTTTCTCCGTTTCCGGGGCCGGCCCCTGGACAGGGGCGGGGGCCTGCCAGGCCCGGGTGGAGGTCTCCGGCGGCGGCGGCATCCAGCCGCCGCCCTCTGACACGGAGCGGCAGGCGGCCGTCATCAGGATTGCTGAAGATAAAAACAACGATGAAACTCGCTTCACGATGGGACTCCTTGCGGGGATGAGCCGATGATTGTATCCCATTTCAACAGAGGGGGGGGCGGAAACATGCCCGGAAACGCGCCGCTTGCCGTGGGCCCCTTGGGACGAGACGCTCTTATTCCATTTGGATCAGCACCTTCCCGGTGGTCCGCCGCTGTTGCATGTCGGCATGGGCCCGGGTGATCCCGCCGAAGGGATAGATCTTCGTGACCATCGGCCGGAGATCGCCCTTCTCCCAAAGATCGAAAACCTCCCCGAGCATTTGCGTCAGGAGGGGGCGGTGGTCGGTGATGAGGGAGAGATTGAATCCCGCCAGCGTGCGGTTGGCCGAGACGAGATGCAGGGGGTGGGGGGAGGGGGTGCGGAGGTAATTCCACGCGCCTTTGAGGCGGGAGAACGCCCCCGGTCCCACCGCGCCGGAGAACCCGAAGAGGATGTACCGGCCCAGGGGGGCGAGGCGGGGCCAGCAGGCGCGCATCACCGGTCCGCCCACGGAGTCCAGGACCAGGTCGAAGCGCATGGCGGCGATGCGCCGTTTCCAGCCGGGGCGGCGGTAGTCCACCACCTCGTCGGCGCCGAGGGAGCGGGCCAGGGCCCCCTTGGCCTCGCCGCCGGCCAGGGCGACGGTCCTCAGGCCGGAATGGCGGCCGATCTGGAGGGCCAGCGTCCCCACGCCGCCCGCGGCGGCGGAGACCAGGAGGGTCTCGCCGGGGCGGGACCGGCCCAGATGATGGATGGCGTAAAGGGCGGTCATGCCGCACACGCCGAGGGCGGCGGCGGTCTGAAGGTCCATCGCGTCGGGGATCTTGGCGGCGAGATCGGTGGCGATCAGCTCCTGGTGGCTTCCGAAAATGGGGTAAGCGACAACGCGGTCGCCGGCGTTGAGGCCGAGACCGGGCGGCCCCGGCAGGACCACCTCGCCCGCCAGTTCGAGGCCGGGGACGAACGGGGCCTTCGGCGTGCGGGGATACACCCCCGCCCTCTGCATCAGGTCGGCGAAGTTGAGGCCGATGAACCGGGTGCGGACCAGCGCCTGGCCGGGAGAGGGGGTAGGGTCGGGGAGTTGCCGGACCTTCAGGACGCCCGGGCCCCCGTATCGCGTGGCGACGGCGGCTTTCACGCGAGCCATTATAGCAAGCATTTTCATATACAATAGACCCGTGCCGGGCCGGACCGACCGCTTGACCAGGTTTCTCATCGCCGCCAGTTTGGCGCTTCTCCTGGCGCACGCTTTTCACTATGCCTTTCTCACGGACGACGCCTACATCTCCTTCCGCTATGCCCGCAACCTGGCCCAGGGGCACGGCCTGGTCTTCAATTCCGGAGGGGAGCGCGTGGAGGGCTACACCAACTTCCTGTGGGTGGCGGTGCTGGCGGTCTTCCATGCCCTCGGCGCCGCGCCCGAGCGGGCGGCCCCCTTCCTGACGCTGGCCTGCACCGTCGCCCTGTGGGGGGTGATCGTCCGCTTCTGCCTGAGGCGCCGCGTGCCACACGCCCCCCCCTGGGTCGCCGCCCTCCCCCTCCTCTGGCTCGCCTCCACCCGTTCCTTCGCCGTCTGGTCCTCGGGGGGACTGGAGACGCGCCTGTTCGAACTGCTGGTATTCGGCGGGGTCGTCCGTCTGCTGGACGAATCGGAGGCCCCGCCCGGTCAGCGGCGTTCCGTGGCGTGGCTCCTGTTCGCCCTGGCGGCCCTCGCGCGGCCGGACGGGATCCTGATCGCCGCGGCCGTGCTGGGTGCCGCGGTCCTGCACCGTTGGCTCTCCGGCGCTCCGGAGGCGGCCCGCCGCCTGCTGTTCCAGGGCGCGATGGCGGCGGCGGTCATCGGGGCCCATTTCCTCTTCCGGCGGTTTTACTACGGGGAGTGGCTCCCCAACACCTATTACGCCAAGGCGGCGGGGGTGGCCTGGGCGGAGATGGGCGCCCGATATCTCCTCTGTTTCGCCCTGGAATACGCCGCCTGGCTGTGGGCGCCGTTGCTGCTCCTGGCCGTGCTCCATCCCCGGGGCCGCCCCTCCGCTCCGATGTCATGGCTGTTCGCGGCCGCGGTCCTGCCCCACGCCCTCTATGTGGTTTTCATCGGCGGCGACCATTTCGAATACCGGCCCCTGGACCTCTATCTCCCCTTTCTGTTCATCCTGATGGCCCGGGGGCTGGGGGCGTGGGCCGCGGGCGGGCGCCGCTCCCCGGCGGCCGCGGGGGCCGCCGCCGTCGTGGCCCTGGGGCTGGTCTGGCTCCCTTTGCGGACCCACCTCGAGTACCCGGACCGCTTTGAACCCGGGTTCCCCGGCCTGCAGGTCCGGTCGGCCCGGGCGGACCGTTTTATGGACCCCCGGCGGGACCCCCTCTACCGATGGCCGGGCCTGCGATGGGTCGGGAGCGCCTACCAGTCGTTGTTGCGGCAGACCACCCGCCATCTCGTCGGGTTCCGCCAGGAGGGGCACCGGCTGTTCCTCGAATCCCTCGAATCGGAGGCCGCCGTTCTCCGCCGGTTGATGGCCGATGAAAAGCTCCCGCCGGGGACGCAGGTGGCCCTCTCCTCGGTGGGGTACCTTCCCTACGCAACGGACCTGACCACGCTGGACCGCCTGGGGCTGACCGACCGCGGCGTGGCCCGCCTGCCCACCCCTCCCGGGCCCCACTTCCTCGGCCACGGCAAGGTGGCGTCGGTGGAATACGCCGCCGCGCGCGGCGTGGACCTTTGGGCGGAGGATCAGGCCCATCTGGTCCTCCCGGCGGGGGACCGGCGGCTGATCCGGGCCCTCTGGAAGGCCCGCGCCTCTGATTCCCCCGTTTATGCGGCCGACGCGGGGGAAGGGCACTTCCTCCTGGCCCGCCTCCCGCTGGGGCCGGAGCAGGCCGCCACGCGCTTGCCCCGCCTTGGCCTCGAACCGGTGGCCGACGACGCCGTTCTGGAGAAGATCACCCGCGGAGCGATCGCGGCGCTGTCGAAGGAGAGGGAACCGGGTCCCGAGGCCGCCTCAGCCCTGGCCGCATGGCTGGCCCTCGACGGGCGCAAAGCCGAGGCGCTCCAAGTCCAGGATGACCTGGCCCAACGCCACCCGGAGAACGCGGACATCCTTCTTGATCTCCACGCCCTTCTTCTGCAGAACAGGGAGGCGGCCCGGGCCAAGGCGCTGGAGGGGCGCATCCTTTCCCTCGTCCGTCGGGAAAGTTCGCGTCCCTTCGTCCAGGCGGTGGAGCGGCACTTCGCGGCAAAGTCATTGGATATCCACCGATGAGATCTGTTTTGGATTTGTATAATTCGCTTGCCTTCCAATAACATTCCCCCTGCTTGACGGATTCCATAAAAACATATACACTAAATACAATATAAGTTTGGAGGCAAACATGAAGTGCAAGTTCTTCCTGGTTCTTCTCTCTCTCTCTCTCTCTCTCTCTCTCTCTAATATAAGCGCCTGGGCGGCGTACCGGGTCAATGCGAACATTCCCGGTACGATTCCCAATAACCCCGATCCTGGATTGCGCTATGCCTACGATCCAACCCTGCTATGCGAAGATGGGAATCCTATGGAATGCACGTCTGGTTCATTTAAAATATGGGCCCATGCCGGTTGGGCTGGTCAGAGCTGTATTGATAACATCGGATACTACCTCCCCCTGGCGGCGGGCGATGGCTATGCATGGCAATCCCCGTGGACTTTTTTATGCGACGCCACAACCAAGCTATGCCCTGAAACCGAGGACGGGGCGGATGTATTTGCCGGGCCCGACCTCGTCAAATCGGGCGGGAAGCAATTCCTGGTTTTCAGCCATGGCAGCGCCGATGTCTATAACGGCCGGATTCAGTTCGCCTACCGCAATGGGGACACCGGGGCATGGAACGGTCCGTACAGCCTGTTTTGGATTTCAACAGACAACATCAGAGGCTGCGGTTGTTTCGGCGGCTTCGCCCGGGTGGCGGCGGTGGATATGCCGGCCACGCAAGTCGGTCTGAAGAGCTACATCTATTTCTATTTCGAGGTTTGGCGTGACGATGGGTTTGCTCCCGATCCCCATTGTCCTACAAGGGAGAATGATGTAATTCATATCGGGCACCAAAGTGTCTTTCTCGCACGGGTGGAGAAGAAATCCACGGCGCCTTTTCTGAAGATTGAAAATGGCGGGGCACAAGTTTACATAAGAAACTTGGGCCAATGGGTGAACATGGAGACACATGTCACGCACCAGGAACCGCCGACGCAGGAAGGATTCGATTTCCCTTCACTTTCCGATGGATATATTTTCGGGTGGTATCCCTACGGATATCCAGGTTTCGCAGATCCATTATATTATGAACAGCTTCGTCTTGCTGGCTTATCGCTGGGAGACGTAACTAAATATTCCGTTGGCGACGGGACCAATCCCGCGGATAACCGCTATTTGATGACGCTGAGTTTCGCCAATGGCACCTCCAATGTGGATTGTGCCACAGGGCTTTGCGAGGCCTACACGGTTGAGTTAGTGGAAGGAAAGGATCCCGGACCGTGGGATCCGATCCAGGATTTCGCTACCGTTGCCAGCCTGACGAAACACGAGGTCGGCCTCAGCACGCCCACCCTTTATAAAGGGGGTCTCGATGCCTGCGGTCGGCCATGGTTTTACATGGGCTACGGGCACATCCTTGAGTCGAACTATGCCAATGCCCGTTCACGTCTGGCCAAGGTGGTCCCGGCTCTCCGGTGCCTTCCATTTCCGCCGGTCATCAAGCCGATCTTCAAGCACATCATCACCCTGTATAATCAGGCCTATATGGATGCCGACGGGGACGGGATGGTGGACGCCGACCTGCTGGTCTCCATGAATCTGCTGAACGAGGTCGGGTATGAGGAGTTGAATATTGTCGGTCTCCAGGAGGAGGGGTACCCGTTCCTTTCTCTGACGGTGGGATGCCACCAGAAAAAGAACGGCAAGGTGGTGTGCAGTTCGGAGGAGAGCGACCTGCCGGGGTTGCTGGTGGACATGGAGAACCGGCGCCTCTATCTTCGGGACGGCTTTTTCGAGGCGGGTGAGACGGTGGACCTCCAAATCATCCTGCGTACCTACGACAAGGAGAAGGACGACAAGGACAAGGTGAAGAAGCCCAAGCAGTGCAAAAAGGAGGACAAGTGTGTCCGCGTCAAAATCCGCGTGGTGGATTAGCGTTGCTGTCGTCTTTTGCCTTGCTGGCCTGACAGTGCCTGCCGGGGTTGCCGAGGTTATTGGAGCAGCGGGAGAGCCGGCCGACGCTGGGCGCGGCCACGACCGCCCATTGGAACCTCCCGAGGCGCCGGGCTTTATCGAACGGCTTCCGTTGACCAATCCGAACATCAGCACGATGTCGCCCACCCCGGCTTCGGCTCTGTCGATCCGGGACGGGTACTGGCTGGCTTCCGGTAACGACATGTACAAGCTGTCCCCCCAAGGGAATGTCCTTGCGCACAAGGTATATCCCTATCACTATTATAGTTCGCTGCTATTCATAAGCGCGATGGCACAGTGGAACGAAGACTCCATCTATGCATTAGTGAGTAATACCAATGCGACTTTTTTGCCATCCGCCATGGTGCGCATGAACGGCGCAGGAGAGGTTGAAGGACATTGGAATCTGGACGCCTTCATGGCTTCGAATTCTACCATATTGGCAAATGATAATTACATTGCTTTTCTTGATAGCGTGCCTGCATATTATTTGATTTTGATCGACACCGATTTTCAGAATGCAAGGAAAATTGCTCATACTAAGGCATTGACGCTGGCAATGGACGATGATGAGAAAATTTGGGTTGGCACAACTGGGCAAGACCGATATAGCATAGAATCACAAATTCTCCGATTGGATACCGATAAATTATCATGGGAGGGCATCGTTTTCAGGCCCCTGGTTGAAGAGGATCGCCCCGAGCACCACGGATACATCCAAGAGGTGGTCCCGCTCCCCGGGGGCGGCTGGGTGGTGGCCGGTCTGATGGGCTATTTCAAGGAGAGCAACCCCTGGGACCTTCGCTGGAAGTATTATTCCTACCTGGCCGAGATCGGCGCGGATGGCACGGTGGTGTGGGCGCAGCTTTTTGAAGACCTCAATCTGGTGGGGCTGAAACGGGATGCTGCAGGAGGGTTGTGGGGATTCGGCAACGCTCTGATCAATGGCAACGGCATCGAGGCGCAGTTGGTGATCCGGTTCACCACCACCGGAGAGCCGCTATGGGCGGTCGAGCGGCAGGAGACCTATTATTTCGACGATATCCGGAGCGGGCAGGCGGCGTTGACGCCGGAGGGGGGGCTGGCGTTGGGATGGACGACTCAGTTCTATAAGGAGTTGTGGTTCGCCATCCTGGATCCCTCGCGGCCGCTGGAAGGGTGCGACACCTTCCGATCCTTCGATCTGACCGGTCGCTGGCTGGGGCCGGTGACCATAGAAACAAGGCCCGCGGATATTCAGGCGGTGGAACTGGACCCCGTGGCGATATGGGAGGAACCGATCGAACTGTGGGAGGGGGAGGGGGAGATCATCGAGTGGTGCCCGTTACGGAGCGTACCATACCGCGGCGCACGTCTTGGAAACTGAAGCACGCCCCGCTTCCAGGGGCGATTGACCGTTGTCGCCTTAGTCGAACTTAATCTCCGGTACCTCCGCCCCCGGCGCCTGGTCAATCACGGCGCCCTGTCCTTCGTCGAGGAGGAAGACCTGCGGCGGCTGGCGGATCCCCAGGATGGTCCCGGCGCGCAGGGTCCCCCGCGCGGGGTCCTCCAGTTCGGCGGGGCACCCCTCCAGAACGAACCACCCCTCCTCCGGATAGACGTCGAGGGCGTCCCCCGATCCCCGGCGCCCCTCCCCGATCTGTTCGATGAAGACCGAATCGGTCAGCACCAGGCGGACGAACCGTTTGTCCCGCTGGAACGCGATCAGGTGGTATCCGGCCAGCCGTTCCGTATTGGACCGCACCTGGACCGAGCCCAAGGCGTCCATCGTCTGGCCCGCCCCGTCGTAATTGAGGGTCCAGCAGGTGAGGGTGGTGCGCTCCCCGTCTTGAAGGGTGACGGCCTCCACGCCGCCGTCGGCCAGCCACCGGTCTCCCGCGAAGGAAAGGAGGGCCGCCTTGAGCGTGGTGTCGGCCGACCACGCCAGCACCTCCTTGCGGAAGGTGGTGCGGTCCTCCTTGCGGTCCATGTCCATCCCGTGCGCCCGGACCGAGTAGCCGGTGGCCTCGTCGCGGGCGAAGACCCCGCCCCCGGCCTCGGCCTTGTCTCCGCCGGCGATCACCTTCACCCAGGCGGCGTCCAGTTCCATCCCGCCGGATCGGGCGTGGACGTTGTCCCTCAGGTGGGCCAGCCGGTCGCGCGGGACCCCCTGCAGTTCCTCGGCGGAGAAGTACCACCCCTGGGTGCACCCCCAGACCCCCCCGCCGAACTGGGCGTTGTCGAGCTTGCGCTCCGCGTCGAGCGTGAGGGTGGCCGTGGCCGAGTGCACCTCGTCCTCGCCGTCCCGCAGAAAGACCTCCCCCTTCAGGAGGAACCGGACGGGGCGCCCCTGTTCGAACTCCGCGGTCATCTCCTCCGCCTCCCCCTGCTTCATCCCGTCCCCGGAAGCGAGAGTGGTGCCGTCCCGGAACCCGAAGACTTCCAGTGCCCATCCATCCGTCCGCGAGGCGCGGCCCCAGAGGGATTCGCCCCTCATCAGGTAGTAGGGCCCCTCCTCCAGCACCGCTTCGGCGCAAACGCCCATGAAATCCGCCCGCTCGGCGTTAAACGCCACGCTGAGGGCGCCCACGGAGCCCTGGGTTCGTCCCCACTGGAAGAACACCCCTTCGGGGAAGGTGTACTGTCGCTCCTTGAATCGGCCGGTCACGAGGGGGGCCCGGAGGTGGGCGTCGGGTCCGTCCATCCACAACTGCTTCAATTCCAGCGCGTTGTCCCGCACGTTGACCCCGATCCCCTCCACCCCCCCCCAATAGAAGTCGCGCCAGTTGAAGAAGATGCGCCCCGCGCCCTCCAGCGTGCGCGTGCCGTGGTGGTAGGCCACCTCCTCCGTCCAGACCCGGAGGCCGTCGGGCATGTCCAGAAACACCCGCCCCTGGGCGAAGGCGTCCTTGGCCTCGATGTCGAAGGAGGCCTCCCGGCAGTGGAGGACCATCCGGCCCCCTCCCATGGGGAAGGTCATGCGGACATCGCGCAATTCGTAGAGGGTGTTCTTCAGGCCGATGACCTCCGCCGCTTCCAGCGTGTAAAGGGTCCGGTCCCCCTCCATTTCCGTGTAGGAGAAGTCGCGGGTGAACCGGGTGAGGTTGGCCTGCTCCTCCACCTGCACCGGGAGGGTCTTCTTCTCCCATTGGAACCGCCGGGGCTTGATGGTGGCGGCCAGGAACACCGCCCAGGCCGCCAGCGCCACCAGGAGGAGGTCCCGCCACTGCCAGCGCCGCTTCACGCGTCCTCCAAAAAGCCCAGGAGGTCCAATTGGGCTCGGCCGCGCCACTGGTCCACGGTGAAGAGGGGGGAGCCCCGCTTTTCGGCGGGTGGGGGGGCGTCGCCGAACCACGAGGCCCTCAGCTCCACGGCGCCCTGCATCAGCCTCAGGCGCCATCCGCAGGGCCTGCGTTGCCCGCCGCCGGCGTCCGCTCCGTCGCTCCGGCGGTAGATGGGCTCCGGGTTTTGGGGCGCCTCCACTCCGCGCGCAAGGAGAACCGGGCGGGGGTTGCCGGGGCCGAAGGGCTCCAAGGCATCCAGGTCCCGGAGGGTTGCGGCGTCCAGGAGGTCCTTGAAGGACACCCGCGCCTCTGCCTCCAGCGGCGGCGGGCCGGGAGCGGCAACGGCGGCGAAGGCCCCCCGGATGGCGGCCAGGGCATCGTCCCACCGGTCAAGGTCCACCGTGAGGCCGCACGCGCTGTCGTGGCCGCCGAAGGAGCGGAACAGCGCCGCGTGCGGCTGGAGGACCTCCGCGAGGGAGAGGCCGGGGACGCTTCGGCCGGAGCCGCGCGCCAGGCCGTCCCGGCGGGAGAAGACCAGGGCGGGACGGCCGTGCTCCTGGGCCAGTTTCCCCGCCACCAGGCCCACCACCCCCAGGGGCCAGCCGTCGCCGGCGGCGACGAGGACGGGGGCCTTGGGGTCGATCTGTTCCATCGCCTCCCTCAAGGTGGTCTCCTGCTCTTCCTGGCGTCTCCGGTTGAACTCCTCGATGCGCAGAAGCCCAATCCGCACGGCCTCCACGTCCCGCCCCAGAAGGAGGTCCACGACGAAGGCGGCGTCGTCCATCCGGCCGGGGGCGTTGAGGCGGGGCCCTATGCGATAGGAGAGATGGTGCGTCCGGACGGGGCCGTCCTGCGCGCCGGCGGCCTTGAGAAGGCCTTTTAAAAAGGGGCTGCGGGAGGTCGGCAGGGCCGCCATCCCCAGTTTCACGATGATGCGGTTCTCTCCGGTCAATGGCGCCACGTCCTGGACGATGCCCAGGCACGCCACCCGGGCCAGGGACAGGGGGTCTTCGGGGCGCCCCAGGAGCGATGCCGTCTCCAGGGCCACCTCGAAGGCGATGCCGGCGGTGGGGAAGTCCCGGAAGGCGGCAGGGCAGTCCTCCCCGTGAGGGTTGGCCAGGACCACCCCCTCCGGGAGGGGGACGCGGGGGATGTGGTGGTCCAGGACCACCGCTTCCATGCCCGCCTTGATCGCCGACGCAAGGACCGCCGCGTTGTTGGTGCCGCAGTCGAGGGCGACCAGCATTCCGGCCCCGGCTTCCCGCGCGGCCTCCACGGCCCGGGGCCCCAGGCCGTAGCCGTCCCGCGGGCGGTTCGGGATGGTCCAGGTGACCCGCGCCCCCGCGCGCTGAAGGCACGCGGCCAAAACGGCCGTGGAGGTGAGGCCGTCCGCGTCGTAGTCGCCGTGGAGATGGAGGGCGCGGCCGGCCCTCACGGCCCCGGCCAGAGCCCGGGCGGCGCGGGAGGCCGAGGGCCACGCGGAGGGGGGGGTGAGGTCGGACGGGGCGGGATGGAGGAAGCGCGGGGCCTCCTCTTCGGTGATGCCGCGGAGCCGCAACAACCGCGCGATGAGGGGGGAATGGGTGGTGGGGCCGGGATCGAGGTCCGCCGGGAGCCGGACAGGGACCCTTTCCTTACTCTTCGGCGAATACGCCCATGCGTCGGAACTTGTCATATCGGCGCCGGACCAGGTCCTCCGGCGGGATGGACGCCAGTTCCTTGAGGGCCCCGGCGATATGGCCCCGGACATTGGCCGCTGACTGGTCGTGGTCGGCGTGGGCGCCGCCGAGGGGCTCGGGGATGATGGCGTCGATGATCCCGAATCCCTTCAGGTCCGGGGCGGTGAGGCGCAGGCTCGCGGCGGCCTCGCGCACCAGTTTGGGTTCGGCCGACTTGAAAAGGATGGAGGCGCACCCCTCGGGGGAGATGACGGAATAGATGGCGTACTGGAGCATCTGGATATGGTCGCCCACGGCGATGGCCAGGGCGCCCCCCGATCCCCCCTCGCCGATGACGGTGACGACGATGGGGGTCTTCAGGGCGGCCATTTCGACCAGGTTGGTCGCGATGGCCTCGGCCTGGCCGCGCTCCTCGGCCCCGAGGCCGGGATAGGCGCCGGGGGTGTCCACGAAGGTGAGGACGGGGCGGCGGAACCGCTCGGCCAGCTTCATCACCCGCAGGGCCTTGCGGTACCCTTCTGGGTGGGGCATGCCGAAGTTGCGCCTGATCTTTTCGGGGGTGGTGCGCCCCTTCTGCTGGCCGATGACGGCCACGGCCTGTCCGTCAAAGCGGGCGAACCCGGCCACGATGGAGGGGTCGTCGGAATACCGGCGATCGCCGTGGAGCTCCACGAAATCGGTCGTGAGGCGCTCGATGTAATCGAGGGTGTAGGGGCGCTGGGGGTGGCGGGCCACCTGGGCGATCTGCCACGGCTCGAGGGCGGCGTAGATCTCCTCGGTGGTCTTGATCAGCCGCAGTTTCAGCTTGACGAGCTCGTCCTTGCGCTCCCGCGTCGGAGGAATGGAGGACAATTCCTCGATGCGGCGCTTCAGTTCCAGGATGGGCTCATCGAATTCCATGGGTTTCCCTTCGCATCGCAGGGGCCCGCCCGGCGGCAGGGGCGGAACCGGCCAATAAAAAAATGCCCAGGGACGGAATTGAACCGCCGACACGCGGATTTTCAGTCCGCTGCTCTACCTGCTGAGCTACCTGGGCAAGGCGGCTAATCATATTATATTAAGGGCGGGATTGTCAAGGATTCGGCCGCGCCGGCGGCCTGCCGTGCTTGGCCGGGGGGGGAGGGTCACTCTCCCGGCGCGAAACGGCCGAGGTAGTATTTCTCATACTCCCTGAACAGGTGGGCGTAGAAGGCGTTGGTCCCGAGGAGCTCCTCGTGCCTGCCCGAGCCGACGATCCGCCCCTCCTGCAGGACCACGATCCGGTCCGCGTGGCTGACGGTGGAGAGACGGTGGGCGATGAGGATGGCGGTCCGGTTCTTCAGCAGTTCCCGCATGGCGTGGAAGATGCGCGCCTCCGTCTCCACGTCCACGGCGGAGGTGGCCTCGTCGAGGATCAGGATGGGGGTGTCGCGCAGCAGCGCCCGCGCCAGGGCCAGGCGCTGTTTCTCCCCGGCCGAGCAGGCGATGCCCCCGGCCCCCAGCACCGTGTCGTACCCTTGGGACAGTCCCCGGATGTAGTCGTGGATGCCTGCCGCCTCCGCGGCCCGCTCGATCTCGGCCGGCGTGGCGCCGGGGCGGGCGAAGCGGAGGTTCTCCTCCACCGTGGCGGAGAAGAGGAACGCCTCCTGGGGGACCAGGGTGATCCGCTCCCGCAGCTCGGCCAGGGGGTACTCCGCAAGGGGGTTTCCGGCCAGGTGCACGCGCCCCTCGGTGGGTTCGTAAAACCGGAGAAGAAGCGATACCATCGTTGTCTTGCCGGCGCCCGAGGGGCCCACGATGGCCACCGATTCCCCCTCACGGATTTCCAGGTCGATGCCGTGGAGGACATCGGGCCCGCCGGGATAGGCGAACCGCAACCCCTCGAAGCCGATATTCAACCCCTTGGCGGGGAAGGGCAGCCGCCCCGTGTCAGGCTCGAGGGGAGCCTCCAGGAGCTCCAGGATGCGTTCCATGGCCCCCATGGAGCGGTGAAGGTTGAGGTTGGTGGTGATGAGGGTCTGGGCGGGGCGGAAGAGGTAGGCGACCAACTGGTTGAAGGCGATGAAAGCCCCCAAGGTGAGGGTCCCCTGGATGATCTGCCGGCCGCCGTACCAGAGGATCAGGAGGGGGCATCCCAGGGTGACGAAGGTGCTGATGGCCCCCGACACCGACCCCAGGATCTGGGTGCGGAGGACCAGGCGCAGGAGGTCGGAGAGGGCGCGGATATACCGGCGGGTCTCCCCCCGGCCGCGGTTGTAGGCCTTGACGATGAGGGAAGCCGCCAGCGACTCCTCCAGGATGCGGTTGGACTGGGCCTGCCGCTCCTGTATTTCGCGTTGGAGGTTGCGCAAGCGGTCGAAGAAGACCACGACGGAAAGGTAGAAGAAGGGGAGGAGGGCGGTGGTCAGGAGGGCGAGGCGCCAGTTGAGGGCGTAGACCAGGGCGAAGCCGAAAATGAATGAGAGGCCGTTGCGGGCGGTGGAGAGGATCCCCCCCGAGACCGCCCCCTGGGCCGCGACGACATCCTGGGCGATGCGGCTCATGAGGTAGCCCGTTCCCATGGACCGGACCCGGTGGAGGGGGAGGGCGTGGACGCGCCGCAGGATCCCCGCCTGGACATCGTTCATCATCCGCAGGCGGAACACCTCCATCACATAGGTCTGCAAGAGCTGGGTGAGCATCTGGAATAGGATGATCCCCAGCAGGAGGATCGCGAGGAGGTCCAGCATCCCGGTGTTCCGGTCGGGGATGACCTCGTCGAAGATGTAGAGGGTGAGGAGGGGCAGTGGGAGGGTGAGGGCGGCGGAGAGGCCCATCAAGATGAGCCCCTCCCACAGCCGCCGCCGGTAGGGGCGGTAGAAGCGGAGGAACTTGAACAGGATGGCCCACTTGCCGGAGGGCTTCATCGTCCCCACTTGTCGAGCAGGAGTTCCGCGGGCGCCACCCCGCCGCGCACGATCACCCGCGCCTCGCCGGCCAGACCCGGCAGGAGGCGGTGCGGTTCTCCCCCGCCATCGCGGAGGATGGTCTTTTTCGCCGGGGCGATGTAAACCAGGACGACTCCGTCCTTTTCCGGCAGGGGGGGACGGACCACGGTCCCCTCGATCCGCTCGAAGGGGGGATGGGGGAAGGCCTCGAAGGTGAGGATGGCCCGCTGGCCCTCCGCGAGGCGGGGAAGGTCGGAGGACTTGAGCCGCGCGGCGAACAGCAGGTCCCCGGGGTCCGTGACGACGCAGAGGACCTCGCCGGCCGCGGCGCGGTCCCCCGCCTGCTTGCGGATCCCCGTCACCACGCCGGCGCGGGGGCTGACCAGGACCGGCAGGGCCAGCTGCCGTTCCAGGGCCCCGACCCGGTGCCCCAATTCCTGGAGTTGACCTTCGAGGGTCCGGGCCTCGCGTTCGAGCGCCTCCGTCCGGATGGGGGCCTCCCTCTCAAATTGCGCCAGGCGGCTCTCCGCCTGGCGCATCTCGGCCCGGCGCACTTCCACGGCCTTCTCCGCCTTCTTCAGGACCACGATGGGGATCATCTCCTGGGCGTGCAGTTCCTGGTTGACCTTCAGGTTCAGTTCCGCCTCCTCCCATTGGGCCCGGGCCTTCTCGATCTCGAGGGCGTAGGTGACGGCGGTCTGGGCCAGGACGCCCGGCAGGAGCCGCGTCCGCTCGCGCTCCAGGGACGCCAGGGCGGCCTGCCCGGCCTCGACGCGGAGGTTCAGGTTGGCCAGTTCCCGGCCGCACTCCTCCAGGTTCAGGTCGGCCAGGGGGGCGCCGGCCTCCACCTCGGCGCCGTTCCCCACGCGCCAGCCCGCCAGGACGGCCTCGTGGGGGAGGGCCAGGTGGACCGGATGCTCGGCGACCGTCTCGCCCCGCCCCTTCCGCTTCTCGTCCACGCGCGCGAACAGGAGGACGGCCAGGGCCACGAAGAGGACGCCGCCGAAGGCCGGCAGGGTGATCCAGACGACGGGGAGTTTACGCAAAAGATTGCCTCCAGGTGTAGGGCAGGGGGTCGATGCCGGGGACGGTCCGGGACCGCAGGCGCTCCCACAGGAAGCGCGCCACGGCCCGGTGGAGCCCCCCATTGCCGGGGTTGCCCGCCGGGGCCCCGTAGGGGAAGCGGGCGGAAACGCCCCTGGGAACGCCCGCGTGGGCCGTCAATTCGGGGAACACGGTCATGGAGACGGTGAACATCCCCTCCTCCTCGAGCCGCCGCTGCAGGAGGGCGGTGGAGTGGTGGCAGAGGGAGCACGAGGGGAACAGGAGGACGGCCTCCACGCCCTCCTTCCTCAGATGGGCCGAAATGGCGGGGAGGGTCTTCTCCAGAAGGCCGGCCGTGTCGGTGATGCCGCCGTGGAAACTGATGTGGCCCCGCGCGGGCTCGTAGCCCAGTTCCTCCGCCAGGTCCCGGAAGATCCTCAGCGGCAGAAGGCACTCGGGGTCTTCCACCGCGAATCGGGACCGGACGGTGGAGGCGTACTCGACGACCAGGTCCCGCCCGTCGAGGGCGGCCGGGAGGGGGCGGAAGGTCAGGTCCCCGGAGGGGGTGGAGAGGTCGAAGGGCTCCTGTCCCCGGGCGAACACCGCCGCCGAGGTGACCATGGCCGCCCGGGGCCGCGCCGGGAGGCGGTCGGGGGATTGAAAGGGGATCGCCACGTGGGAGAGGAGGGTGAATTCCGGGGCGTAATCCCGGCGGACGCGCTCCTGGATCTCCGCGACCTTAGGATGCATGGGCCTCTCCGCGGGCCGCCTGCTCGTAGAGCGGCGCGGCCCAGAAACCGGCGAAGGGATGGTCCCCCAGCGCCTCCATCATCATCAGCCCGTGGAAACTCCCCGCCCGGTAGAGCATCTCCTTGAGCCCGGCCCGCCGGGTGCTCCGGTAGGCGAAGGCGTACCCGCCGGGCAGATGACGGGCCAGGAAACGCGCCCCGTCCACGGGGGGCTCGGTGGCCTCGGCCCATTGCAAGGAGGCGAAGAGGGCCTGCGCGGCCAGGCCCGCGCGGCGCATCGCCCAGGTCTCCGGGCGGAAGGGGCGGCCGGTCTCCTTCAGGAATTCCAGGGCCGAGCCCTCCCGCTGAAGGGCGAATCCCTCTTCCACGGGGATGAGGGCGGGGAGGAGGGCGGGGTCCGCGCCGGTGAAAGCGCCCGGTTGCCTCTGCGGGGCGAAGGCGTGCTGTGCCCAGTGTCCGGCCATCTCATGGAAGAGCGCCGCCGCCGCCAGGTCCACCCACAGCCGGATGCCGCCGTTTTGGGCGGTGCCGTAGAAGAGGTCGGAGTCGAGATACACCGTGTTGTCGGCGGGAATATAGCGCGATGGGGCCCGGGCCGCCTCCACGGTGGGTGGGGGGGCGTCGGACGGGAACCACCCCTTGCCCCTCCCCCAGGCCACGACCGCCTCCACCAGGCCGGGGAGGGCCGCCCGGGCCAGCGCCGCCACCTCCGGGTGGTTGGAACTCACGAGGTTGGAGGGGCGCTCGGCCGGAGGCGCCGGGTGTTCAGCAATCCAGGTCGCAAGGCGGGCCCGAAGGTCCCCCCCCCAGAGGTCACTCAGGAGGTCGTCGGCCGGGCGCTTGGGGAACTCGAAGACGAAATCCAGGACGCTGCGCATGGAGGCGGCGCACAAGCGCGCGTTCCGGACCTCCCGCGGCGCCGTCGGCGCCGCGTCGAGGGCGCGCTCCAGCCGCTCGTGAAGGCGGAGAAAATCGTCGTAGCCGGCCCGCGAGGGAAGATCGGGCAGGGCCCCCCATAGCGCTCCGTAGGCGCGCGTGAGCCCGGCGGACAGGGCCGCGGTTTCGGGGGACGGGGTCATGGGAGGAGGAGGCGCACCAGGGCCTCGGTCACGCCCACGCCGGTGAGGCGTTCGAAGTTGACGAACATGGGGCTGGAATTGGCCTCCAAAAGATAGTAGCGATTCTCTCCGGCGTGGTACTGGAAGTCGATGCCGCTGAAGGCCAGGCCGTGGTGGCGGGCGGCGTCGAGGGCGGTCCGGCGCTCCGCCTCCGGGAGGTCCCACACCTCCACCCCTTCCGGCGCGACCCGGGAATCGGCCACCGCCTCGTCCTGGAGGATCCTGGCCGCCCCCACGAAGCGGTCTCCCGCCACATAGGCCCGGATATTGAAGCCTGGGATGAAGCGCTGGAGGAGGACGGGGCGCAGGCGCAGGGACGGGGCCACCTCGCCGATGACGGCCGCGTCCACCAGCGTCGCGCACATCGTCCCCCCCACGTGCGGCTTGTAGAGGGCCCGGCCGCCGCAGGAGCGGATGAACGCCTTCAGGGCTTCGGGATCGTTGGAGGAGACGAACTCCGGGACGCGGAAGCCGGCCTGGGCGAGGGCATGGAGTTCGAAGACCTTCGTCGCGTGCCAGCGGTAGGTGTCCAGGGGGTTCACCACGGGGGCCATCTTCTCCAGGGCCATCAGGAGAGAAGCGCGCCGTTCGTAGCGGCGGTTCTCGGTCCCGACATACTCGTGGTACAACGGGCCGGCGGCCTCCCACTCGGCCTCCGAGTCCGCGGCCTCGCGCCTGAACCTGGGCGCCCGGTTTCCCATGGTGTTGACNNTCCAGAACTTCGTCCTTCGACAGGTCGAATAACATCGCCCCGGCCCCGCGCCGGGCGGCCTCCTCCATCACCGCCCGGGACTCGGCGCGGTTCAGGGAGCCGATGACGCCGATTGACGGCCCTG
The DNA here is from genome assembly GCA_002327305.1 of Holophagales bacterium UBA2201. Lineage (GTDB taxonomy): Bacteria > Acidobacteriota > Thermoanaerobaculia > UBA2201 > UBA2201 > UBA2201. The sequence goes on along the minus strand of DCUZ01000044.1, from coordinate 16,332 downwards.
TTTCCATCGCCGGTAGAGCGCCTCCAGGATCCCCCGGAGGTTGAATTTCCATTCCAGGCACTGGCCCCGGTCCTCGAACTTCCGGCCCTCGACCGGGCACCCGCCCATGCAGATGGGAAAGACCTTGCAGCCGCGACAGACGGCCTTGTCGAAGGGGTCCCACGCCATGTGGCGGAGGAAGGCCCGCCGTTCCGCGGGGGTGGCGGGGCGGGCGACGTGGCCCACCGCATCGGCCTCCCCGGTGGTGACATGGTGCCAGCACTTGAAGAGCGAGCCGTCGGGGGCCACCACGAACCCCTTGAGGCGGTCGGCGGTGCAGTAGGCCCCGCGGACGCGGTAGGGGACGCGGGCGAGATCGAACCCCGCCTCCATCGCCGCCGCGTCGAGCCGGGCCTCCTCCTCCGAATACTCGTGGACGGCGATGCAGTCCTCGGCGATGTTGGCGCAGACGGAGGTATGGGCCTCCACGCGGGCGAAATAGGGGTGGACCTTCCCTTTGAGCTCCTCGCGGGCCAGGATCCCCAGCAGTTCGGGAACCCGGGCGGCGTTGGTCTTGTCCACGTTGATCCGCAGGTCCACGCGCAGGAGGTCATGGATGGCCTTGAGATTGGCGAGGATGACGGCGAAAGAGGGCTTTCCCCCCGTCAGGGGCCGGCGGAGGTCGTGGACCTCGGGCGGGCCGTCGAGGGTGATCTGGACCCGCTTGACGCCGAGGGAGGCCAGGAGGGCGGCTTTCTCCCGGTCCAGGAGGTAGCCGTTGGAGACCATCGTCTGGTGGACGCGGAAGCCGTGCTGCGACGCCAGGTCGGCGAACCCCTTCGAGAGGCGCTCCACCGCCGGCAGGTTCAAGGTGGGCTCGCCGCCGAACCAGGTGACATAGAGGAGCGTCAGGCCGGGGGCCTGTTTCTCTATCCAAGCCAGGAGGGCGTCCTGCACCTCCTCCGCCATCCGGACCTTGAGGTGCTCCTCGTAGCAGTACGGGCAGGCGAAGTTGCAGGCCAGGGTGGGGGCGATGGTGAGGTAGAGCTGGCCGCCGCCGAAGCGCCCCATGAGGGACTCCACTTTGAGTTCCGCCTCCTCGTCCGTCCCGTCCTCCAGCAGGAACCCCCCGCGGCAGAGGTTCCGGACCAGGTCGGAGGCCGGATCGGCCTCCTCCTCGCCCTCGGCGATCCTCAGGTAGCGGGCATACTCCTCCTCGGGCATCACGGCCAGTCCGGTGGTGACGGCATTGTAGGCCAGGACCTGGCCGTTGTCGACCGGATAGAAGAAACTGTATTTGGACGGTTTCATGGGCGGCTTTCCAAGGTTGCGAGCATCCATTTTATCATTTTTTCCCGCCACGGCCGGCCCAGCGATTCCCAGGGGGGGGTGGGATTCACCCGGACGACGGCCCCCGATGCTCCGATGTCGATCAAAGCGAACTGGAGTCCCAGAAACGCCCGGGCGGCCCGGGCGGTGTCCCAAAGGAGATCCGGGCCCACGGTCGGCCCGGTCGCTTCGCCGCCGGCGGGATCCAACCGCTCCGCCGTTCCGTCCGCGGCGAGCATGACCCTGCCGCACAGGGGAGCGGAGGGCCCGGTCGCGGGGATGCCTTCCCGATGGAGGGCCAGAGCCAGCGCCTCAGGGTGCCCGCAGAGGTTGAGGGCCGGAAGGGTGGGGCGGCAATCCCCCCGTGCCTGGGCGGCCTCCATGACCGACCGCACCACCGACCCGGCCTCCGATTCGTTGATGATGAGATGGGGGAAATCGGTCCGGATCCCCTTCCATTCCCCGGCGGCGTAGCGCCTCTGGGGATGGGGATAGGGAGGGGCGTAATCACAGACGAAACAGGGCCAATGCCCCGCGGGCCGGCCACCGATCCGAATGGCGTCGCCCGACCAGGTCAGGAGCGTTTCCGAGGGGAAGGAGTCCCCGTCGAGCCAAAGGGCCTCAACCCCGGCCTTCTTCAGTTCGGCATCCAGGGAGGGGTTGGACCGGAGTCTTCCGACAAGGAGGCATTCCATGGGAGATAAAAAAAGAGGGAGAACCGGTGGCCGGTTCCCCCTCCCGAATGACGCAAGTCGGAATTAGTATTCGTTGCCGCCGCAGAAGCTGGCGTCTTCGGAACAATCAGCGCACAGCGTGACATTATAGTCCTGCGGGCAGGGGGCGCCGTCATGCGGACAGGGATTGCCGCAGGCCCTGGGGTCTTCGGGGCAGTCGTAGCACATGGTGGTGGGCTTGTCCTTGGCGAAACGGGCTTCGGGGGTGGTGATGTACTTCATTCTGTTGCCTCCTAAAATATTTTATTGGGATGGCAGTACTATACCAGAAGAACGGCCGCATGTCAACCCCGACATATGCCGGGCTCAGATTATTATTTAGGGGTCATAAGCACCTTGGTCACATGTTACTGAAAAATCATTCTATTACCGTCAAGCCATCAGGCGTCGGCATGTCCATTTTTCCGACCGGAAGTGCATTGAAACGGGCTGGGCGCCGCCTTGGGATGATAGCGGGACCAGGCGGGTAGTCCTTTAAGCCGAATGGAGAGGGGCCTTTTTCCCATTCCCGAGGGATTGCGGCCGACCCGCGGCATGCCGTCAACGACCACAGAAGCCGGGGATGGAGGGAGCGGACCTTTAAGGGAACGGAGGCGCCCCCCTCACGGATGCCGCTGTAATGCCTCCCGGGCCACGGAGCGGAAGGCCGCGGCGACGAGGGGGTGCTCGCCGACGGGGGGGAGGACCCGGATGGTCATGTCGCGGTACACCTCCAGCGCCCCGGCCACCTGGCGGGGGAGGTCGGACGAGGCGTGGCCCCCGGCGGCCATGAAGAGGGGGAGGAGGCGCACCTTGCGGACGCCGCGCCCCCTCAGGCATTTGATCACCTCGAGGAGGGTGGGGCGGGCGAACTCCATGTAGGCCAGCCACACCCGCCCCGGCCCCGCCTCGGCCTCGAGGGCTTCATGCATGCGGACGAACGGTTCGCGCCACCGGGGATCGGTGCTCCCGTGGGCGAACAGGACCAGGGCATCGGGGGGAACAGCCGGAGGGTTCACGCCCTCTGCAACAACCGCCCCCGCGGGGCTATTCCGAAGGCGGAAGGGGGAAGGCGGAAGGAGGAAGGCGGAAGGAAGTAGCGGAAGCCGCGGGGCGAGGGCTGGGAGCGGCTAATGCGTCGGTTGGAGGATGTACATGCCGGTGGCGTCGTCGTGGACGAAGGCGCACCCCCCCGTCACGGGAACGGCCTGGACGCTGACCGAGTATTTATTATGGGCCCGGTACCGGACATTGATCCACGCCTGGTCGAAGGTGTGCCCGAACCCGGAGCCGATGTATTGGGAGTATCGCTGGTCCGTGCGGAAGTCGAGTTGGATCCAGCCGGAATCATCAACCAGCGGCCAGCCTTCCCCTGTACTTACATCCACCCGCTGAGCGGCAAGATAGAGATTATCAAATCCGTAAGGACTTCTGCGAGGATATTCCCATCCATTTTCATCCCACACCCGCACTTCGGGTCTCGCCAACCCAATACTCTGGTGATAACTTGCCACAAAAGGGTTGAAAAAGGTCGTCCAGCCCATGGGAGTGTCGAACCACGAGCACAGCCCGTCGTAATTGGGGTCGGGCACAATCCACCGTTCCCATGTCGGATTGTGGGATCGCCATACATCGACATAGGTTCTTCCATCAAAGGCGGGATAGCCGAAGTACCGGAACGCCCACACCGTGGGCAGGGGTTCGCGGGCGTCGTTCGGCGGCAGGCCGGCGAGGGCCTCATATTTATAATAAAAAGTGTTCACGCCGCGCAGTGCCCATTCGGCCGGCCGGCTCCCCCAGGTGTGGCCCGGCAGGGAATTCTCCTCCCCCCACGCCTCGATGTGGACGGCCCCGACACCGTCGGACTGGTTCGTAGCCGGGTCCAGATAGAAGATGTCGCCCATCAGGACATTGGTGTTCTCCAGGATGCCGTGATCGGGGCGGCCGTCGCCGTCGGTGTCCAGGTAGTCGGTCCGGAAGTAGGGTATGGGGAGGTAGTCGGGGAGGCCGTAGGCACAGGTGAGCGCGGCATCAATGGTGAGGTAGCCGACAAAATCCGAGTTCCACCCATCGTAGGAGCCGGTGGAGAGTTTGCACTGCCAGTCGGCCAGCGTGACGGCGGAGACGGGTTCATAGCAGGCGATGTCGTAAGGGCCGAAAGGGGAGGAGAACATCCCATCGTTGCGGGTCCATTCCTGGCCGAAGTAGGTGCCGTCGCCGTCGCAGTCGATATGGAGGGTCGTGAACCGGTGGGTGGCCGAGGCGCAACCGTTGTTGGGCATCTTCCCATGGACCAGGACCTGCCGCATGGAGAAGGTGGCGACATCGTAGCCGGTGAGAAAGATGTTGAAGGCGAAGACGGCCCACCCGTCCACGTTCCATACGACCCCATGGGCGACGATGGGGGCCTCGCCGGTGTTGGTGACGGCCACGAGGGTGTCCATGCCGCCCTCGGGCCGGGAGGAAACCTCGAAGTAGGGGACCAGAAGGGTGGCGGCCGGGGAGGTCCCCTGCTCGCATGGCGAGCCGGCGGGGCGGACGGGCGATCCGGGGGGAGTCTGGGCGGGCAGGAGCGCGGCGAGGCACAGGGCGAGGACGGCGAGGGGCGTTTTCACGGGGGGCCTCCTTCAGTGGGTGGGGACCAGTTTCCAGGCGTGGTTGCGGTCGTTGTGCTTGACGGCGCAGCCGCCGGTGACGGCGTTGGCGCCGAGGCCGACGGTGGACTGGTGGAACAGGGCTGAATAGCGGACATTGACCCACGCCTGGTCGAAGGAATGGCCATAGCCGGGGCCGTGGAACTCCGCGTCCGTGGCGAAGGAGATGACGCACCAGCCCGATTCATCCACCAGGGGCCACCCCTCACTCGCGCTCATATAGCTTTGTTGGCTGGCTAAATAGAGAAGATCAATACCAGTCCAGGGTGGTGGAGGAGGAGGTGGTCCATTTCCAGATTGTGCATTTCCTTCTTCATCAAAGCATGTCATCTCTTGGAGATATCCGTAGCCATATCTCTCCTCGAAGGGATTATACAGCGTTGTGAATGCCAAACCCTTGGTTTCCCATTTGCAGGGACCATTCGGAAGAACATGGTGCTCGAAATCGGGATGCCCCGACCGCCATACGTCAACCCAAGTTTCACCATCGAAAGCCATGTTCCCGAGGTACCGGAACGCCCACACCGTCGGCAGGGGCTCGCGGGCATCGTTGGGAAGGAGGCCGGCCTGGTATTCGTATTTGTAATAGAAGGTAGATATCCCCTGGTCGGCCCACTCCGCCGGGCGCGTCCCCCAGGCGTGGCCTTCGAGGGCGTTGCCCTCCCCCCACGCCTCGATGTGGACCGCCGGGACCCCCTCCGCCCGTTCGCGGGCCGGATGGAGGTAGACGATGTCGCCCATCAGGACATTGGTGTTCTCCAGGACGCCGTGGTCGGGGCGGCCGTCGTCGTCGGTGTCGAGGGTCCAGAGGGAAAAGTAGTGGCCCGGGACGGCGTCGGGGAGGGCGCCGGTGCAGGTGACCACGGTGTCGAGGGTGAGGTAGCCCACCAGGTTGGTGTTCCACCCGTCGTAGGAGCCGATGGAGAGCTTGCACTGCCGGTCGGCCAGGACGGCGGCGGACGGCACGGGATAGCAGGCGATGTCGGTGGGGACGCCGCCGTCGGCGAAGAGGGGGCCTCCGGCGGTCCAGGCGTCGTCGAAGTAACGGCCGTCGCCGTCGCAGTCAATGGGGCCCGTCCGGAACCGGTGGTTGGCCGAAGCGCAGGCGTTGTTGGGCATCTGCCCGTCCACCAGCACCTTGCGCATGGAGAAGGTGACGAGGTCGTGGGGGACGAGATAGATGTTGAATGAGAAGACGGCCCAGGCGTCCACATTCCAGACGACGGCATGGACGACCACGGGCTCGCCGCCCGTGTTGGTGACCCCGACCAGGGTGTCCGGGCCGTCCGGGTCGGCGGGGTCCACCTCGAAGTAGGGGACCAGGAGGGTGGCGGCCGGGGAGGTCCCCAGCTCGCAGGGCGAGCCGGCGGGGCGGACGGGGGGCGGCGGCGGGGTCTGGGCCTCCAGGAAGGAGGCGAGGATGGCGGCGAAGAAGAGAACGAGCATGACCCGCAGCAAAAAATCGGATGCCGTTTCATCAGAGGATCGTCTCATGGCTGGATAAATTGCAATATCGGTGCCACCGGGGTTGTTTGCGGGGCCCGCGCGGGTCGGCTCCCGTGTCGAAAAATCCTATGGTGCTGGAATGTAAAAGGTTAGTGGTTGAACTTTATGAAAATCAACGCGCGGATTCCCGTCCCCTAAGACATGCCGCCAAAGGAATATTTTTTCAATGATTTGACAACTTGTCAATCCATTGAAAACTGCAATCAAAAGAGCAACAGGATCCACGGCGTCCCGATAGCGAGGTAGAGGACGGTGTTGACCGCCGTGACGAGGCCGCCATGGGCGTAGATCTCGCCGCTGGTGAGGTAGCCGCTCCCGGCGAAGAGGACATTGGCGCTGGAGCCCTGGGGGGTGATGGCGGAGAAGAAGTTGGTGGCGAGGAGGAGCATGTAGGCCACCAGGGCCGGCGGAAGGCCCGCGGCCATCCCCAGGGAGAGGAACAGTTCGAACAGCGCCAGGAGGTGGGCCGTCTGGCTGACGAAGAGGTAGTGCATCAGGACATAGGTGAGGACCAGGGCCAGATAGACGGCCGGCGCGGGCCACCCCTCCACCATCCGGGCGAACCCCCCCGCGGCCCAGGTCATGAATCCGAAATGATTAAGGTAGGTGCTCAGGGTGTAAAGGATGCCGAACCAGAGCCACACCGAGAGGGCCTCCCCCTCTTTTGAGAGATCGCGCAGGGTGTAGACCCCCGTCACCATGAGGACGCCCAGCCCGAGGAGGGCCACGGCGGCCCGGTTGAGGTCCAGAAAGTCCCCCAGCGCCCAGAGGACCACCATCAGAACGAAGGTGGCGGCGGTGATCCACTCGTCGCGCCCCATCGGCCCCATGGCCTTCAAGGCCTCCGCCGCCATCCGGGGGGCCTCGGGGGTGGAGGTCAGGCCGGGGCGGACGCTCCGGTGGAGGACCCACGGGACGACCAGCAGGGCGGCGAGGGTGGGGAGGAGGGCCGCCAGCGTCCAGGAGACGAAGGTGACCTCGATCCCCTTCTGCCCCGCCAGGGCGGCGCCGGCGGGGTTGGTGGCCATGGCCGTCATCCAGAGCCCGGAGGAGAGGGAGAGCGAGGCGATGCCGCTCATCATGAGGTACCGGCCCAAGAGATGGCGCGTCCCGTCGTGGGGGCGGGAGCCGCCCCCCTCGCACAGCCCCTCGATGACGGGGAAGAGGACGCCCGAGCGGGCGGTGTTGCTGGGGAAGGCGGGGGCGATGAGGGCGTCGGCGATGAAGACGCTGTAGCCCAGACCCAGCGACGAGCGCCCCAGGCGGCGGATGATGTGGAGGGCCAGGCGGCGCCCCAGGCCGCAGTTGATCACGGCGCGGGAGACGAGGAAGGCGGCGACGATGAGGAGGAGGAAATCCTGGGCGAAGCCGGAAAAGGCCTGCGCCGGCTCCAGCACCTTCGTCAGCACCGCCAGGGCCAGGGCCGCGATGGAGGCGGGGAGGATGGGAAGGGCCCGGACCAGGATGGCGGCGATGGTCCCCAGGAAGAGGGCGAAGAGATGCCACGCCTGGGGCGCCAGGCCCGCCGGGACGGGGAGGAACCACAGGACCGCCGCCAGGAGGGCGACGGCGGCGAGGCGGCCGGGGCGGACTTCGGGGTCAGGGGTCCGGGCCAAAACTTATGCCGGTGGCGCGTCGCCGCGCCGCAGGAGCGAGCGGCCGGTCTCGACGAGGATGAGGGTCGTCAGGACGAACAGAAAAATGGTGATGATGCCGATGAGGGAGAACTTATAAATGAGGATCAGTTGGACGAGGGACCAGGTGGTCATCACCAGCATGAAAACCATGGGGAGGAGGGTCCACCAGAAGTTTTTCCCCATGCGAAGGAGCCAGACGGTCAGGACCAGGAGGACGAGGGCGGCCAGCAGTTGGTTGGTGGTCCCGAACAGCGGCCACACCGCCTTCCACGCGGGCATGGGCCGGCCGTCGGGCCCCTTGAGGGTGATGAAGAGGAATACGGCGGGAAGGACCAGGGTGGCCAGCGTCGCCGTCCACCGGTGGCGGGGGTGGGTGAGCCCCGTGAACTCCTGGAAGATGTAGCGTCCCAGCCGGGTGGCGGTGTCGAGGGTGGTCAGGATGAAGGAGGAGAGGGCCAGGAGGCCGAAGGTGCGGCCCCATTCGGGGGGGACCCCCAGCAGGCCGGCGAACCGCGAAAGCCCCTCGGCGTACACCGCCATGGGCTGCTGCTTCGCCTCCGCGCTCCCCGGCAGGAGGACCATCACGGTGGCGAGGGCGATCATGGCCACCACCCCCTCCGTCAGCATCCCGCCGTAGCCGATGACCACGGCGTCCGACTGCTTCCCCAACTGCTTGGAGGTGGTCCCCGAGGCGACGAGGGCGTGGAAGCCGGAGACCGCGCCGCAGGCGATGGTGATGAAGACCACCGGGAGGAGGGGGCCGAGGTAGTCGGAGTGGAACCCGGTGAACGCGGGGTAGTGGACGCCGAACTTCCCGGAAAGGAGGCCGATGACGCCGACGCCGACGGAGCTGTAGAGGAGGAACGAGGAGAGGTAGTCGCGCGGCTGGAGGAGGACCCAGACGGGGAGGGTGGAGGCGAGGAAGACATAGGCGATAAGGATGATGTTCCAGGTGTTCTCCGCGCCGCCGAAGAGGATCGGGATGTTCTGAAGGGGGAACTCCACCCCCGCCCAAATGCCGACAAAGACCAGGGGGACGAAGACGAGCGAGACGGGCAGAAGGCCGGCCTTGAAGCGGTACAGGGTGAATCCGAAGGCGACGGCCAGGGCGATGTAGATGATGGACGAGGTGGCCACGGCGCCGCTCTGGACGAAGGTGGTGGAAGTGAGGTTGGCGAAGACCACCAGGACATACACCAGGGTCAGCCAGGTGAACAGGAGAAACAGCCGGTAACTGAGGGGCGTGATGTAACGGTTGGCGATTTCCGCGATGGATTTCCCCTGGTGCCGGATCGAGGCCGCGATGGCCCCCAGGTCATGCACCCCGCCGATGAAGATGGACCCGATGATCACCCACAGGACGGCCGGGAGCCATCCGAAGGCCACCGCCACGATGACGGGGCCCACGATGGGGCCGGCGCCGGCGATGGAGGAGAAGTGGTGGCCGAAGAGGACGGCCGGCCTTGTGGCGACATAGTCGATGCCGTCCCCCTGCGTCACGGCGGGGGTGGGGGTCCCGTCCTTCAGGTCGAACAGCGCGGTCAGGCGCCCCCGTCCCAGGAGGAAGTAGGCGGCCGCGAAGGCCGCCAGGGCGGCGAGGAAGATCGAGGTCAACATGGGGATAGTGTACCCCGTGGGCGGACGCGGTTCAAGCCGGGGGGCTGCTTTTGGCCGGGAATTTCAGACGATGAACCTTGTTCGCGGCGTGCGGACCCTGGACCCTCACCCCTCGACTCCGCACCGCGCGGCGCGCCGCGGAGGTCAGAGGACGCGGGCGAGGATGACGGTGATGTTGTCGCTGCCGTCCCGCTCGTTGGCGTACTGGATGAGGTTGCGCGCCTTCCGGTCGAGGGGTTCGGGGAGGGCGAGGAGGTCGCGGATCTCGTCCTCGGTCAATTCCCCGTGGAATCCGTCGGAGCAGAGGAGGAAGAGGTCGGCCGGTTTTGCCTCCCCCTGCCTCAGGTCGAGTTGGACCTCCTCGTGCCCGCCCATGGAGCGGGTGAGGATGTGCTTGAGGCGGGAGTGGTTGGCCTGCTCGCGGGTGATGACCCCCATGTTGATCTGGGCCTGCACCAGCGTGTGGTCCTCGGTCAGTTGGAGGAGGACGCCGTTCCGGAGGAGATAGGCGCGGCTGTCGCCCACCTGGGCCAGATGGTAGGTCCCGTCGTCGAAAAGGAGGGCGGTGATGGTGGAGCCCATCCCGCGGAACTCGGAGCGCTCCTGGGATTTCCGGAGGATGCTGGCGTTGGCCTCGGCCACGAGGCGCGTGAGGCGCTCGGCCGCGGGGAGGTTCTCCAGGGCGGCGAAGCCGTCGCGGAAGACCTGGGCGATGGTGGAGGAGGCCACTTCGCCGGCCTGATGCCCCCCCATCCCGTCGGCGACCATGCCGAGGCGGGCGCCGGCGTCCAGGAAAAAGGCGTCCTCGTTGGCGGAGCGCTTTTTCCCGACGTCGCTGAGGCCGAAGAACTCCACGCCGAGTTGGACCATTCCGTATATGATACACAAAGTCGGGTCCGGTTGCAAAGATGGGGCCGATGCCGTAAAGTGGAGGGGATGCGACTGGTCACCACCCATCCCAATGCCGACCTCGACGCCTTCGGCGCCATGGTCGCCCTGCGCCTCCTCCACCCCGACCTCACGGCCTGGTTCCCGGGGACGCGGGAAGCGACCCTGCGCACCCTCCTCGCCAGCGGCCTCTACCACCTCCCCGAGGCGGGGACGCGGGAATTGGAGAGCGCCGAACTCCGCGAGGTGTTCCTGGTGGACGCCGGCGGCCTGGAGCGGCTGGGACCCCTGCGGGAGATCATCCTCTCCCGGCGCCTCCCCCTGACGGTGTACGACCACCACGGCGCCTCGGGAGACCTCCCGCCGTGGGCCGTGGTCCACGCCCGCCCCTGCGGCTCCGTCTCCACCCTCCTCACCCTCCACCTGCTGGAGAAGGGGGTGGCCGTCCCGTCCCTGGAGGCCTCCCTCATCCTCCTGGGCATCTTCGAGGACACCGGCCACTTCCGGTTCCTGGAGACCTCGGCGGAGGACTTCCGGGCCGCCGGCGCCCTCCTGGACTCGGGGGCCGACCTGGCCCTGGTCCGCCGTTTCCTGGTACAGGAACTCAACACCGACCAACTGGGCGTCCTCGACGCCTTCCAGGCCGGCCGGGAAAGCCACGCCGTGTGCGGCTACCGGGTCACCCTGGCCCCCGTGTCGCTGAGGCGCTTCGTGGAGGACATCGCCTTTGTCGTCCACCGCTACGTGGAGATGATGGGGGAGGACCTTTTCGCCGCGCTTGTGGAGCAGGAGGGGAAGATCACCCTCATCGGCCGGAACCGCCACCCGCGGGTGGACCTGGGGGAGGTGTTCCGCTCCCTCGGCGGTGGGGGGCACCCGGGGGCCGCCTCCGCCATCCTGAGGGATTGCACCCTCGTGGAGGCCAAGGCGCGGCTCCTGCGCGCCCTGGGCGAGCGCCTCCCCCCGCGGGCCCGGGCCGGGGACGTCATGACCAGCCCCGTCTTCACGGTGGGGTCCCGGATCACCGTGAAGCAGGCCATCGAGGAGCTGAACCGCCGCCACATCAACGCCCTGCCCGTGGTCGCGGCAGGGAGGGTGCTGGGCGCCCTGACGCGGCTGACGGCCGATCGCGCCCTGGCCCACGGGATGGGGGAGGCGCCCGTGGAGGACATCCTCGACCCGGAGGTCCCCCTCGTTCCCGCCTCCACCCCGTTGGAAGAGCTGCGTGAGGTCATCCTCAAACGGGGGCGGCGGTTCGTCCTGGTGGGGGAGGGGAACACGCTGGCCGGCATCATCACGCGGATGGACCTCTACCGCAACCTCCTCGGGCGGGCCGAGGCGGAGCCCTCCCGCCACGCCCCCCGGACGGTGGAGTTCCGCCGCAACCTGGAGCACCAACTGCCCCGCGAGGCCCTCGACCGCCTGAGGGAACTGGGCCGCCGGGCCGCCGCCCTGGGGATGCAGGCGCACCTGGTGGGGGGGACGGTCCGCGACCTGGCCCTGAACCGACCCGTGGAGGACCTGGACGTGGTGGTGGAGGGGGAGGGGATCCGGCTGGGGGAGGCCCTGGCGGAGGCGATGGGGGTGCGGTTCAGGGCGCATGAAAAGTTCCTCACCGGGGTCCTCCTGTTCCAGGACGGGATGCGCATCGACATCGCCACCGCGCGGCGGGAGACCTACGCCCATCCCGGCGCCCTCCCCGACGTGGAGGCCTCCCCCCTCCAGCACGACCTCGCCCGGCGCGACTTCACGGTCAACACCCTCGTGGTGGCCCTCCATCCCGACACCTGGGGGCGCCTCCTCGACTTCTTCGGCGGCATGCAGGACGTCAAGAACCGGGTGATCCGCGTCCTCCACTCCCTCAGTTTCATCGAAGACCCCACGCGGGCCTACCGCGCCGTGCGGCTGGCCCACCGGCTGGGGTTCAAACTCTCCGCCGACACCGAGAAGCTGGTCCGCGCCGCCCTCCGGCACCGGGCCTTCGACGCCCTCTCGGGGCACCGTCTGTGGGACGAATTCGCCGCCCTCCTGCGCCTGCCCGACCCCCGCGGGGTGCTGGAACGGCTCGACGGGCTGGGTTTGCTGGAGCCCGTCCATCCCGATCTCAAGTTCACGGCGGGGACGCGGGACCTGCTGGAGAACACGGCGGAGGTGCTCCACTGGGCGCGCATCGAGGAGGTGCGGGTGGAGGCGGCGGAGCTGTTCAACCTCCTTTGCCTGCTCCACCCTTTGGAGGAGGCGGCCCTTCCCGATGTGGCCCGCCGCCTCTCCTTCGACGGCGGCCGCCGCGCCCTCGTGGACGGCCACCGGCAGGTGGCGCGCCAGTTGGGGACGGAGTTGTTCCGCGCCGACCTTCCCAGCCAGGTGTTCGGCGTTCTGCGCGGGGCCGGCCTCCCCTTCGTCGTCTGGACCATGATCGCCACCCGCGACCCGGTGGTTCGGGAGAAGTTGAAACTCTATCTCACGCGCCTGCGGACCGTGCGCCTGAAGGTGAGGGGGCGGGACCTGGTGTCCCGGGGCGCCCCCCCGGGCCCGGGGGTGTCCCTGGCCCTGGAGAAGACCCTGCTGGCCAAGATGGACGGCCAGCTCCACTCGCGGGAGGAGGAACTCGACTTTGCTCTGCGCTTTCTTGATCTGGCTCGTTAGCGCCCCGCCGGCGGTCATCCTGGAGCACATCGCCCGGCAGGGGGCGGTGGTGGAGCGCGTCACCCTCTTTCCCGACGGGATGGTGGTGTGGCACAGCAGGGGCGGGACGGCTGGAGAACGCCTCGTGAGGCAGCAGCTCTTCCCCGAAGAAATGGCCGTGTATCTCGATGCCCTCACCGCCTCCAAGATCGCCGCGCTGAAGGAGGGGGACTACGGCGGCGGGATGGAGGGGCCGGTGATGGCCCGGTGGACCCTGCGGGTCACCCCGCCCGGGGTTCCGACGCGGACCTACACCGGGAGCGGCCTGCAGGCCGTGCCCCTGGAGGTGGGAACGGTCCTGGCCATCGCCGACGACCTGCGGACCGCCCTGCGCGATGACAAACGGCAGGTCGACCCCTTTGACGCCCGCGAGCCCCGGGTGGGGGACATCCTGGTGGAGCCGAACGGGGACCGCTGGACGGTGTGCGGGACGGACCCCGATCACGGGTCCCTCCATTTCCAGGGAATCGACCAGCCCCTGACCCGCTATGTCAAGCGGGAGGACCTCAAAAAGGTGTTTAAGGGATATGCGGATCTGCCGGGGAACCCTTAGGGGGCGCTCCGTTCCCGTCCCCGGCCTGCCCGGGCTGAGGCCGACGCAGGGGCGGGTGCGCGAGGCGCTGTGGTCCATCCTCGACCCGCGCCCGCGGGGCCCCTTCGCCGACCTCTTCTCCGGCGGGGGGCTCGTGGCGCTGGAGGCCCACTCGTGCGGGTTCGGCCCCGTGGCCGCCGTAGAGCAGAGCCCCGCCCTGGTCCGCCACATCGAGGAGGCCGCCCTCGTCATGGAGGTCCCGCTGGAGGTGGTCCGGGGCAACGCCCTGACGGTGCTGGAGGAGTGGGCCGTCCGGGGGCGCGCCTTCGCCTGCGTCTTCGCCGACCCTCCCTACCGGTATCCCCTGCAGAGGGAACTGCTGGAGCGGGCCCGGAAGGTCCTGGCGCCGGACGGCCTGTTCGTCCTGGAAGCGTCCCGCCCCTTTCCCCTCGAAGCCGAGGCGCGGAAGATCTACCGCTACGGCGACACGGTGCTGGGGCTGTTCGACCGCGATCAGTAGCCGGAAGCCGGAAGCCGGAAGTCAGAAGCTGGGAGCCGGAAGCCGGTAGACCCTGACACTGGATTACAGGCGGAGGGAAAATGGTAGGGCAGATTCCGTCCTTTTTTCCTCCAGGAAATGACATCCCGGTTCCGCTCCCGGCCTGCGGCCTAAGGGTTTTGGCTTGCGGTCTACGGCCCTGCGCTCGGGCCCGCAGATCGTCCGAGATGCCCGCTCAGGATGTCGCCCCCGTTCCATCTACGGACTACGGACTACGGTCTACGGTCTACGGTCTACGGTCTACGGCCTACGGCCTACGGCCTACGGTCTACGGTCTACGGCCTACGCATTCAATGGTATAATATCCGACTATTTTCTAAGGAGAATCCCATGCCCAACGGCCGTCATTTCTTCAGTTCCGAATCGGTGACCGAGGGTCACCCCGACAAGGTCTGCGACCAGATCTCCGACGCCATTCTGGACGAGGTCCTCAAGGCCGACCCCAGGGGGCGCGTGGCCTGCGAGAGTTTCATCTCCGTCGGCCTCGTCATCGTGGGCGGCGAGATCACCACGAAGACCTATGTCGAGATCCCGGACCTGGTCCGGAACCTCATCCGCGACATCGGCTACACCGACGCCAAATACGGATTCAATCACCAGACCTGCGCCATATTGAACGCCATCGGGCGGCAGTCCCCCGACATCGCCCAGGGCGTGGACACCGGCGGGGCCGGCGACCAGGGGCTGATGGTGGGCTACGCCTGCGACGAGACGAAGGAACTGATGCCCCTGCCCATCATGCTGGCCCACCGCCTCACCCAGCGGCTGGCTGAAGTGCGCAAGACGGGCCTTCTGCCCTACCTGGGGCCGGACGGGAAGTCGCAGGTGACCGTGGAGTACCAGGGCGACAAAGCCGTCCGCATCGACACCGTGGTCCTCTCCAGCCAGCACACGGAGGACATCCTGGACAAGACCGGCCATCACATCACCCGCGCCGCGCGCGAGGAGATGATCGAGAAGGTGGCCCTGGCCGTCCTGCCCGCGAAACTGATGGACCGCCGGACGAAATTCCTCGTCAACCCCACCGGCAAGTTCGTCGTGGGCGGCCCGCAGTCCGACACCGGAATGACCGGCCGCAAGATCATCGTGGACACCTACGGCGGCATGGCCCCCCACGGCGGCGGCGCCTTCTCCGGGAAGGACCCCACCAAGGTGGACCGCTCCGCCACCTACATGGCCCGCTACGTGGCCAAGAACCTGGTGGCGGCCAAGCTGGCCAAGAAATGCCTCGTCCAACTGGCCTACGCCATCGGCGTGGCCGAGCCCGTCTCCGTGATGGTGGATACGTTCGGCACCTCCGCCGTCCGCGAAGACCGGCTCACCCGGGCCGTCCGCGAGGTGTTCCCCCTGACCCCCAAGGGGATCATCCGGCACCTCAACCTGCTTCGGCCCATCTATCTCAAGACCGCCTCCTACGGCCACTTCGGCCGCACCGGGAGCGGGTTCACCTGGGAGCGCACCGACAAGGTCCAAGATCTGAAGGACGCCGTCAAGGCGTAATCCGCAAGGAGGGTTCCATGGAATTCGACGTTCGCAACCGCCAATTGGCGGGAGACGGGAAAAAGCGCATCGCCTGGGCCGGCCGGCAGATGCCGGTCCTCGGCCTCATCCGGGAGCGCTTTACCAGGGAGCGCCCCCTCGAGGGGCTCCACCTCTCGGCCTGCCTCCATGTCACCAGCGAGACGGCCAACCTCATGCATGCCCTTGCCGCCGGCGGGGCGAAGGTCCGGCTGTGCGCCTCCAACCCCCTCTCCACGCAGGACGACGTGGCCGCCGCCCTCGTGGAGCAGGGCATCGAGGTCTTCGCCGTCCGCGGCGAGGACAACGCCTCCTACTACGCCCACATCCTGGCGTGCCTCAAACACTTCCCCCGCATCACGATGGACGACGGGGCCGACCTGGTCTCCTCCATCACGGCGGTGGTCCACCGGACCGCCGGCGCCCTGCACCCCGTGGTGGCCGAGTGGATCAACGGCCTCACCCCGGCCGACCGCGAACGCCTTCTCGGGGGCATCCTGGGTTCCACCGAGGAGACCACCACCGGCGTCATCCGCCTCAAGGCCATGGCGCGCGAGGGGGTCCTCCCGTTCCCCGTCATCGCGGTCAACGACGCCCTGACCAAGCACCTCTTCGACAACCGCTACGGCGCCGGCCAGTCGACGATCGACGGCAT
Source organism: Holophagales bacterium UBA2201 (assembly GCA_002327305.1). Classification (GTDB taxonomy): domain Bacteria; phylum Acidobacteriota; class Thermoanaerobaculia; order UBA2201; family UBA2201; genus UBA2201. The sequence goes on along the minus strand of DCUZ01000044.1, from coordinate 60 downwards.
CATCCGTGCCACGAACCGCCTCATCGCCGGCCGTACGGTCGTCGTCTCCGGCTACGGTTG
>DCUZ01000008.1:15372-15581 GCA_002327305.1 Holophagales bacterium UBA2201 | reverse complement strand
AAGCCCCGGCTTGGGGTGAGGGTGGCACCAAGGGAATTCACTTCCCTTGGCGGGAGAGGGGTAACCCTCTCCCGCCCGGGAAAAAGATGCTTGGCGGCTTTTTCCCGGGGCCCAATCATTGGGCCTTATCCTCCACGATCAATCCATCCTTCAGGCGCACCATGCGGCGGGCGTGGGCGCCGACGTCGTGCTCGTGGGTGACCAGGATG
>DCUZ01000008.1:0-15313 GCA_002327305.1 Holophagales bacterium UBA2201 | reverse complement strand
GCTCGCCGCCGGAGAGCTCGGAGGGGAGATGGTGGGCCCGTTGGCCGATGCCCACCTTCTCCAGCGCTTCCATGGCGCGCTGGTGGCGCTCCCTGCGGGGGATCCCGGCGTAGATGAGGGGCAATTCCACGTTGGCCATCGCCTGGGTCCGGGGGAGGAGGTTGAAGCTCTGGAAGACGAACCCGATCTCCTTGTTGCGGATGCGGGCGAGCTCGTCATCCGTGGCCTTCTCCACCTCCTCTCCATTGAGGTAGTAGGTCCCGCCGCTGGGGACGTCGAGGCACCCCAGGATGTTCATGAGGGTGGATTTGCCGGACCCCGAGGGGCCCATGATGGCCACATATTCACCCTTGCGGATGGCGAGGGTCACCCCGTTGAGGGCCCACACCTCTGCGCTTCCGGTGGCATAGCGCTTGGTGACTTCGTTGATGCCGATGAGCAGGGAATCGTCCATCATCAGTCCACTTCCACCTTGACTTCGCTTTCGCCCTTTTCTTTCTCCCCGTCGTCCTTCTTTTTCTCCTTCAGCGGGGCATCGTCGGCCAGGTCTTTCAGGACGCGCGAGGGACCGGTGACGACGCGGTCGCCCTCCTTCAGGCCGGTGACCACCTCGATATTGAGATTGTCGGAGAGGCCCGTGGTCACCTCCACCTTCTTGGCCTTCTTCTTCTTGGCGCCTTCGGCGACGAAGGCGTGCTTCTTGCCGTCCTTCTCCGCCACCGCCTGCACGGGGACCGCCAGGACATCGGTTTTTTCCTCGATGACGATCTTGGCTTTGGCCGTCATGCCGGGCTTGAGGGCCCCGCCGGGCTCGGCCAGGCGGATCTTCACCTTGAAATAGGAGACATCCGACACCTTGGTCGCCGATTCGGCGATTTCCGTCACCGCCCCCTGGAAGGTCGTGCCGGGGAGGGCGTCCACCTCGATGCGGGCCGGCATCCCCAATTTGACCTTGGCGATCTCGCTCTCCACCACGTCCACTTCGCCGAGGATCTCGGCCAGGTCGGCCACGACGGCGACGATGGAGCCGGGGATGCCCATGCCGGAGACCACCACCTCGCCCTCCTTCATGGCCAGGTTCACCACCTTGCCGTCCATGGGGCTGACGATGGTGGTCTTGGTGAGACGGTCTTCCGCCTCGTCCAGCATCTTCTGCACGCGCTTGATGTCCTCGCGGGAGGAGTCCACCCGGGCGACGGCGGACTTATAGGCCGCCTCGGCGGACTCCAACTGCTCCTCCTGGAGCAATTTTTCGGCGACCAGGTTCTTTGCCCTCTCGTACCGGGCCCGGACCTCCACGAGGGAGGCCTCGGCCATGACCAGCGAGGCCCGGGTGGCCTGCAGGGTGGACTGCATCTGGTCCCGCTGGAGGAGATACTGGTCCTTCTCCAGGTCCACCAGGCGCTGGCCCTTCCTCACCCAGTCCCCCTCCTTGAAGTGGAGCTTGATGATCCGGGCCACCACGTCGGCCTGGATGTTGACCTGGTTGAGGGGCTGGATCTCGCCCGAGGCCATGACGGTCTGCGAGACGGTCTTCTTCTCCACCTTCTCGATATAGACCTCCTTGGCCTTCTTGCCGTCCCCCATCATGGACCCGACGACGATGGCGACGAGGAGGAGGACGCCGCCGCCGATCAGGAGGAACTTCTTCATCGCCCGAACACCATGGCGAGGCCGATCTTGCCGGCCAGGTAGAGGGCCCAGAGGCCGACCGTGACGGGAAGGGCGCCCTTCCAGCCCTTGCCGGTGACGGTGCCGAAGCCGAGGGTGAGGAGGCCGAGCGACCAGAGGGAGAAGAGGTCGATGGAGCTCAACAGTTTAAAGAGGATCTTCTGGCTGTCGGGATCGGCCAGGAAGCCCAGGTTGGATTTGAGGAGGGTTTCGGCCGCCTGCGGGTCCACCGTCCCGGCCTTGAGGATCAGCGCGATCAGAAGCACGGCGCCGATGAGCCCGGGCAGGAAGCCGTGGACCGTGACCGACAGCGACTGCTTGTAGCTCATGTCGGAATCCAGCATCTTGAAAACCAGGAAAAAGACCAGGGCGACGAGCAGGTAGACGATCGCGGCGCCTGTGGTGGCGATGGGGGCGCCCAGCCACCGGAATTTGGCCTGCCCGGCCATCATCTCGTCGAGCTGGGCGTCGGTCATCGTCCGGCCGTGCTTTTCCATGGCCTCGCGCATCTGCCCCCGCATCGCCCCCTCGTCCAGGTGCGTGGTGACCACCCACACGGTCCCCAAAGTGGCCAGGAGCATGACGGTCATGGCCAGGGCGACGAAGGGCTTCTCCTTCAGCGCGGCGAAGGCCTTGGCCGGCTCGATGAAAGTCTTGACAAATACTTGGATAGCGTTCATGCAGGTCTCCTCATGGGGATTAATACGCCGCCGGCGATCAAAAGTTCTATCCACCCGATGTCTACGAGGCGGAGTAAAGTCTTTCTAGTCTTTCTGGTCTTTCTCGCCTTTCTCGCCTTTCTCGCTTTTCTCGCCTTTCTCGCTTTTCTCGCCTTTCTCGCTTTTCTCGCCCCTCTCGCCGTTATTAACCGTTGATCCGCAGATTCACCCTTTTGCCGATCGTAATCCCCCCTCATTCGAACCGCAGCGCCTCCAGGGGCTCCAGCCGGAAGAACCGCGGGAGGACGGCCGCCGAGGCCAACGCCACCAGCGCCACCCCCCCCGCCCCCAGGAGCGCCAGGTGGGCCGGTTCCAGGACCAGGGTGATGCGGTCCACCAGATAGACCTTCGCCAGCCCCTCCCCGAAGGTCAGCAGGCCGGATAGGTTCAGGGCCGTCGAAACGGCCGCCCCCGCCAGGAGGCCCGTCCCCACCCCCCACGCCCCCACCCAGGTCCCGTAGGCGAAGAAGGCCCCGGCGAGGCGCCGGGGCGTCATCCCCAGGGCCAGGAGGATGCCCAGGGTCCGCTCCCGTTCGCGGAAGTCCAGGAGGAGCCGGGAGAGGACCTGGAAGGCCGCCACCATGGTGATCAGGCCCAGGACCAGCACCATGCTCCACTCCTGCATGGCCAGCGAGGCGAAGAGGTCGCCGTTGAGGTCTTCCAGCGTCAGGAGGGTGAAGCGCGGGGCGAGCGGTTCCCGGAGCGCGGCGAGGGCCTCGTAATCGCCCCGGGTGTGCGGCGTCACCTCCCAGAAAAAGGCGCCGCCGGCCAGCTCGGGGCGGGCCGGAATGCGCACCCACCGCCGGTCCACCTCGTAGAGGCCGCTGGAAAAGACCCGGTCGACGGTGAGGCCGGTGAGGCGGGGACGCCCCTCCCCCGAGACCATCAACTGCAAAGCGTCCCCCTCCCGCACATCCAGCTGCCGGGCCAGTTCGGCTCCCACCTCCACGCCCGCCAGTCCCTCCACCGCCTTCACCTGGACGAACTCGCCCGGGTTGCCGGGGCGGGTGAACAGGAACCCCGGCAGGAAGCGGACCCCGGCGACGGCGGCCCGGGAGGCGAATTCGGGGGGAAGGGGGTCCGAGGGATGGAGCGGCTCGAGCAGGAGGGGGGGGTAGAGGCGGGAGTAGCGCTCGTAGAGGCCCCGCCGGTAGCCGTCCATGAGCGCGACCACCACCACCAGGACGGCGATTCCGAGGGCGATGCCGGTCAGGGCGATGGCCCGGCGCCGCCGCTGACGGAGGAGCAGGAGGACGGTCCACGGCCGGCGGGGGAACACGGTGGTATAATACCACGGGAGGCATGCCATGAAACGACTCCTCATCTTCCTCGTGTTCCTTGCCTTTTCGGCGGCGCTGTTCCCCTACATCATCTACCTGAAGGACGGCTCCACCTATCAGGCGAGGGAAAAGTACCGCGTGGACCGGGGGATGGCCATCATCACCCTGGCCAACGGCACGGTCATTTCCGTGGACGCCGAACTGATCGACACGGCCAAGACCGAGCAGGCCAACAAGTCGGGGATCGACGCCGAGGTCATCACCGACGGGACGTCCCCGGCGGTGCCCACCCAGCCCAAGGTCACCTCCCTGGGACAGATCGCCAAGGGGGGGGGCGAGCTCAGCAGTCCCTCAACCCTGGGGACCACCACGGCCAAGCCCGCGGCCGGCAAGAGCAAGGAGGCCGAATTCTCCGACGAATCGGTCCGGCGGGCCTTCGCCAAGATCTTCGAGAACGTCAACCTTTTCGAATACAAAATCATTCAGGGGAGCACCCCCTCCACCGTCCGAATCAACATGACCACCGACAACGAGAAGGATGTCTTCAACGCCCTCACCGCCTCCGCCCGGGTGATGAACGAGCTCCGGGAACTGAAAAAGCAGAGTGTCACGGCCCTGGAGCTCTACCTCTCCACCACCTCCGGCGCGGCCGCGGGCCGCTTCACCTTCGACATGACCGCCGCCAAGAGCCTGGCGGAGGGGGAGACCACCGTGGAGCAGTTCTTCGTGACCCAGGTCCTTTTCTGACCGCCCCCCGGGCCGTCCCCCACCCGACCATGCAGCTGGCCGTCAGCGCCGTCCCCTACCAGGCCCTTCGCAAGACCCATCCGGAGCTGGGGTTCGCCCTCCCCACCTATTTCGCCCCCCTGCAGTTCCGGGGGCTGGCCTACCTGTCGGTGGCCTGGGACCCGGAATTGCGGGAGGAGATCGCCGCGCTGAGACGCTACCTCCACCTGCCCCTGGACGTCCAGGTGGGGACCACGCCCGACTATATGCGCGAGATCCTCTCCCTCGAGCCCCCGCTCGTCACTTTCGCCAACCTCCAGCGGGCCGACACCTGCCTCGATCTGCTCCTGTTCGCGGAGCAGTTGAGGGAGCTCCTGGCCTCCTTCCCCCTCACCCGCACCGCCATGAAGGTGCGCCTGGAGCCCGACCTCGACCAATTGAAGGCCGCCTCCAAGCTGGGTTTCCCCATGGTGGAATTCGACACCGCGGGGACGATGAAGGGGACCGTGGGGCCGGAGAAGCTGGCCGAGTGCCTCAAGACGGCGGAGAAGCTCTCCATCAAGGTGGTCCTGGGGGCGGAGGCCTCCCTGGCGCAGATCCCCTCGGTCCTGCGGATCAAGCGCCCCGACATCTTCTGCCTGGGGACGCCCTTCTTCCAGGTGGCCACCCTCCACGGTCTCCAGCGGGCGCTGGACACCTTCAAGGAGATGCTCCTCACCTGAGCCTCAGCCCAGCATCAGACGCACGGCATCCCTGACATAGGCCCAGGTGACGGCCGCCGTGATCCCGAGACAGACAAAAAAGTAGCCCAGCCCCTCGGGCGAGAAGCCCACCTGGAGGGGATCGGGGTTCCCGTACCGCGGGTGGATGGAGCCGGCCGCCACCCCCGCAGCGGCGAACACCGCGGCCAAGGCCGCGCCGGTGGCGGCAAAAGCCGCGAATTCGGGCGCAGAAAGTCCCAGTCCCCACCACGCCGCGAGGTTCAAAACCAGCGCCACGCCGGCCAGGGGGAGGGCATAGGCGATCGTCCTCGCCGCGCAGAGCGTCCGGCCGGAAACGGGGAGCCCCCGCAGGAACCGGATGGCCGGCCCCTCGAGCGACGGGGCCGGAAAGGCGAACCGGAGACCGAGGGCGGAGAGGATGAACCCCGAGAGGAAAAGGTGGAGGCCGCGATAGAGGCCGCCGAAGACGGGGTCGGCCCGCATGGGGAGGACCGCGAAGTTGGCCATGTACAGGAACAGCAGGCTGGCCATGAGCATGACCTGCGCCATCCGGGTGGGATGGCGCGACAGCGAGAGCCACTCCTTGAGGATGGCGTTGGAGAGGAACCGCCGTCCGCGGAGCCGGGGGGAGAGGGTCTCCTTCTGCTGCCGCCCCTGGGACCGGGACCGGGAATAGAGGCGGAAATAGCCGAAGCGGAACGCCAGGAACGCCCCCGCGCACAACACCCCGGCGGGCAGGAGAAGGGCGGGCGGAGCGAGGGGGCCGCCGGAGAGGGCGTTGGCCGCGGGCCAGGAGGGCATCCAGGGGGCCGCGGGGGGGCGGCTGAGGGCCAGGAGGAAGGCGGCGGGAGAGACCGCCAGGGTCTCGGGCCGCAGGTCCCGAAAGACCAGGATGAACAGGACCGCGAACAGGGCGAAGAAGAAGGAGAACGCGCGGTGCAGGGTCGCGATGCGGAACGCGGCGGCCAGCGCCAGGATGAACAGCATCCCCGCCCCGAAGGTGGCGAGGAGGAACAGGGTGAGGGGAACCATGGCCCTCGCCGTCGCGGCGCCCCCCCCGAACCCCCAGAAGAAGGGCGCGGCCATGAGGTAGAAGTAGCCCGTGGCGGTGAAGTAGATCTTCGCGCCCCTGGAGGCGAAGAGCCGGGCAGGGGAGAGGGGGAGGGAGAGGAGGAACGGGGCGTCGGCGTTCTTGAACAGGCAGGCCAGGGCCGTCACCGAGTGGCTGATGACCATCAGCGGGAACAAAGCCGTCAAAAGGGTGTGCAGGAGGAGGGTGAACCCGCGGTGGAAGAGGAGGGGGACGGCGGCCTCCAGCCCGGCCGTTCCCGTGCGCAGGCGGGCGCCGGCCCAGAAGGAGAGGGCCACCGCGCCCGCGCCGAAGATGGCCGCCGCGAACGCCCGGGTCCCGAAAAGGAGGGGGCGCTCGCGCGCCTGGTTCTTCAAAAACAGCAGAGGAAGGGGGAGCAATCTACCCCTCCCCGCCCGACGGCGCCGCCGGGGTCGGCGGCGGCTCAGGCATCGGGATCGTTCCCTGGATCCCCATGGAAAAACCGAGACAACGAGCCGGGATTTTCCCCTTCCCACCGGAGGCGCCCCTCCAGGATGAAACCCACCCGGTCGGCCGCGGCCTCCACCAGGGGAAGGACGTGGGTGGAGAGGATGATGGCGCACCCCCGCGTCTTCAGCGCCTCCATCAGCCGCCGCACCCGCTCCTGGCTGGGAAAGTCGAGGCCCACGAAGGGCTCGTCCCAGAGGAGGAGGCGGGGCCGGTGGAGAATGGAGAGGAGGAGCCCCAGTTTTTGCCGCATTCCGTGGGAATAATGCCCCACCAGCTGGTCCAGGTGGCCGTCCATCTCCAGGGCTTCGGTCCACTCGCGCAGGAAGGCGTCGGCCCGCCAGGCGGCCCGGTGGGCGCTGGCGGCCAGGGACAGCGTCTCGGCTCCGGTCAGGTAGTCGTAGAAAAAGGGTTCCTCGGGCAGGTAGCCGGTGACGCGCTTGACCCCGAGGGGATCGCGTACCGGGTCCCTCCCGTCCACGCGCACCCTCCCCCCGTCGGGGCGGAGGATGCCCAGGACGATGGAGAGGGCGGTGGTCTTCCCCGCCCCGTTGGGGCCGATGAGCCCGTAGATCCCCGGCTCCGCCGAGAGGGTGAGCCCGTCGAGCGCCCTGACCCGGCCGTAGCGTTTCTCGAGGGCGTTGATTTCGAGCAGCGGCATGGGCTACACTACCCTCCGCATGACCTGGTTGCCCCTGCGAGAGTGTTTCGACCCCTCCCCGGTCCCCGACGACCCGTCCCGCCGGGCCCTGGAATGGGTGCGCCGGGCCTGGCCCTCCCTGGCGGGCCCCCTGGGCCGGGAGGCGGTGGCGCCGAAGAGGCTGGACCGCCGCGGAATGCTGACGCTGACGGTCGGGGACCAGGCGCTCCTGCCCCGGTTGCGGTCCGAACGGGCCGAGCTCCTCAAACGCCTCCGGTCCTTCCTGGGAGCGGAGATGGTGTCGGGGGTGCGATGGGAACTCGGTCCCTGTCCCATCCCCGCCGCGCCGCCCCCCGTCCGCCGGCCCCGCGCCCTCGCGCCCGAGGCGGCCGCCGCGGCCGCCGCGATCTCCGACCCCTCCCTGCGGGAGCGTTTCATGGCGGCGTGCCGCGGCCTGTCGGGAGACGGCGGGCCCGCACCCGGATGATCTGCCGCGGGTCGGCGTCCACCACCTCGAATCCCCATCCCTGTTCCTCCACCCGGTCCCCGTTCCTCCCGACGCGCCCCAGCCGGTCCGTCAGAAATCCCCCCAGCGTCTCGTAGTGAACGGCCACGGGAAAGACGGTTTCCAGGGCGCGGGATACCGTCGCGAGGCCGGTGCCGCCGGCGAACACCACCTCGTCCGGTCCCACCCGGCGCACTCCGGGGGTCTCGTTGTCGAACTCGTCCTGGATCTCCCCCACGATCTCCTCCAGAATGTCCTCCAGCGTCACGATTCCGGCGAAGGCGCCGAACTCGTCCACCACCACCGCCAGGTGCTGGTGGAGGCGCTGCATGTCCCTCAGGATCTGGGGGGCCCGTTTCCCGTCGGGGATGAAAAGGGGGGGCTTGAGCAACGACGGCACCGGGACGGCGAACCGGAGGAGGTCCTTGGCGTGGAGGATGCCCACGATGTTGTCCTCGCGCCCGCGGAAAACGGGCATCCGGGAGTGGCCGCTCTCCTGGAAGGCGCGCGCCAGCTCCTCCCGGGGGGTGTCCAGGTCCCGGTAGAGGGCCTTGGTGCGGGGGACCATGATCTCCCGGGCGCGCAGGTTCTCCAACTGGACGATGGAGAGCATCATCCGCGCCCGGTCGCCCGGGACGATCCCCTTACGGGAGGAGAGGCGGATGGCGTAGATGAGGTCCCGCTCCTCGAACCCCTCCTCGGCGCCGAAGGCGAAGAGCTGGACGAAACGGTGGAGGACGAGGGTGACGGGGAGGAGCGGATAATAGAAGAACCGGAGGAAGGCGATGGCCCAGGGGGCCGCGGTGACGCTGTGCTTCTTGGCCAGGGACTTGGGGACGATCTCGCCGAACAGGATGAGGGCGAGGGTGAGGATGCCCACCCCGACGGCCACGCCGAAATTCCGGAACCGCTCCTCCGCCAGGAGGGTGGCCAGGGCCGCCGCGGCCATGTTGGCGGCGTTGTTCCCCACGAGGATGGTGATGAGGATGCGCAGGGGGTGGCGCTGCCAGAGCGCCAGGCCCCGCTTCCCCCCGCGTTCCACCAGGCGCTCGAGGGCCGTGGGAGTGAGCGCCGTCAGGGCCGTCTCCGAAGCGGAGAACCCCGCGGAGAGGAAAAAGAGGGCGATGATGAGGACAAGCTCGATGGGCACCGAAGGGGTTATACTATAAGGCGCCTAAACTTTGCAACCGCGACTCCGTACAACCATGTGTGAAGAGAAGCCCGACGCCCTGCTCGCGCAGGAAACCCTCCGGGGCGACCCGGATCAATTTGCCGGCCTCGTGGAGCGGTATCAGGTTCGCATCGTCCGGTTCCTGGCCCACCGGACCGGCAACCTGGACGATGCCCGCGAACTGGCGCAGGAGGTGTTCCTCCGCGCCTACGTGGCCCTGGAGTCCTTCGACCAGACCCGCCAGTTCTCCACCTGGCTTTACCGGATTGCCATGAACCTCAGCATTGATTTCCTGCGCAAGCGGCACGCCATCACCGTGGAGCTCCACCCCGACGCGGCGCGGGACCCCCACACCCCCCTGGGACATGTCCTGCGGATGGAGCGCGACCGCCGCCTGTGGGAGGGGTTGCGCGCCCTGCCCGACGACCACGCCCACATCCTCACCCTGCGCCACGACCTCGAGATGTCCTATGACGAGATCGCCGCCCTGCTGGGCCTCCCCCTGGGGACGGTGAAGAACCGCATCTTCAAGGCGCGGCGGATGCTGGGCGAACGGCTGGAGGAATCCCATGGATCCGTGTGAGCGCTGGGTCAACGCCCTCATCGACCACGCCGACGGCGCGGGAGCGCCGGCGGAAGCCCTCGCCCACTTCGCCTCCTGCGCCGCCTGCGCGCGCGAACTGGCCCTCCAGCGGGCCGCCGTGGAGGCGCTGAGGGCGCCGGCCGAGACGGCGGCCTTCCGCCTGGACGCCCCCTTTGTCCCTCCCGTCGTCCCGAGGCGGAGGGACCGGGTCCTCCTCGCCGTCGCGGGGTGCTTGGTGCTGGCGGTCTTCCTGGCGCTTCACGGCCTGGTGGACCCCGAGCCCTGGGCCGAGCTCCTCTCCTCGTTCGGCGTTCTCACCCCCTTCAGCCGCGCCCTCTTCCAGCAGGGGGGCTGGGCCGCCGTTCTGGCCGTCCTGTCGGGTTTGGCGGCGGCGGGGTGGGGGATGCGCCGCCTGCTCCAGCGGGCATGAGGTCCGCCGCGGCGCTCCTTCTCGTCGTCCTGGCCGCGTCGGCGGCCCCGGCCCAGGAGAGCGTGGTCGCTTTCTTCGCTCCGCTGGAGGTGAAGGAGGACGCGCGACGCGACGTCACCGTGCTGTTCGGTTCCCTGACCGTGGGGGGGAGGGTGGACGGCCGCGTCTACGTGGTGGGGGGCACCTGCACGCTGAAGCCGGGCGCCGTGGTGCGCGACCTCTTCATCCTCTTCGGGACCCTGCGCAAGGAGGAGGGGGCCGTCGTCACCGGGACCGAGACCCTGATCGCCCCGATGGGGATGGAGGGGCAGAGGCTCCCGTCGCAGATCGCCCTCGCCCTCTTCTGGCTTTTCCTCGCCTTCATCCTGTCCGCCTTCCTCCCGGCGCAGATGGCCACCGGGCAGGTGGTCCTGCGCGACCGCCCCCTTCTCGCCGCTTCGGTGGGGCTCGCCGCCCTGGTCATCTTCTTCCTCCTCTTCACCCTCTTCTTCTTCATGCTCCAACTCGTGGTGGGGTATCCGCTCCTCCTCTCCCTCCTCGCCTTCTTCTTCCTTGCCAAGGCCTACGGCATGGTGGTGGTGTTCTGGACCGTCGGCGCCCTTCTCGTCCGGCGATGGGGCCCCGTTCCCTGCCTCTTCGCCGGCTGGTTCGCCGTGACGCTCCTGCGCGCCGTTCCCTACGCCGGCGCGGTCGCGGGATGGCTCGCCACGCTCGCCGCCCTCGGCGTCGTCCTGGTGCAGATGAGTTTCCGCTTCCGCGCCCACCAGTCGCTCTTCGCCCCCCCTCGCTCCGCCCCATAGATTTCTTTTCGAGATCGGAATCGGGATCGGCATTCGCCATCGGATTCTTATTCAATCGAAAGCCGATACCGAACGGTCGTCCTTGGTGCTCGGTCTGGGCCCGGCGTCGTTCGTCGCGCTTTCGCTCCTCGGTGGAGGAGGGCGAACAGCGCACTGCCGGGCGGGTGCGGGGGACTGCCGCTTCCGACGAAGCAAGCAATGCAGAAATAGTTATCGTTGAAGAAATTGCGAGACGAATTCTTTCTCGGAATTCGAGCATTTCAAAACCGATTCCGATGCCGATACCGATTCAGATTCCGACGGATCGTGAAGAAAAATATTGACAACTGGAAATAATCGGTTATCATGGAGTCGTGGCGAAACGCAACACGCCGCCCGGCGGGAGCGGAAAACGGAAGCCCGGCGTTCCGCTCCTCCGGAAAACGACGGATGCAAGAAAGGAGAGATCATGCCCGTTGCCAAGAAGAAAGTCGTGAAGAAGGCCGCCCCGAAGAAGAAGGCCGCCCCGAAGAAGAAGGTCGCCAAGAAGGTGGCCCCCAAGAAGAAGGTGGCCAAGAAGGTCGCCAAGAAGAAAGTCGCCAAGAAGAAGTAGCTTCGCCCGCTCCACCCGCAAACCCCTTGTGGAGGAGCGGGACCGGCCCTTTGGGCCGTTCCTGCTTCCTCCCCGGGTTGCGGGTTTCCGATCGCACCACCCGTCAGCCTGATGTCAGGCTGATTTTTTTCACTTCATGGATATCCAAAACCGATGCCGATGCCGAACCCTCCCCGGGCGCATCGCGATGCTCCCCTGCGGGATGCCGGCAACGCCACCGCGCACTTACGCTTTTGCGTAACTGCGCACTTCGGTTGGGCGGGGAAATTATTTTTTCTTGAGTTCCATCAGGACGAGTTTGGCGATGGACTTGAGGGTCTCGAAGACGCCCACGCCCTTGGTGGCGATCCCCTCGAAGGTCGGCTCCTCCTTGTAGTTGAGGAGCCGGTACATTTCCTCCACCGAGACGGCGGAGGGGAGGTCGCGCTTGTTGAACTGCAGGGCGTAGGGCATGGTGCGCAGGTCGTAGCCCTGGTCGCGGAGGTTCTTCTCGAGGTTCTTGAGGGCCTCGATGTTGGCCTCCATGCGCGCCTCCTGCGAGTCGGCGACGAAGACGATGCCGTCGGCCCCCTTCAGGATCAACTTGCGGGAGGCGTCGTAGAACACCTGACCGGGGACGGTGTAGAGGTGGAACCGCGTTTTGAAGCCGCGCACGGTGCCGAGGTCGAGGGGCAGGAAGTCGAAGAAGAGGGTGCGGTCGGTTTCCGTGGCGAGCGAGATCATCTTCCCCTTGGTGTCCGGATCGGTCTTGTTGTAGATCCACTGCAGGTTGGTGGTCTTCCCCCCGAGGCCGGGGCCGTAATAGACCAGCTTGATGTTGATCTCGCGGGCGGAATAATTGATGAAGGTCATTCGGAGAAGAGGGCGTCGATGTCCTCGTCGGTGATCTCGGCGAAGGGGGATTCGAAACCGGCGGTCATGGATTCCTTTTCCTTCTCGACCTTTTTCAGGATGTCGTCGAAGACCCGCTCCAGCTCCTGGCTGGCCTTCTTCACCCGGAGGCGGACGAGGCCGAGGGAGGAGCGCTCGTCGAAGATGACGACGAGGATGACCCGCTGACCGACGATGGAGATGTGGATGTTGTCCCTCTCCCCCTCGTGGAACAGGACGGAGAACTCCTTTTCGCCGATGAGGCGGGCCAGCCCGTCGGTGGCGGCCACGTTGCCGGCGGTGAGGGACGCCAGAGAAGTGGTATCCAATCCCTCGAGGTCCCCCTGGGCCGCGATCTGCTGCCCGTTCTTGTCCACGAGGAAGGCGACCTTGGCGTTGGTCTCCATGCGTAGGCGGGAGAGAATCTCCTTTATGCGCTGAAATTCCTCATCATACATGATGAGATCGTAGCCAGGCATGCACTTTCCCCCTTTCGGACCTATGGTTTTACCATATTGAACGGCAAAATGCAACTCTTACGGAAGGACGGTGGTGCGCCCCTCCAGGGCCAGCGCGAGCGTCGCCTCGTCGGCATATTCGAGGTCGGTCCCCACGGCCAGCCCGCGGGCCAATTCCGAGACCCTCACCCCCCGCCCTTTGAGGATGTTTTCCAGGTAACGGGCCGTGGTCAGCCCCTCCACGGTGGGGGAGAGGGCCAGGATCACCTCGTCCACCCCCCCGCCGTCGAGACGCTGAAGGAGGCCGTCCACGGCCAGATGCTCCGGCTGGACCCCCTTGAGGGGGGCCAGAAGGCCGCCGAGGACGTGATAACGCCCCCGATAGCCGCCCAACCGCTCCACGAGGAGGACGTCCCGGGTGTCCTCCACCACGCACAGCTGCGTTCCTGCGCGTTCCGGGTCGGAACACAGGGGGCAAGGGTCGGCCTCCGAGAAGCAGCGGCAAACCGAGCAGGGACGCAGGCTCTCCTTGACGGCGACCAGGGCGTCGGCCAGGCCCCGGACCGCTTCCGGTTTCTCGCGCAGGATGTGAAAGGCGTACCGGGTGGCCGTCTTGCGGCCCACCCCGGGGAGGGCCCGGAAGGCCTCGATGAGGGCGTCGAGGGGGCCCATCTAAAAGCCCATGCCCCCCGTCAACGCCCCCAGCATCCCCTGCACCTGGGCGTCGGCCTTTTCCTGGGCGTCCTTGACGGCGGCCAGGATGAGGTCCTCCACCATCTCCTTCTCCTCCGGTTTGAGGATCTCGGGGTCGAGGCCGACCTTGATGAGCTCCTTGTGCCCGTTGACGGTGACCTTCACCACGCCGCCGCCGGCGCTTCCCTCCACCTCCACCGTTTTGAGCCGTTCCTGCATCTCCTCCTGCATCTGCTGGGCCTGTTTCATCAGTTTTTTAATGTTCATCGCTATCGTCCTCCTGATCCGAAAGGTACTCGACCTCCTCCACCGTGGCCTGCGTCCCGCGGATGAGGGCCTGGATGGCGGGGTCCTTCTTGATGCGCGTGTCGAGGGCCTGCTGGACCGCCTCGTCCATCCCCACCGTCACCTTCACGGCGCCCCCCCAGATCTCCCCGGCCGCCTTCGCGATGCAGTCCAGGTTCTCCTTCTCCGCGCAGCGGTCGTGGGCCCGGCGGGACTTGGGGGCGAAGAGGATCTCGAGGGCCCCGGCCGATTCCTTGAAATTGGCATCCTGCAGGTAGCCGGCCAGGAAGGCCTTCTCCGCCTCCAGCATCTCGATCAATTGGGCCTTCTTCGTCTTCTTCCGCTCCGGTGGGGGGGGCGCCTGCGCCGCCGGCATCCCCACGGGGACGCGGCGCACGTCGCCGGAGGCGATCAGTTCCTCGAGGCGGGCCAGTTTGGGCAGTTCGGCCAATTTGAGGAAGAGGAGCTCCACGGCCAGGTGGGGGTATTCGGTCCGCTGGACGAGGGGGAGATTCTCGATGCAGAGGTTGTAGGCGCGCAGGCACTCCTCGTACGAGAGGGCCGCGGCGCACCGCTTCACCTCCCCGCGCTCCGCCTCGGTGTAGGTGTCGTCCTCCAACTGGAGGTGGGTCGAGAGGACCGTCCGCAGAAACCCCACGAAGGCCTGGAAGAACTGGAGGAGGTCCTCCCCCCGTTCGCGCACGCCGCGCAGGGTGCGGACGATCGAGGCGCTCTCCTGCCGGGAGACCATCAGGAGGAGGCGGGCGAAATCCTCCACGCGGGTCTCCCCCAGCATCCCCACCACCACCGATTCGTCCAGTTCCTTCCCGCAGAGGTTGATCACCTGGTCGAGCAGGGAGAGGGTGTCCCGCACCGAGCCGCCGCCGGCGCGGGCGAGGCGGTGGAGGACCGCGTCGGAGGCCTTGAGGCCCTCCCCCTTCAGCACCTCTCCCAAATAGCCCTTGATCATCTCCACCGGCAGGAGGTGGAAGCCGAACACCTGGCAGCGGGAGAGGATGGTGGCCGGGATCTTGTGCTTCTCGGTGGTGGCGAAGACGAAGACCGCGTGGGGCGGGGGCTCCTCCAGCGTCTTCAACAAGGCGTTGAAGGCGTGGTTGGAGAGCATCTGGACCTCGTCGATGATGTAGACCTTGAACCGGTCGCGCGCCGGGGGGAGGACCACCATCCCCATGATCTCCCGCATATCCTCCGCCTTGGTGTAGGTGGCGCCGTCGATCTCGTGGACGTCCACGGCCGTCCCGGCGGCGATCTCGAGGCACGAAAGGCAGGAGAGGCAGGGGGTGGCGGTGATGCCGCCGTGGCAGTTGAGGCATTTGGCGAAAATGCGCGCCACGGTGGTCTTACCGGTGCCGCGGGGCCCGTGGAAGAGGTAGGCGTGGGCCGCGCGCCCGTTCTTGAGGGCGTTGGTGAGGGTGCCCTTCGCATCCTCCTGGTTCAGGAGGGAGGCGAAGTCCTGGGGTCTCAAACGGCGGGCGAGAACCTGGTAGGTCATATTAGGATATAAATTATACCTTGATTTGGAATGGCAGAGCGTGGATCGTGGAGTGTGGAGCGCTCCGCCTTTCCGCTGGAACGCTGGAACGCTGGAA
>DCUZ01000120.1 GCA_002327305.1 Holophagales bacterium UBA2201 | reverse complement strand
GAGGAGGCCCGTGACCGGGTGATCAGGGAGAAACTGCGCCTGCAGGACATCGTCAAGTTCGCCGTCTACACCTTCCCGGACGACCAGGTCCTCCGGGTCCTGGCGGAATCGGACCTTCCCGACTCCCCCGAGCATCGCGGCGCCGTGCGCCGGGCGCTGATCGTCGGGCGGTACATCGACGAACGGTTCGCCCCCCTCGTGGCGGTCTCCGACGCCCAGGTGTCCGATTTCCTCGGCCGCGAGTACCCCGTCCACTCCATCCGCCCCGGAAGCCCCGACTGGGAGATGGCCCGCCGCGCGGCCGGGGTGGAGACGCTGGAGGCCCTGGTGGAGGACTGGGACCACCGCCTGCGCGAGTCGGCGGAGGTCAAGATGTTGGAAGCCGGGGAGGACGCCCCCCTCTCCCCTCCCGACCGGTAGCCCTCTTCCCGCAGGAGAACAGGGGCGGGGAGGGGGGTGCCGCGTCCTATCCGAACCGCCCCTTCGAGCCCATCCCCAGGCGCAGGGTCTCCAGGGTGGAGAGGCCGAAGCGCACCTTGAACCGCAGAAAAAGCGAGCCCTTGTAGAGCAGGGCGTAGAGGGGGCGCAGGGGGAGGCGGGCGAGCCGCCCCAGCAGGGGGATGAGGCGCGGAAAGGCGACGCCGATGAAGGCCAGTTTTTGGAGGTTCTCCAGCGCCCGCAGGTCGGGCATGTTCCGGAACGGCGAACGGGCCGTCATGCGGTCGAGGGCGTCCAGGGGGAACTCGGGATCCAGATACCCCTCCCGGACGCAGGTGCGGTGGATCTCCGTCCCGAGAAGGGGTTGGAAGACGCTGGCCCCCACCAGATCGGTCCCGATCTCGGCGTTGAGGCGGACCGTGCTCAGGCCGTCCTCCAGCGTCTCGCCGGGCACGCCGAACATGTTGTAGGTGAGGAACTTGACGCCCGCCTTGTGGAGAAGGGCCGATTTGGCCCGGATCTCCCCGTCGGACATCTGCCGCCCGAGGAGGGTATTGCGGAGGCGTTCGTTCCCCACCTCCAGACCGAAGGAGGCGTAGGTGCATCCCGCCCGCCCCAGCGCCTCGGCCGCCGCCTCGTCGATCTCGTTGATCCGGACGACGCAGGTGAACGGCAGGGACACTTCGCGCCGGTAGAGGTCCAGAAAGGCCGTCAGCCACCGCTTGTCGGTGGTGAAGGTGTCGTCGATGAATCCGGCGGTCCGGATGCCGTATCGGGACCTCACCCGGAGGATCTCCTCCACCACCCGCTCCGGACTCCGGCGCCGGACATAGGGGCCCAGGCCCGCGTACAGCCCCTTGGCGGCTTTGTTGAAGCAGTAGGTGCAGTTGTAGGGGCATCCCCGGCTCACCATGAACCGCTTGTAGGAGAGGTCGCGCAGGGGGGCGTACTGGAAATAGACGCCGCGGTCGGGGTCGGGCAGGGCGTCCAGGTCCGCCACCAGCGGCCTCAGCGGGTTGAGGACCAGCCCCCCGTCCCCGGTCCGTCGGGCCAGATTGGCGATGCCCGCGGGGTCCCCGCCGCGGTCGAGGGCCTCCGCCAGGTCCACCAGCGCCCCCTCCCCCTCCCCCACGCAGGCGTAATCCACCCCCTCCTCGAGGGCGAATTCCCGGAAGAAGGTGGGGTGGGGCCCGCCGAAGACGGTGACGAGGGGGAGTTCCCGCTTCGCCTCCCGGGCCGCGTCGAGGGCCCACCGGAACCCGAAGGAGGAGATGGAAAAGGCCAGGATGTCGGGACGGTAGGCGCGCAGGCGCCGGAGGAACCCGCGGCGCCCCGTCGAGGCCAGGACCCAAAGGTCGCACGCGTGGCCCCGCGCCTTGAGGGCGGCACAGAGGCATTCGGGCCCGAAGGACTCGAACAGCACATCCTGCACGAAGAGGACCTTGGCCATCGGTCAGCGCGAAGGGATCGGTTCGGCGGCCACGCGTCCGGCGCCGCCGGTCACACCTTCTTGAGGTATCGCCGGATCAGTTCCTCGAACAATTCGGAGAGGAGGATGCGGGGGACCTTGGGATAGGGAAGGTTCTCCTCCGGGTAGGGCAGGCGGCGCTCTTTTTCCCGAAGGGCCTCCAGATCGCCGAGGAACCGGCCGGGGATGGGATTCTGGCGGCCGAGCATGTGGGTGATGAGGGTGACGCGGGCGAACTGCTCCACCAGTTCCATCCGGGTGAGCGCCGTGTCCAGGTCGGCCCCCACCGCCACGACGCCGTGGTTGGCCAGGAGGAGGGCGTCGTGCTCCTCGAGGAAGGGAAGGACCGCCTCCCCCAGCTCGATGGAGCCGGGGTTGGCGTAAGGGACGAGCGGGACGCTCTTGAGGAGCGAACTCACCTCGGCCAGGAGGGGGACGGAGAGCCCCGTCCCCGCGCAGGCGAACCCGGTGGCGTGGGGGGGATGGGCGTGGACGATCCCGCCCACGTCGGCCCGCTGGCGGTAGATCTGCAGGTGGAGGAGCAGTTCCGAGGAGGGCTGGAGGTTCCCCTCCAGCAGGTTGCCCAACGGGTCCAGGACCAGCATCTGGCGCGTGTTGAGCCGCCCCTTGCACGCCCGGGCCGGGGTGACGAGGAGATTGCCGTTGGGGAGCCTCAGGGAGAGGTTCCCCTCCCCCCCGAGGATGAGCCCCCGGTCCCACAGGGCCATCCCCACGGCGACCATCTTCTCCTTGAGGGCCTGGAGGCTGGGGGCGGCGTCGGAGGAGTTGGGGGACATGGGGATCAGCAGTTCGGAGTCCGGGGTTTTGACTTCGGCGCGGGATCCAAGGGCACGGGGATCAGGGCCGGGCCAGTTGGGCGATCTCGGCCTCGAGGGCCTTCAGGTCCACGTTCGGCGGATTCACTTTCTTCAGCCGGTCCAGGTACCCCCGGGCCCGGCCGGCGTCCTTGAGGTCGTGGAGGGTCACCACAAGGGCGTTGAAGATGCTCTGCCAGTGGTTCGCGTCCGCGGCGAAGGCCGCCTCGTAATGCTCGACCGCCTGGAGGGGCTCGCCCGTCTCCCGGTAGCAGGTCCCCAGATCGGCCTGGACGTTGGGGTCGGCCGGCCGCAGGGCCAGGGCCCGTTCGTAGAAGGGAATGGCCCGGGCGAACTGGCCGATGTCGTAGTAGAGGTTCCCCAGGTGGACCAGGGCCTCCAGGTCTTGAGGGTTCTCCTGGACGTGCTTTTCCAGGGCGCGCAGTTTCTCGTGGGCGTCGGGCATGGCCGCCATGCCCGGGGTCCCCGGTCCCGCGGCGGCGGCCGCCGGCGCCGGGGACTGGACCTCCATGTTCCGGTAGTGGAGGTCGGTGAGGATGTACCCCCCCGCCAGCCCAAGGATGAGGCCGAGCGCGAAGGCCAGGATGAGTTTAGCGTTCACGGATCTTCCTCCCGGTCCAATTGCCGCCCATGGGCCCCCCGGTGGTGAAGAGGGTGCTCTCCCAGGTCCCCTGGAGGGTCAGGGTCTCCTTGTCCAGCCGGCCGTAATAGACGGCCATGAACCCCTGCTCGGCGTCGATGCGCTCCAGGCGCACCCGGTTCCCCACCAGGGTCCCCTTCAGCGACCCCTTCCACCCACCGGAGAGCTGGTAGGTCCCGGAGACGAGGGTGCCGCTCAGCGAGAGGATGAATTTCCCGGTCAGGTCCTGAGGCCCGATGGCCACCTCCCACTCGCCCGAGACGGGGTCCTCCGCCTCCTCCTGGACGATGGAGGTGAGCCGCTCGTCGTCCATCACCTCGATCCTCTGCTGGCGGTTGAGGATCCGCTCGTTGAGGATCTGGATCTGGTTCTGGTACGCGGCGGCGAGGGCCATCTCGCTGGCGATCTGCTGGACGAGGTCGTCGATGGCCTGGGCCGACACCTTGTCGGCCTTGGCGGCGACCATCAGCGAGTCCTGCAGTTCGGCCACGTGGGCCACCGCCCGGTTCCAGGACCGGTAGGCGAAGTTGAGGTTGGCCAGGTCCCCCACCAGCAGTTTCCTCTCCAACTTGATCTCGCTCTCAAGGAGCCGGCTGAGGGTGATGTTGGCGGAGGCCGGGAGGGGCAGGAAAAGCAAGAACAGCGCGATGCGCTTCATGACCGTATTATACGGAGCATACGCACAGGTCGTCAAGGAGGGAACCTTCTCCCCCCGCCTTCGAGCGCGGGAGGATAGGCCGAGGGGACACGATGAGGGGAATCCTCCCCTGCGAACTACGGTCTACGGTCTGCGGTCTGCAGTCTGCAGCAATCAGTATTTAGTGCCGCAGGGGCGGATTGCCCTCGTCTTGTACCCCAGGACAGATCCGCCCGCATTAAATATGGATCCGCGGGAGGGTCTGCACGCGGGCCCACGACGCGGGTGACCCTCCCCTACGAACTACGGTCTACGGTCTACGGTCTACGGTCTACGGTCTACGGTCTACGGTCTACGGTCTGCGGTCTACGGCCTGCGGTCTGCGGATCCTGTCAGAACGCGTCGGACGCATCCACGTCCTCGAACTCCAGCGTCATCTGGTAGTTGCGGGAGTCGGCGGCGGGGCGGTCTTTCTTGTTCTCGGGGTAGAAGGTGAGCTTCCCCTGGTAGGTGCGCAGGATGAGGCCGTTTTCCGTGACCCGCTGGAGGTATTTCGGCGCCAGGGGGATCTTCCCGCCGCCGCCCGGGGCGTCCACGATGAACTTGGGCAGGCAGAGACCGGAGGTGATCCCCTGAAGGGAGGCCATGATCTCCACCCCCTTGCCCACCTCGGTGCGGAAGTGCTCGGTCCCCTCCACCAGGTCGGCCTGGTAGAGGTAGTAGGGGCGGACGCGGAACCGGACGAGACCGCGGAAAAGTTCGAGCAGGGTCGCGGGGTCGTCGTTGATCCCGCGCAGAAGGACCGTCTGGTTGCCCAGCGGGATGCCGGCGTCGGCCAGCAGTTCCAGCGCCTCGCGCGCCTGGGGCGACAACTCCTGGGGGTGGTTGAAGTGGGTGTTGACATAGAGGGGGTGGTACTTGCGGAGCATCTTCGCCAGTTTGGGGGTGACGCGCTGGGGCAGGGTGACGGGGACCCGCGAGCCGATGCGGATGATCTCCACGTGCGGGATGGCGCGCATCTGCTTGAGGATCCACTCGAGCTGGTCGTCGGAAAGGCACAGCGGGTCGCCGCCCGAGAGGATCACGTCGCGGATCTGCGGCTTGCGGGCGATGTACTCGGCGGCGGCCAGGATCTGCCTGCGCGGGATGCCGGTCTTTCCCACGAAGCGTTTGCGGGTGCAGAACCGGCAATAGACCGGGCAGATGTTGGTGGTCCACAGCAGGCACCGGTCGGGATAGCGGTGGATCAGGCCCGGGGTGGGGCTCTGCTCCTCCTCGTGCAGGGGGTCGGGCACGCCGGTGAAGTCCATCATCTCCTGCGGGTCCGGGACCGCCTGACGGAAGACGGGATCGCCCACCGATTGGATGAGCGAGAGGTAGTAGGGGTTGATGCGCATCGGGAAGTACTTCGTGACCCATTTCAGCCCGTCCATGTCCAGGTCGGGGAACCGCTTGAGCAGTTCCTCGGGCTTGGTCACGCTCTGCCGCATCAGCAGTAGCCAGTCGTCCATGTCATGCTCCCTCGAAAAGGTATTTGATGTAGACCTGCTTGTGGTCGCCCTCGGCATAGAAGTGGTCGAAGACGACCTTCAGCGCGTATCCGTTGCGGAGATAGAACGCCCGGGCCCGCGCGTAGGGGGCCCTCGACGAGGTCTCGATGACGACGAGGCGGCCGCCGCTCCGTGCGATGTCGGCCTCGGCCTCGCGCAACAGGGCGCGGCCGACGCCGGCGCCGTGAGCCGACGGGTCCGCGGCGATCCAGTAGAGGTCCCAGGTGGCGGCCGTCATCGGGGTGGGGCCCCAGCAGGCGTACCCCGCCGGGGCGCCCCCGCGGTCGGCCACGGCGAACCGGTAGCCGCTCGCCTCCCCTTTGTCCAGGCGGGCGTCCATCAGTTCCCTTGCCACCTCCAGTTCGGCGGCGGAAAAGGCCCCCGTACGCGCGAGGAGCGCCACCAGGGCGGGGGGGTCGGTCGGGGTCAGCGGGCGGAGTCCAGCGTCCATTGGACCAGTTTCCTGACGAAGGCCGGATAGGAGATGCCCGCGGCCTTCAGGGCCCGGGCCACGCCGGCGTCGGGGTTGAGGTCGGGGTTGGGGTTCACCTCGACGATGAAGGGCCTTCCCGATTTGGCGGCGACGCGGAAGTCCACCCGCCAGTAGTGGCGGCACCCCAGGGCCCGGCCCGCGCGCACCGCCATCCGCTGGAGTTTCTTCGCGAACGCGGGGTCGAGGGGGGCGGGGACGACGGGGACGGTCCCGCCGTACCGGGGGTCGCTCTTGTTCCACTTGGCCTCATAGGTGACGATGCGGGGCATCCCCGCGGGGAGGGTGGAGAAGTCGATCTCCGATACGGGGAGGGCCCGGTGGCGGCGGTGGCCGATCACCGCGATGTTCAACTCGCGGCCGCTGATGAACTCCTCCACGATGGCGGGCTGGTGGAACCGCGAGTGGACGGAGGCCACCTGCTCCCCCAGCGCCGCCTTGCTCCGGACCACCGACTGGTCGTGGATGCCCGAGGAGGCGTCCTCCTGGACCGGCTTGACGATCATGGGCCATCCGAACGGCAGGGTGGGCAGTTTTTCCCACGGGGCGACGGTGAAGAAGCGCGGGACCGGCAACCCCAGGGCGCGGAGCAAACTCTTGGACAACCCCTTGTCGAGGCAGAGGCCGAGGGCCATGGCCCCGCACCCGGAATAGGGGATCTTGAGGCATTCGAGGGTCTGCGCCAGCAGGATCTCGCCGGTGCTCTCGCCCCCGAGGGCTTCGCAGAGGTTGAACACCGCCGCGTACGGGCGGCGTTTGAGGGTCTCGAGGAGGGGCTCGATGGACCCCCCCAGCCAGAGGATGTCGTGAGGGATGCGGTTGCGTTTGAGGGCCTTGGAGACCGCGTGGGACACCTCATCCACTTCCTCCGTGGCGGCCTGCTGGTAGGGCTGGCCGTAGTTGGGGTCGTTGGAGAGGAGCAGGACCCTATCCGAGCCGGGCGAGCGCCGCGTCAACGACACGGTGGATCATCTCCTCGTAGGTCAGCCCGGCGGCCGCGGCCGCCTTGGGGAAGCACGAATTCTCCCTCGGGTCCGGAAGGATGCCGGGGAGGGGGTTGAGTTCCATCACCTGCGGTGCCCCGCGCTCGTCGAGGCGGAGGTCCACGCGGCACCAGTCGCGCACCCGCAGGACCCGGCAGGCGTCCAGGGCCGCGCGCTCGAGGGCCTCGCAAAGGGGCCCATCGACCGGCGCGGGGCAGGTGAATAGGTTCAGCGGCTTCTCCGGCGTGTCCCACACCCACTTGGCCTCGTAGCCGTACACGGGATTGGCCCCCGGGGGCAGGTCGTTGAAGTTGATCTCCACGATGGGGAGGACCCGGCGATCGGGCGGGTTGCCCAGGACGGCGACGGTGAACTCGCGTCCGGGGAGGAACGCCTCCACGAGGACCGGCTGGCGGTACTGACGCAGCAGCTCGCGCACCTTCGGGGCCAGGGCGGCGCGGTCCCGGACGCAGTTGGCGTCGAAGATCCCCTTGCTGGACCCCTCGGCCGCCGGCTTGACCATCGCCGGCAGGCCAAACCCGTTGAGGGCCGCCGCCTCCGCCTCGTCGTGTACCACGCAGAACGGCGCCGTGGGGACGCCGTGGAAGGCCAACACCTCCTTGGCACGCGCCTTGTCGAGGCAGAGGGCCAGGGTGAGCGGATCGCTTCCGGTGTAGGGGACGCCCCGCTCCTCGAGGAGGGCGGGGACGAGCGATTCGCGGAAGGCGCCGTGGAGCCCCTCGACCATGTTGAAGACCAGATCGACGGGGGCGCGGTCCAGTTTCTCGGCGAAGCCGGAATTGGCGACCAGAAAGACGGTGTCGTACCGGGAGGCCAGCGCGCGCTCGACGGCGCGGACGGTGGCGGCGGTGTCCCACTCGGCGTAGGCGTCCTCCCCGGCGGCGGTGATACTGGGCGGGTCTTCCTCCATGCCCAGCTCGGCGAGCTCAAGGGGTTTGACGTTGCAGGCGATCCCGATCTTCATGCGCATAATATAGATGTGCTGTATGCTCCAAGTTCAAAGATAAAGTAAAAAATATATTTGTCAAGCGCCATTTCAAGCCGCGTGCCAACGCCGCCATGATAGAATGGGACCCTCGATGCGAAAGGCCACCGCACTTTCAATGACCGTACCCGAGAGAATGCAGTGCCCAAAGGCATTCTCGCGGGATCGTCGCCGCATCGCGCGCGGCCCCGCAAGCGGCGCGCTCCGCCCTCCCGCCAGGTTCCGGATGCATCGCACCGCGCTCTTCCGCGCCGTTTTGCGGGGGGGGGATTTTCTTCCAGCGCCGATTTTCTTCCAATTTTCCTTCCGCGGCGGTTCGCGATGAAAAGATCCACGCTCCTCGCCCTTCCTCCGGCCGACCTCGCGCGCTCCGTCGTGGCGCTCGGGGAGAAGCCCTTCCGCGCGAAACAGCTGTGGCGCTGGTTCTACCAGCGCTACGAGACGGACTTCGACGCGATGACCGATCTTTCGAAACCGGCGCGGGCCCTTTTCAAGGAGCGGTACCATCCGCTCCTGCCCCAACAGGTGCGGGTGGAGGCGAGCCGGCGGGATCCTTCGCGCAAGTTCCTCTTCCGGTTCGCCGACGGCGAATCGGCCGAGGCGGTCTTCATGGCGCACGAGGACCGCACCACCCTGTGCCTCTCCACGCAGACCGGGTGCCCCCTCGGGTGCGCCTTCTGTCTGACCGGCCGCCGGCCCGGCCGCAACCTCACGCCGGATGAGCTGGTGGGACAGTTCCTTTCCCTCGTCAGGGGGATGGCGGGGGAACGGGTCAATGTCGTCTTCATGGGGATGGGGGAGCCCCTGCTCAATGTCGAGCACCTCGCCGCGGCCCTGCCGTTCCTGTACGAGACCGTCTCCCCGAAGCGCGTCACCGTCTCCACGGCGGGCGTCCTCAAGGGGATCGCCGCCCTCGGCAGGGTCCGCCCCCTCCCCCGCCTGGCCCTCTCCCTGAACGCGGGGACCGATGCCACCCGCCGGGCCCTCATGCCCGTCCACACCTACACGATGCGGGAATTGTTCGAAGCCATGCTGGCCTATCCTCGGAAGCCGGGGGAGCGCATCACACTTGAATATGTCCTCATCAAAGGGGTCAACGACACCGACGCCGAACTTGGGGCGCTGTTCGACCTCCTCAAGCCCCACCGGCGCGTCTTCAAGGTCAACCTCATCCCGTATAACGCCGTGCCGGACCTGCCGTACGAAGAGCCGGAGGAGGCGCGGGTGGACGCGGTGGGGCGGATGCTGGCCCGCCGGGAAATCACGGTGACCGTGCGGCGGTCCCTGGGGCGCGACATCCGCGCCGCGTGCGGCCAGCTCGCGGGGGAGGGCCTCGGGCCGCCCTGAGTCCCGACCGGTCGGGACGCCGGACCTCTGTTCTCCCCATCCCGGCCCATGGGGACCGGAACGGGCCCTTCGCTGTTTTGCTACAGCTCCCTTAAATCCTTCCTGTTGATCCAAAAGAACAGCCCCGTCGCCGCGATGGCCCCCAACCCGTCGGCCAGCATGTCCTTCTGGGCGTCCCAGGGGTCGCCCTGGGAGCCGAGGAAGGCGGCGCCGGCGGCGGGGTCGGCGCTCGCGGCGTACCACCACTCGATGATTTCGTACCCGGCGGCCACGGTGAAGATGGCGAAGACGGGAAAGAGGGCCAGGACCCAGGGGGAGCGGACGAGGCGGCGGCGAAGGGACAGCTCGGCGATGGCGTAGGCGTAGAACCCCACGGAGAAGTGGGCGATCCGGTCGTAGTGGTTGCGGGCGAAGCCGAAGAGGTCGGTGACGAATCCGAAGGGGACCCGCTCGAAGGTGTAATGCCCCCCGATGGTGTGCAGAAAGACCAGGACGGCCATGAGGGCGTAGGCGGTGTTGCTGAACCGGAACTTCCGGTACAGGACCGCCAGCACCCCCACGATCAGGACGATGGGGATGTTCTCGGAGATCCAGGTCTGACGGTCGTAGGGGTGGACGGCGCAGACGGCGAACAGCATCAGGTAGGCGGCGAAGAGGAGCAGGGGGAAGCGCTCTTTCATGGACCTATTCTACCTCCGATCCACCGGGAGACGGAAGACCGCAGGCCACAGCCGGGGACAGATCCCCAGGGGACGGGCCTGAACTTCCAACGGCCCGGGAGGGTCTGCCGGGGGTACAAGACGAATGCAACCCTCCCCTACCATTTATTGGGTGGGTGGGCGGGCCCCCATCTGCCATCTACCATCTACGAACCGCCAATTGCCGGGCCGGGCCTGAAATCCGAATTCCTTAACGAAGGACTTCTCCCGTAGTCCGCAGACCGAAGACAACAGGCGTTGGAAACCGATCCAGCGTGACCCTGATGATTGGAATGGTGTAGGATATTGACCTTATGACCGGACTCGTGTTGAAGATCACCGGAATGTCGTGCCATCACTGCAAGATGGCGGTGGAGCAGGCGGCCAAAACCGTCCCGGGCGTCAATTCCGCCGTCGTGGACCTGAACGCGGGGACGCTGACCGTGCAGGGCCAGGGGCTGGACCGCGCCGCCGTCGCCGCCGCCGTGGAGGAGCTGGGCTACCGTGTGGAAGGATGATATCGCCCGCGGCCTCGAACAACGCCTGAAGGCGTGGGCCCAGGGGGCCTTCGGGTTCGATGTGGCGGTCTTCGCCGCCTCCACCCCCTCGGTGGACAAGGGGGACCTGGCCTTTTCCTTCCCGCTGAAGCTGGCCGGACGCCTCAAGCGTCCGCCGATGGAGATCGCGGCCGAGGCGGCCGCCGCCGTCGAAGGGCACCCCGGCGTGGCCCGGGCCGTCCCGGCCCCGCCCGGGTTTCTCAACGTCTACCTTGATCGGAAGGATTATCTCCACCATCTTGCCTCTTCCGGGCTACGAACTACGGGCTACGAGCTACGAGCTACGGCCCCCGGCCGCAAGGCCATCGTCGAGCATACCAACATCAACCCCAACAAGGCGGCCCACATCGGCCACCTGCGCAACGCCGTCCTGGGCGACGCGCTGGTCCGCCTCCTGCGCCGCCAGGGGTTCACAGTGGAGGCGCAGAACTACATTGACAACACCGGCGTGCAGGTGGCCGACGTGGTGGTGGGGCTCCTCCATTTGGACAAGCGGCCCTGGGCAGAGATCGTCGCGGCGCATCCCAAGCTCGACTTCTTCACCTGGGACCTCTATGCCCGCACCGCCGGCTTCTACGAGGAGGACAAGTCCCGCCTCGACCTGCGGCAGAAGACCCTCAAGCACATCGAGGAGGCGATCGATCCCGAGGCGACCCTCGCCGCGGCCGTGGCCCCCGCCATGGTGCGGTGCCACCTCGCCACGATGGAGCGCCTGGGCATCCGCTACGACCTCCTCCCCAAGGAGAGCGAGGTGCTCTCCTACAAGCTGTGGGAGAAGGCCTTCGCCCTCCTCAAGGAGCGCGGCGCCGTCACCCTGGCCACCGAGGGCAAGACGGCCGGCTGCTGGGTCCTGGCCCTCAAGGACTCCCCCGCTTTCAAGAAGATGCAGGACCCCGACAAGATCCTGGTCCGCTCCAACGGCACCGTCACCTACACCGGCAAGGACATCGCCTACCAGATGTGGAAGTTCGGCCTGCTGGGGACCGACTTCGCCTACCGTTCCTTCCACCGCTACGCCGACGGGACGATAGTTTGGGAGACCGCACCTCCCCCCGGTGAGGGTGAAGCTCCGCCCTTCGGCGGGGCTTCGGTGGTCTACAACGTCATCGACGTGCGGCAGTCGTATTTGCAGGAGGTGGTGAAGGAGGCCCTGGCCATCTGTGGCTTCAGGGATCAGTCGGCGGCTTCGGTCCACTTCGCCTACGAGATGGTTTCCCTTTCCGAGAAGCTCGCCCAGGCCCTGGGCGCCGGCGGGGGGGGCGCCGTGGCGATGTCCGGGCGCAAGGGGATTGGCGTGAAGGCCGACGACCTCCTCGACGCCCTCGAGGCCGCCGCCGGCAAAGAGGTGGAATCGCGCCACGCCGACTTGCCGGAATCTGACAAGAAGACGCTCGCCCGGGAGATCGCCGGCGGGGCGCTGAAATTCTTCATGCTCAAGTTCGGCAAGGAGAAGGTGATCGCCTTCGACATGGACGAAGCGCTCAATTTCGAGGGCGACTCGGGCCCCTACCTCCAGTACTCCCTCGTCCGCGCCTTCGCCATCCTGCGCAAGTTGGGCGAGGCGGGGCGCGAGACGGCCGTGCCTCCCGGCGCATTGGAAACCCTTCCCTTCCCGGTCCCCGACGACCTGTGGGGCTTCCTGATGAAGCTCGAGGACCTGGACTCGCAAGTGGCCAAGGCCATCACGGGCCTCGACCCCTCCACCTTTGCCTACTACTTATTGGATATCGCCACCGCGTTCCACGCCTTCTACCATCACCATCCGCTCCTGCCGGAAAAGGACGAGGCCCTCTACCGCCTCCGCCTGTTCTGTCTCCTGAAGTTCATCGACACGATGCGCGCCGGGTTCGCCCTGCTGGGACTGCCGGTGCCGGAGCGGATGTAGGCGGCCACCGACCGCCCGGAAGACGGAAGCTGGTCGGGCGCAGCATGCGGCGCCCCTACGTTCTATTGGATGGGCGGGCCTGAACCCCTAACTCCGGACTACATTGCTTTGGGTGGACGGCTCCCCATCTGCCATCTACCAGCTACGAGCTGCGCTATAATGCTAAACGCAATTACCTTCGCAAAGGAGATCAAGAATGAAAACCATTTTGCGGGCTTCAGTTCTTGTGCTTCTACTTGTAGCCAACCTCGTTATAGCCGGCGACGAGAAAGTGACAGTGGATAAAATGACGATTTCAGACAAGTCGTCAGTATCTTCCGGACGGTTTTCCATTGAATGGAGTTGCATGCCAATTCCATCGAACGCGGGTACATTTGCATTCACCGCAAAGATTGTAGATCTTGCAACGGAAAGTGTTCTTTCCGAACCGAAGATCAATTTTGAAAAGGGCACCGGTGGGGCACAAATCCGTACTGGAGCGGTGCAGGATCCCAAAAATCCGGATTCTGCGATGGATATATTCATGATGATCGATCTTGATCAAGACGGGAAACACTTCTCCCTTTCCACCCAGATCACACGAGGTCAAGAGATCATCTTCAAGCAACACGGCTCCATCGTTCTGTTTTAACAAGCTTGTTCTTTTCCGGACGACACCACAGTTTGCAGCCATCATGCTGCAAAATGGGGCTTTGTACAGCTTGCCTGGTTTTCAATTTTGCAATTTGCAATTTTCATTTTGCAATGGTCGGGCGCAGCATGCGGCGCCCCTACGATTTATTGGATGGGCGGGCCCCCTTTACCCTTTACCATTTACGTTTTTCTCTTTTGCTCTCGGCTTCTCTGCTATCATTTGAGTCATGAACCTCCCCGTCTATCTCGACTACAACGCCACTACCCCGGTGGACCCGCGGGTCCTGGAGGCCATGCTCCCCTGCTTCACGGAGACCTTCGGCAACGCCTCCTCCAGCCATGCCTTCGGCCAGGCGGCCCTCGCCATCGCCGCACACGCCAGGGAGTCCCTCGCCACTCGCCTGGGGACCCAGCCGGAGGACATCATCTTCACCTCCGGCGCCACCGAGGCCGACAACCTGGCCCTTTTCGGCGCGGCCCTCGGCCTGCGCTCCAAGGGGGACCATATCATCACCCAGGCCATCGAGCACCCGGCCGTTCTGGAGGCCTGCCGTGAACTGGAACGGGAGGGGTTCACCGTCACCGTCCTCCCCGTGGACGGCCACGGCCGGGTGGATCCCGACCTGGTGTCCAAGGCGATGACGGCCCGCACGGTGCTGGTTTCCATCATGCACGCCAACAACGAGCTGGGAACACTGCAACCCATCGAGCCCATCGCCCGCCTGTGCCGGGAACGGGGGGTGGCTTTCCATACCGACGCGGCCCAGTCGCTGGGCAAGGTTCCGTTCTCCCTGCGCGACATCCAGGCGGACCTGGTGGCCGTGACGGCGCATAAACTCTATGGGCCCAAGGGGATAGGCGCTCTCGTCGTTCGCGGCGAGGTCCTGCGGCATAAATTGAAGCCCACCCACCATGGCGGCGGGCAGGAATTGGGCCTGCGCCCCGGAACCCTCAACACCGCCGGCATAGCCGGCCTGGCCAAGGCCGTGGAAGTGGCCGCCGTGGAGCTTCCTGAGGAGGCCCCGCGTCTCCAGGAACTGCGCCTGCGGCTCCTCACCGGGATCCAACAGCAATTCAACGAGGTGAAGGTGAACGGCCATCCCGAGCATCGCCTCCCCGGGACCCTCCACATCTCCCTCAAGGGGGTGGATGCCAACCATCTCCTCCATCGCGTCCCAGAAGTGGCGGCCTCCACGGGAAGCGCGTGCCACTCGGGAGGGGGGCATTTGAGCGGGGTTCTCCAGGCGATCGGAGCGGCCCCCGAATGGGCCAATGGCTCCATCCGCCTGGGAATAGGACGGTTCACGACCGAGGAAGAGGTCGATTTCGCCGCAAGGAAGTTGGGGACGATGGCAAAGGAACTGTCGGGCAGGGGGAAATAAGTCATTGAAATATCAGCCGGTCGGTTGACCCTCCGACCCGGACCTCAACGCCTCCGCGCTGAGCCCCGTAGATAAGGTTGACTTCATACGAACCTCCTCCCTCCTTAACCTCCCTCCTGAACGATCCAGGGCCCGCCGCCCTGGATTTTTTTCGCCTTAAAAAAGACTCCGGGCCTTCGTTTTCGGCCTTCCCGCCTTCCCGCCTTCCGGCCTTCCCGCCTTCCCGCGAGGGCCTCAACGCGCATGCGTTTAGGCCCGTAGACATAAATGACTTCATACGATCCAAACCTCCCTCCTTTCTGATCCAGGGTCGCCCGCCCTGGATCGTTTTTTTTCCGAAAACCGAGGCGGCGTGAACTGTGGCTCGGGTTCTCCGACCTGCGGCCTGCATCGTCTTGCAGGATCCGGCCGACTGGAGAGTCGGCCCTACATGCGCCCGTCCGACTGGAGAGCCGGCCCTACATGGTGCCGTCATCCCGCCTATGCTATGATTAAGAAAACCGCCCTGAGGAGGACCCCATGTCAACCTTCGTCCTGATGACCAAGCTCTCCCCCGAGGTGACCCACGACATGAAAAAACGGGAAACGGTCGGCAAGGCCTGGAAGGCCCGGGTGAAGGGGAAATGCAAGGGAGTGAAGTTTCAGACCCATTTCGCCCTCCTGGGCCCCTACGATTTCATGGACATTTACGAGGCCCCGAACGAAGAGACGGCCGCCAAGGTGGCCATGATCACCCTCTCCATGGGGGCGCTGAAGGCCGAAACCTGGCCGGCCATCCCCTACAGCCGCTTCCTGAAGCTGGCCAAGGAGGTCTGACCGGGCCTCACGCGGTCCTTCCGGTCTGCCCCCCGTATCCTTCACCCTTTGGGGATGGTAGAATAGCGCTACCTTTATGACCCTGACCAACCGCAAACAGATCCCCATCCTGGTGGTGGGTTCCGGCATCTCCGGGCTCACCGCGGCGATCACCCTCGCCCGGCAGGGCGTGGAGGTGACCATCCTCCACCGCTCCCCCGACCCCGCCGACTGCAACACCGCCCGGGCGCAGGGGGGGATCGTCTACCGCAGTCCCGAGGACTCGCCCGATCTCCTCGTCGAGGACATCATGAAAGCGGGGGCCGGCATCTCCCACCGCCCGGCGGTGGAGTACATGGCCCGGCGGGGCCCGGCCCTTGTGGAACAGCTCCTCATCCGCGATCTCGGCATCGAGTTCGCCACGGCCGAGGACCAAACGCTGGAGGCCATCTCCGAGGGGGCCCACTCGGTGGGACGCATCATCCATGTGGCCGACGCCACCGGCATGCACATCCACCAGGCCCTCCTCGCCGAGGCCCGGCGCCAACCCCTCATCCAGTTTCTCGCCGACTTCACCGCCATCGACCTCCTCACCAGCCGCCACCACAGCCAGGACTACGAGGCCCGCTACAACCTCGACAACGAATGCCTGGGCATTTACGCCCTGCACAATCCGACGAACGAGGTGTTCACCCTCTTCGCCGACTTCACCATCCTGGCCACCGGCGGCGCGAGCCACCTCTACCTGTACGCCACCAACACCGAAGGCTCGATCGGATCGGGGTGGTCCATGGCCTCGCGCGCAGGGGCGTATCTGGCCAACCTCGAGTACATCCAGTTCCACCCCACCGCCCTCTACCACCCCGGCGCCGAGCGGTTCCTCATCTCCGAGGCCCTGCGGGGGGCCGGCGCGCGCCTCAAGAACATCAAGGGCGAGTACTTCATGGAGAAGTACGAGCCCGAATTGAAGGACCTGGCCCCCCGCGACGTGGTGGCCCGGGCCATCACCGAGGAGATGACCGAGCACCACCAGGAATGCGTCTTCCTCGACCTGGCCGGCTGTTATTCCGGCAGGGTCCCCATCCCCGAGCGGTTCCCGACGATCTACCGCGAATGCCAGCAGTACGGCATCGACATCGCCCGCGACCCCATTCCCGTCGTTCCGGCGGCCCATTTCTGCTGCGGCG
This sequence comes from Holophagales bacterium UBA2201, assembly GCA_002327305.1. GTDB lineage: Bacteria > Acidobacteriota > Thermoanaerobaculia > UBA2201 > UBA2201 > UBA2201. The sequence goes on along the minus strand of DCUZ01000120.1, from coordinate 5,673 downwards.
GCGTCATGGTGGACCTGACCGGCGAGACCACCCTCCAGCGACTCTACGCCGCCGGCGAGGTCTCCTGCACCGGGGTCCACGGGGCCAACCGCCTGGCCTCCACCTCTCTCCTGGAAGGGCTGGCGTGGGGGTTCTCCGCCGGAGAGACCATCGCCGCCCGCCTCGCCCGCGGGCAGAGGGCCTCCCGCCGGCTCCTCGACAGCATCCCGGATTGGAAACCCTCCGGCACGGAAGCCAACGAGGACCCCGCGCTGATCGTCCAGGATTGGAACACCATCCGCTCCACCATGTGGAACTACGTCGGCATCGTCCGCACCCGCGAGCGCCTCGAGCGCGCCCAGGCCGAGATGGCGGACCTGGGGCGCAGGCTCTCCCAGTTCTACCATCGAGCCCGCCTCACCCGGCGCATCGTGGAGCTCTTCCAGGGCAACCTGGCCGCCCAATTGGTGGCCTCGGCCGCCCTGCGGAGCCCCCGGTCGCTGGGGTGCCACTACCTCAAGCCGTGACGCGCCCCTGTCCCGTCCCCACCTATCCGGAGGCGGTCCCCCTGTCGCTGGACCTGCGGCGGTTCCTCCACCCCATGTTCAAGAAACTCCATTGCGGGATCTCCGAATTCACCTTCGCCAACCTGTACCTGTTCCGGAAGAAGCATCATTACCGGATCACGCGCGCGGAGGGCGCCCACTATGCTCTCCTGGGGGAGGGCGCGAAGGGGCCGTTCTTCATGCTCCCGTTCGACCTCCCCTCGCACGAGCTGCTGAAAACCCTATTCGAGCGGCACGGGACGATGCGGTGCGTCCCCGAGCCGTTGGTGATCAAGTTGGAGGCCCTGGGCTACCGGGTGCTCGAGGACCGCGACAACTTCGACTACCTCTACTCGCGGCACGACCTGGCCCACCTGCCGGGACGGAAGTTCCACAAGAAGAAGAACCTCATCCGGGCCTTCGAGTCCAGTTACGCCTACGAAGGCCAGCCCCTCCTGGAGGAGAACCTCCCGGACGCCCTGCAGATCCTGGACGCCTGGCGGGCGGGGCGGGAGGACGACGGCGACTACCTCGCCGCGAAAGAGGCCCTGGAGAACATGGAGAAGCTCCAACTCTGCGGCGGCCTCTACCGCGTGGACGGCCGTCCAGCCGCCTACACCCTGGGCGAGGAGAACGCCCTGGGAAAGAGCTTCCTCATCCACTTCGAGAAGGCCGTCCCCGGCTACAAGGGGCTGTACCAGTTCGTCAACCAGTGCTTTGCCCGCATCCTGCCCGACAAGTACGAGACCATCAACCGCGAGCAGGACCTGGGCGATGAGGGGCTTAGAAAGGCCAAACTCTCCTACCAGCCCGTCGGGTTCGTCAAGAAATACGTTGCCACCCTCCCGGCCGGCAGTTCGTAGCGGGCAGCTCGTAGCTCGTAGCTGGGGCCCGCCCGCCCATCCAATAGATCGTAGGGGCGCCTCATGCCGCGCCCCGACCATTCCAAAATGAAGATTTTTAGTGGTTCGTTATTTCTTCTGATTAGTCCATTGCATGGCCGCCGATTGGATGAAAACCACTTCATTTCCTTTATAAAGAGTCAGTTTGAAAATCACTCGATCAGCGGCTTTGTCGTAGGCATAATAAACATGTGTGGTTATGCCATCTTGTTTTGCGATCTTATCATCGCTGGCTCCCGCCAATTTTTTCAAGTCTTCGATGGATTTTTCAGATCCGATCTCCAAACTGCCTCCAGACATCAGGACACTCTTTTCAAAGCGCATGTAAGCCTGAGTCAGGATTTCCTTGCTTTTTAGGTCCTTTACGATGACCTTGAATTCATGCAAGGGCGGAATAGTGTTAGTCATCGGCTCAAGCGAGTACTCAACCTCGTACAAGCCACTTGTCTTAGTTGCTTTTGTAGGATTGTTTTGCACTTCTGCAGCCAAAGCGCTCAAAGGAACCATCAAAATGAAAATCCCAATCAAGAGGAGATAACTTTTCTTCATGGCGGCACCTCCAACCCGATTATAGCGCAATCAGCATATCCTGAAGCTCTTTGTTTTATGTCGGACCGCGCAGGTGAAGCGGGCCGGGGTGGCAGCGGTCCGCCCTAAGCTTAGACCCTAAGTGGGTACGGGGCAGCCGCTCAGGATTTTCTAAGCCTCTGGCCCTATGCAAGTTCGAGATGTCGGCTTAGAATGTCGCCCCCGCTCCATCGCCCCCGCTCAAGCGGCTCTGCATTGGGGCAGATGGTGCCCGGCCATCCAATAGATCGTAGGGGCGCCGCATGCCGCGCCCCGACCATTTAAAAATCCAACGGGCCTGCTTGTCCTCCCCCAATTCCTCCACGTTGACAGCGTGGGACATGCTTGTTAGAATCCAAGCAGCATGCGCATATCCTCCGAATTCAGACTCTTTGCAGTCAGCTTCCTCAGCATCTTCTTTGAGCTTGCCTTCATCCGGTGGAGCGCCGCGCATGTTCCCCTCATGGCTTATTTTGTCAATCTCACGCTTCTCTCCTGCTTTTTTGGGTTGAGTCTGGGATACATCCTTTCCCAGAAGAAGCTGGATCTTGTCCCCTTTTTCCCCGTTTTTATTTTCTGCAATACGGCCCTGGCCGCCTTATTGAAGGGATTCGATCCGGTGGGCTTCTCCACCGAAAGCCTCTTCTTCCTCTTTCCAAAATCACCCGGCGCCAGCATCAAGAATCTGGTGATCGTACTGGCTTTCGCGATGATATCCGCCATTTTCGTGCCCTTGGGACAGGCCATAGGGAGGGAATTCGATCGGCTTCCCAAGCTGCGCGCCTATTCCATCAATCTCATCGGAGCCTTTTCCGGGGGATTGTGTTTCTCCGCGTTCGCCTTGTTTTCCTTGCCTGCCGTCGCCTGGTTCGCGGCAGGATTCGTTGCCTTCACCCTCCTGATCTCCCCGAACCGGCGGCTTCACGCTCTCCTCCTTTTTGCGGCATCGCTGGGCCTGATGATGTTTCTGGACCGCGGTGATACTCACTGGTCTCCGTACAATCGGCTCAAACTCGAACCGCTTTCAACCAACGCCCTTCCAGGATTTCCCCAGGGGCATACCCTGTTCGTCAACCGATACGTATATCAATTCGCCCTCTCCCAAAGGATCGACAGCGAGGACCTCAAGGGTCCGGAGGCCGCCACGCTGGCCTTTTTCAAGAGTTGGGCCGAGCTGTACCGCCTCCCTTATACGATGACGGAGGGAGGCCGGGTCTTGGTGGCCGGCTGCGGCACAGGCAACGACGTGGCGGCCGCCCTGCTCAACGGACGAACCATGGTGGACGCCGTCGATATCGATCCGATCATCGTCGAGATCGGTGTGAAGCACCATCCGAACCGGCCTTACGACCACCCAGGGGTGCGCCTCCACATCCGGGATGCGCGCGCGTATTTCCGTTCATCCCCGGCCGCCTACGATCTGATCGTTTTCGGCTTTCTGGATTCCCAAAGCCTCTTCAGCCACATGGCAAACGTCAGATTGGACGGTTTTGTGTACACCGTCGAGAGTTTCCAAGAAGCCCGGCGGCTGCTGCGGCCGGGGGGACATCTGGTGGTCCAATTCGTTGCGGTCAGACCGTGGCTGACCGAACGGCTATATACCACCCTCCATGCGGCCTTTCCCGAAGGGGTGGCCGCCTATATTCTGCGGGGGGAGGGGACTTTCGGATCTAATGAAGGGTTTATAACTCTCGTGGCGGGACCCATCGAGACTCTGCATCCCCCCCCGGCGGAATTGTTTGCCCCCTTGGACCTGACCCATGCCACCGCGGAACCGGCGACGGACGACTGGCCGTTTCTTTATCTGAAGGACAGGACGATTCCCCGGGAATATCTCTTTCTTCTGGGGTTGCTGTTTCTCCTTGGAGCCATCGCCGTGGGCGCGGCGGTGCCCTCCCTGCAGAGAAGCGCGCGGGGGCCCCACTTCTTTTTTCTCGGCGCGGGGTTCATGATCCTTGAAACCCGGGCCATCACGCGTCTCTCCCTGGTGTTCGGTTCGGGGTGGATTTCGACGCTCGCCATCGTCTCCCTTATCCTGATCGTCCTGTGGATGGCGAACATGATCGCCTTGCGTCGAAAGGCCCTCCCCTTGACCCTGGCGTTCTCGGCCTTGCTTCTATCCGTCGGCCTTTTAGCTTGGGCAGATCGGTTCGTACCCGCCGCTTCCCAATCTTGGGGTATCGCGATGGCCGTGGCGGGGGCCTATTCGCTGCCCTTTTTCATCGCCGGGCTGGTATTTTCAGGTTCATTCCGTCTCAGCACAAAGCCCAGTCAGGATCTGGGATGGAATGCGATCGGGGCCATTCTCGGGGGATCTTCCGAATATTGCGCCATGGTTCTGGGATTGAGTTGGCTTCAGGCCTTTGCATTGGTTTATTACCTTCTGGCCTGGATTTTAATGCCTCGCTCCCCATCGCCGGACGATGCGGCCGCAGGAGCCCCATCGCCTTAGATGTGCATATCAGCCGGTTGCGTTCGCTTATAGATATTTCGCGCAGCCTGCCGGCCGAAAAACGTAAATAGTAAAGGGTAAATAGGAGATGGGTCCACCCGCCCATTCAATAAGCGCAGGGGAGGGTTCCTTGCATCTTGTACCTCCGGCGGACCCTCCCGGGGCAGTTAGGGGTTCAGGCCCGCCCCTCCAATAGTTCGTAGGGGCGCCGCATGCCGCGCCCCGACCATTGCAAAATGAAAATTGCAAAATGCAAAAGGAGGAAAGCTGGCGGCTGATAGGTGACCGTGGTTCCTATTCCATCGTCTTGGCGCAGCGGAAGCCTTTTGTAGGCCCGTAATCGTTATATGCATCGGCCCGAATACGGTATGAGACTCGGAGGTACCATGCGTTGAAGGCCCAAGAGCCACCCCGTGATACTCTCCCCAAATAGCAGTTCCCAGGTGTGCTTGTCCAAGCTGTTCCATCCTGCGGGGTTTCGGTGTAATCCTCTATCCAGCAGTCTTCTACCCATTCATCTACATTTCCTGCCATATCAAATAGGCCAAATCCATAAGCCCCTTTAATGCCCACAGGCCAAGCACCATCTTTCCCGCATCCACCTCTTCTGTCTTCCACCATCACTGCACGGCTACACACCGCCTGTTCATTCCCCCAAGGGTATTTCCAATCACTATGTCCTCCACGAGCGGCATACTCCCACTCACTTTCGGTTGGAAGCCTTTTCCCAGCCCATTCGCAATAAGATTTAGCGTCAAACCAGTTCACGCAGTTCATCGGATGGTTCTCTCGGCCTGTTTGATTCCAATTACATCTATCGATCCCCCAAAATGAATGCTTTTTGCATTTCGCCTCGATCACGCACCTCCGAAAAGCATCCACAGTTACTTCTGTCTTGTCCATATAGAATGCATTTAACACTACTTGATGCAGTGGCTGCTCATGCATATCGCATTGCCCATCCCCCTTCGTACACCCCATCATAAAGGTTCCACCGGGAATGAGGACCATGCCTGGCGGCGCTTGGAGAGCTTTGTGTGAGGCGGTCGTTGAGCATGAAAAATGCAGCGAGAGCACCAAGGCCAATAGCATAAGCGCCCATGAGGGAGAAATTCGGTTCATGTGCCCTCCTTTTGCATCAATTCCATGTTACCACGGGCTTTTAAGTATTTGAAACGGCAGTTGACCAAGGACAAAGGACCAGGTGTCCCGCCCCAGCTGGAAATGG
>DCUZ01000093.1:622-54810 GCA_002327305.1 Holophagales bacterium UBA2201 | reverse complement strand
GAATATAAGGTTTTAAGAAAATTCGGGGGCCATCCTTGCGCCCATTCGTCCGCCTCCCAACCTTCCGCGATGCCGGATCAAGTCCGGCATGACAGCATTGGAAAGGCGACCGGCGACACGGGGGGACAATCGGACCATGCCGTTTACGCGCGGGAGGGGCTTCGGCTTCTTGGCTTTCGGAGCGTCCGCCGCCTAACGAAGGGCTTTCGTCCACGCCCCGCCGGGGTGGCGCCGGACCAGCCCCTTGAGCTCCAGTCCCGTCAGGGCGGCCCCCACGGCGGCCACCGGCATTTTCAGGGCCCGGGCGAGATCGTCCGTCACCCGGGGCCGGTTGACGGCCAGCGCCGCCAGGAGGGCGGCCTCGTCCCCCTCCACCGCCGGAGCGGGGGAAGCCGCGGCGGGGGCGGGCAGTTCCGGGTACTCCTCCAGGATGTCCTCGGCGCTCTGCACCAGTTTGGCCCCCTGCTTGATGAGGAAGTTGGACCCCACGAACCGCTCGTCCAGGACGCCGCCGGGGGCGACGAAGAGGTCGCGCCCCTCCTCCAGGGCCAGGCGGGCGGTGATGAGGGACCCGGAGCGGGCCGCCGCCTCCACCAGGACCACGCCGCGGGAGAGGCCGGCGATGATGCGGTTGCGGGCCGGGAACCGGGAGCCGTGGGGCGGCGTGTCGGGGGGATACTCGCTCACCACCGCCCCCGTGGCGGCGACGGCGGCGGCCAGGTCCTTGTGCTCGGGGGGGTAGAGCCGCGCGTGGCCCGACCCCAGGACGGCCCAGGTGGCGCCGCCGGCGTCGAGGGCCCCCCGGTGGGCCATCGCGTCCACCCCCCGCGCGAGCCCGGACACCACCGCGGCGCCGCGGCGGGCGAGCTCCCCCGCCAGGTGCCGCGCGAATTCCATGCTCTCGGGTCTGGGGCGGCGGCTCCCCACCACGGCCACGGCGGTCCGGGGCTCGAGGCGCCCCTTCACGAAGAGGGCGAGCGGGGGCATGGCGATGCGGGCCAGGGGGTCGGGATACCCGTCATCGCCCCAGGCGACGACGGCGATCCCCTCCCGGGCGCACCGCTCGAGCGTCCGGCGCGCCTCGCTTTCCGGCAGGGCGGGCCAGCCGAGGCGGCGGGCGGCCGCCTCCACCGCCCCGAGGTCCCGCGCCTCTCCCAGCAGGCGGCAGGCCTTCTCGGAAGGGAACCGCGGGTGCAACAGGTGCGGCCATAGGGGATGCATACCCATAGTGTATAATAAGATCGGCCATGAAGTCTCCCCTTTGGGTGGTTGCCGCGCTCGCCCTCCTCGTCGTGCTGACGTCCGGGTGCCGGAGCGCCTCCCCCGCCGACCCGGCCCGGGCCCAGGCCCGCCTGGGCACCCGGGCGGCCAAGTTCAATCTCTATCAGGAGGCCTATCTCCGTTTCGAGCGCGCGTCGGCCCTGGACCCCTCCAACGCCCGCTATCTCAACAACCTGGCCGTCCTGGCCGAGGCCCTCGGCAGGCTCGAAGAGGCCAAAGCCCACTACGCCCGGGCGGTCGCGCTGGCCCCCAACGACAAGCGGATCCGGGAAAACCATGAAAAACTCCAAGCCTACCTGGCTGCTGACCGGCCTCCTGATCCTTCTCGTTAGCGCCCCCGCCCTCGCCGGGGCGCGCCTGGTGGCGCTGAAACTGCCCGGCAAGGCCAAGATCCCCCTCGCCGAGGGCGACGCCCTCCTCATCGCCCCCTTCCTCGCCGCCTCGGCCGCCTCGGACGCGCCCGACCCGCAGGCCCGGCGGGCGGAGGAGGAACTGCAGAACTACCTGGCCAAACTCCTCTCCAAAGCGGGGCGGTACCGGGTGGAGGTGAGCCGGGGCCTCCCCCTGGCCTCGTCCAACATCGACACCCTCAAGGGATCGGAGGCCTTCTGGAAGACGCTGGGCTCCCAGTACGGGGCCCGCTTCGTGGTCTCGGGGGTGCTGGATTTCCAGATCACCAACCGCTCGGGCTACGAGACGGAGGAGTATGTCTCCCCCCGCGACGGGCGCACCTACTACCGGCAGGTGCTCAAGGAGCGGACGGGGGTGGCGCTGGAACTGCTCCTGTGGGTCTTTTCCGCCGAGACGGGCGCCCTCCTCGAGGAGGAGAACTTCAAGCATTTTCTCGACAAGAAGGGCACCCAGCAGGACTTCGTCACGGCGTTCTTCGAGGGGATGCACTCCTTCGAGGACAACCTGCGCGGGGTCTTCCTCCCCCGGAAGGTGGCGCAGAAGCGGTGGTTCTATGAATTTTAAGCGCCTCGGGGTCCTCCTGGCCGTCCTTCTGGCCGCCCAGCCCCTCCTCCCCTTCGGCCGGAACAAGATCGCCTACGACCGGTTCCGGTGGCAGGTCTACAACACCACCCACTTCGCCATCCACTTCTACCCCGAGACCCAGGACCGGCTGGAGACGGTGGCCTCCATGGCCGAGAGCGCCTACGACCACCTCTCCCGCAAACTGAACCACACCCTGGAAAAGCCCGTCCCCTTCATCATCTACCGCACCCACTCCGAGTTCGAGCAGACCAATGTCATCCTGCAATTCATCCCGGAGGGGGTGGGGGCCTTCGCCGAACCCATCCGCAACCGGATGGTGATGCCGGTGGACCTTCCCGACGAGCGCCTCCAGAAACTCATCCTCCACGAACTCACCCATGTCTTCCAGTTCTCCATCTTCTACCAGGGACAGATCGGCAAGGCCCTCTTCCGCTCCATCCCGCAGTGGCTGATGGAGGGGATGGCCTCCTACATGGCGGACGACGAGAGCGCCTACGCCCGGATGTTCCTGCGGGACTTCGTCATGGCCGACCGCATCCCCTCCGTCACCGCCGACGGCGTGTACGGCTACATGGCCTACCGGTTCGGCCACGCGGTGTTCGACTTCATGGTGGAGAACCACGGCGAGGAGGGGTTCCGCCGCTTCCTCTACGAGTACCGGTCCAACCTGGAGTCCACCGTGGAGAAGGCCCTGAAGCGGGCCTTCGACATCGAGCCGTTCGAATTCGACCGGCAGTTCCGCCTCTGGCTGAGGGCGAAATACCTTCCCGCCCTGGCCGAATGGGGGGAACCCGAGCAGTACGGGCGGCCCCTGATGTGGTCCAAGAAGATCCGCGGCGTGCAGATGGTCTCGCCGGTCCTCTTCCCCTCCGGCGACCTCCTCGCGGCCGTCACCACCCACAAGGGCGACGTGGACGTGGCCGTCTTCACCATGAAGGGGAGCCGCATCTTCCAAAACCTCACCCCGGGGCTCGTCCACCGGTTCGAGTACCTCTCGGCGCAGTTCCTCACCACCGGCCCCGACATGGGGCGCGACCTGGCCGTCTCCCCCGACGGGGACGCGGTGGCGTTTTTCGGCCGCAAGGAGAAGGACAAGCGCCTGTTCCTCGCCTCGATGACGGGCGGCCGCGCCCTCCGGGATTGGAGCCTGGGGGTGGACCAGCCCTCCTCCCCCGCCTTCGCCCCCGACGGCGGGAGCATCGTCTTCTCCGGCTGGCGCGAAAACCAGGCCGACCTCTTCCGCCTGGACCTGGCCACCGGCGAGGTGACCAACCTCACCAACGATGCCGCCTACGACGGCTCCCCCGCCTTCTCCCCGGACGGCCGGCGCCTGGCCTACACCGCCTACACGGGGGCCGACTCCCAGATCTTCCTCCTCGACCTGGAAGACCCCTCGCGGCGGGAGCAGGCCACCTTTTCCCCCGGCCGCCACAGCGACGCCGTCTTCACCCCGGACGGGGGGACGCTCTACTACACCTGGGACCGGGACGACTACCCCAACATCTACCGCCTCGACCTGGCCAGCCGCGTGGCCGAGCAGGTCACGGCGGCGGGGACGGCCTGCTTCCAGCCCGACATCAGCGTCCGCCCGGACGGCCACACGGTCCTCGTGTTCACGGGCTATTACAAGGGGCTCTTCCAGACCTACATCGCCGAGAACCCGCGCGCCCTGGCCTCCTTCGACGAGGACCCGGCCGGCCCGGTCGAGGCCGCGCCCTTCGTCCCCGCCATCTCGATCCCCTTCGACGAGGCCAACCTGGAGCCCCGCTACCGGCCCAGACTGCAGTTCAACTATGGGAGCGTGGGCGCCGGAGTCAGCTCCGACCAGCGGATCATCGGGGAGACCTACCTCCGGTTCTCCGACCTCATCGGCACCCGCTACCTCTTCGCCAACCTGCAGGCGGTGAGCTCCTACTCCGACATGCAGGTCTCCTACTGGAACATGGCCCGCCGGACGCAGTGGGGGTTCACCCTCTACGACACCCGTTCGTTCTACGTCTTCTACGACAACACCGGCAGCGGCCAGTACGAGCAGGAGCAGGCCATGCAGTACTCGGGCGGCTACGGCTACCTGCAGTACCCCATCTCCACCTCCTACCGCCTCTCCGGCGGGGCGGGCTACGAGTACTGGAGCCAGCGCTATCCCTTCGTGACGGAGAGCGGGCGGATCCAGTTCGTCAAGTACAGCGACAGCGGCCCCATCGTGTACGCGTCCGTCAACGGCGACACGAGCGTCTGGGGCCGCGCGGGACCGATGGCGGGCGCGCGTTTCCAACTGGCGATGTTCTACTCCCCCGCGCTGGACGAGGATTCGGGGTCCACCCGCACCGCCCTCGATTACCGGCGCTACTTCCCCCTGTCCCGCCGGAGCCTGATCGCCCTCCGGCTCGGGGCGTTCCACTCCGGCGGGAACCGCCCCTACATCTTCGCCCTGGGCGGGACCGACACCCTGCGGGGCTACGATTACCGGTCGGTCTTCGGCACGCGGGCGTTCTTCGTCAACGTGGAACTGCGCTTCCCCCTCGTGGACTACCTGGTCCTCCCCTTCGGAGGGTTCCAGGACATCCGGGGGCGCCTCTTCTGGGACACGGGGGCGGCCTGGTTCAAGGAGGAGGACTTCACCTTCATGGAGGACGGGCAACTGAAGGACGGCCTCAGCGCCTACGGCCTCGGGTTCACGGTCCGGTTCCTCGGCCTGGACTGGAACTGGGACTGGGCCTCGCGGTGGGATTTCAAGGACGCGGAATCGAATATGTACTATTCGTTCTGGATAGGGTATACTTTTTAGGGAGGGACTTATGGACATCCGCATCGTGGGGGCCTTCGGAGGGGAATCGCCGGCGCACCGCATGACCTGCTTCGTCGTGGACGGCACCACCGCCCTCGACGCCGGGTCGCTCACCCGGGGCCTGGAGCTCGAGGACCAGTACCGCATCCGGGACATCATCATCTCCCACAGCCATATGGACCACATCACCTCGCTCCCCTTCCTCGTGGAGAACGTGTTCGGCCGCACCGAGGAGGCCCTCACCATCCACTGCACGCGGGAGTCCATGGCCAACATCCGGAAGAACATGTTCAACAACGACACCTGGCCCGACTTCACCAAGATCCCGGAAAAGCACCTCCCCTCCATCCAGTTCCAGGAGATCACCGCCGAGGTGGCGTTCGAACTGCGCGGCGTCACCTACCTCCCGGTCACCGTGGACCACATCGTCCCCACCGTCGGCTTCCTCGTCGGGAGCCACGATTCGGCCGTCCTCTACACCTCCGACACCGCCCCCACCAAGCGGATCTGGGAGATCGCCAACGCCACCCCCACGCTCAAGGCGGTCTTCATGGAGTGCTCCTTCGGCAACGCCATGGAAAAGATCGCCCTCATCAGCAAGCACCTGGTCCCCACCCTCGTCGCCGAGGAGGTGAAGAAACTCAAGCGGGACGTCCCGGTCTACCTCTACCACCTCAAGCCGCCCCACATCGGCGTCATCCGCAAAGAGGTGGCGGCCCTGGGGAACCCCAACCTCGGCTTTCTGGAGCAGGACCGCACCTACACCTACGCATGAGGCCCCCCGAGCGGCTCGCCCTCTGGCGGGGCGGCCTCCTCCTCTTCCTCGTCCTCGTCGCCCTCCTCTTCTACTGGCTCCACAAGATGCTCGCCTCCCTTCCACCCCGCAGCCCGTAGCGCGCAGAGCGCAGGATGCCCCTGCAGGGGACAGGTTGATCGGGACGGTTTCTCTGTGGAGGCGAAAACCGCTTTTGACCAGGGACAAGGGACCACGGACCCAGGTCCGTTTCCCGCCCGTTGCTCTTTCCCTAACGCGCTCTGAGCGCGATGCCGACGATGATCTGCCGCCCCATGGCGGGGACGGCGTCGGCATCGGCGCTCGGGGTGTAGGTCTCGCCCAGGAGGTTCTCCGCGCGAAGGGAGACGGTGAGCCCCGGGCCGGCGTCCCAGGCCAGCCCGGCGCCCAGGACGGCGTACCCCTCCCGGACGGTTTCGCCGGGGCCGGGCTCGTCGAAGGCGTCGGCCCACACCACCGAGGCGTGGGGGCGCCAGGGGCCGTACGCCCCGCGCCACAGGAAGGTGGCCTTCAGCGGCGGAATGTCGTCGATGGCCGCGCCGGTGTCCCGGTCCTCCCCGGAGGCCCAAGTCGCCCCCAGTGAGAGCGAACGCCAGATCAGGTGGGCCGTCAGGTCCCTGATCCGGGCGCGTCCCAGGTTGCGGAAGCGGTAGAGGGTCGGGGTGGCCTTGTAGCGCTCGATGAAATCGTCCACGTCCTGGACGGAATAATCAAACCCGGCGGAGCCGCCCTCGAAAGCGACCGACCAGCCGGCGCCCGCCCCCACCCCGGTCTCGGGATCGAGGTCGGGATTCCCCTCGACATGGCCGCGGGCGGTGAGGCCGTCGTAGTAGAGTTCCTCCATCGTGGGGAACCGGAAGCTGTTGAACACCGAGGCGCGGACCCGGTGCGCGCCGAGCCCTTTCTCCATGCGGAGGGTCCCCGTGGGGAGGCCGTCGTCGCGGCTAAGGCCCCGCCCGTCGGCCGCCCGGATGAAGTTGTAGCGCGCCCCCGCTTCCAGGGTCCAGCCCGTGTCCCAATCCTTCCGCCACGACGCCAGGGGGGCCAGCTCGACCCGCGAGGCCCCGTCGAGGGGGTGCTCGGTCCCGGAAAGGAGGCGCACTTCGGCGTCCATCCCCTGCCGGGTGTACCCCTCCACCCCGACGGTCCACGGACCGCGGTCGTAGTAGCCCTTGGCGTGGAGGTTGACCGAGTTGATGACGCTCGACTCCCCCGTGGTGGCCGTCTCCAGCGACTGATAGATGAGGCCGGCCTGGTAGCGGAACGGGCCGGCGAAGCCCCGAAGGCCCGCCAGGGCCAGGGTGTTCTCCGGATAGACGGTCGGACGGGTGGTGACCATGGGCTTTCCGATGTCCTGGCCGCGGGTGTAGAGCAGGTCGTAATAATGGGTCGCCCGCCCGCGCTCCCGCTTCAGCACCCCGTACAGGTTGTAGCGCGTGAAGAACCCCTCCTGGAGGGCCCCGTCCCCGTCCTCGTAACGGCCGGCGTCCTCCCATCCCGCGGCCACGAGCCAATCCTCGCCGCCCGCCGTGGCGACGACCTCCCCGCGGCCGTCATTGGTCCCGTACCCAGCCCGTAATCCCCAGGGAAGGGTTTCCGCGCCGGGCTGGGGCATTTCGATGTCCACCACCCCGCCCATCGCCTCGGAGCCGTGGGAGAGCCCCGTGCCCCCCCGGAAGAGCGCGGCTCCCGTGGCCAGCGACGGCATCAGGGTGCCGAGGTCGGTCCCGGCGCGCCGGTCTCCCTCGAGGCGGTAGCCGCCGACCTCCATCCGCACCCGGTGCTTGCCCAACCCGCCGATGGAAACGGCCTGGAAGGCGCCCCCGAGGCCCGCCTGGTGGACCCCGGGCTGGTAGGCCAGTTTGTCGGTCAGGGTGGCCCCGGGAGAGGTCTCGAGGACGGCCTCCGGCACCCGGTCCACGGAGGCGCCGGGGGGTTCGACGATGACGGTCTCGCCGAAGACGGGAAGGGGGGGTTTGGTTTCCGCCTCCTTTTGTTGATCTTTCGCGACAGGATCCTGCGCCGCGGGATCCCCGGGGGTCTGCGCACGGGCGCACGGCGGGGCGCAAAGCAGGACGACGGCCAAGAGGCAATGGATCACGATTTCTCCTTGGATGGCGGCCTCGGGGAGCGCCAAGGCCGCCTCGTTCGATGATGCATTATAGCACCCCGGCCTTACCCGATCCCCTCCGCCATCGCCTCCGCCTGGGCCGTTCCGAGGCGCTCCACCACCGCCGGATCGTACCCCCCCTCGAGGATGGCCGCCATCCGTCCGCCGCAGACCCGCCGGGCCCACGCCGCCGTCTCGCGGAAGAGGAACCGGAAGGTGGCGTCCCCCAGCGCCAGGTTCGGGACCAGGGGGTCGTCGCGGTGGGCGTCGAACCCGCACGAGACGATCAGAAACTCAGGGGAAGCGGCCTCCAATGCGGGCAGGACGGTTTCGACGAAGCGGCGCTGGTATTCGGCGTCGTCCACCCCCGGTTCCATCGGGACATTGAGGGTGTAACCCTCTCCCACCCCCGTCCCCCGATCCCGAGCGTGGCCCGTCCCCGGCCAGGTGACCGAAGGGTGGCCGTGGAGGGAGGCGTAGTGGACCCGGTCGGTGGCGTAGAAGAACTCCTGCGTCCCGTTGCCGTGATGGGCGTCCCAGTCCAGGACCGCCACCCGTTTCAGCCCATGCCGCGCCAGAAGGGCCTGCGCCGCCAGCGCGGCCCCGTTGAAGAAGCAGAACCCCATGGCCCGCTCCCGGCGGGCGTGATGCCCGGGGGGACGCAGGACCGACAGCGCGCACGCGGTTTTCCCCTCCATGACGGCCGCGGCGGCCTCCACGGCCGCCCCCGCCGCCAGGAGCGCGGCCCGCCAAGTGCCCGGGCTCACCGGGCAGTCCGCCGTGTGCAGATGGGACAGCCCCCCCCCGGCGGTCCGGCGGACCTCCCCGATGTAGGGTTCGGCGTGCAGGAGGGTCAGATCACCAAGCGAGGCCTCGCCGGGAGCGACGATCTCCCACTCCCCCGCCCGGGCGCGCGCCTCCAATGTTTCGATCAGCGGAGCCAGGCGTTCGGGCCGTTCCGGGTGACCGGGCCCGGTAAAGTGGGAAAACGCGTCCGGATGGTGGTAGATCCACATCGGTTCCATGATACCAGAATGCTGCAAACGGGCCCCCGCCTTTGAACTGTGACCCCGGGGACGAGGCCAGGCGCCCACACATGAAAATTGCCCCTTGACAAACGCCCTGCTCCGGCCCATAGTTCTATTGGTAGCATGGTGGTAGCAGGGGCCGCGCAGCAAGTTCCATGGTCACGGCGGCCCCGGTGGTACTGGCCGGGACGTGGAGGCATCGTCCCGGCTTTCATTTTATGGGGAGGGGGGGCGGCTCCCATCCCTCCGCCGGGGCCGGCGCCGCTTGCGGCTGGCATGGGGGTGATCGGCCGCGGGGCGGGGGGCGGCGTCGAATCCGGTCTCACCCTCCCGCCTGAACTCCAATTTGAGCCTTTTCTGGATGAAGGACAGGGTCCGCTCCTCGTCGGGCGCGACAAAGGTAAAGGCCTCTCCGGTGGCACCGGCTCGGGCCGTGCGGCCGACGCGGTGGATGTAGTCGTCCGGGGAGCGGGGGACATCCACGTTGACCACATGGCCCAGGGCGGTGACGTCGAGGCCCCGCGCGGCGATGTCGGTGGCCACCAGGACCGCATAGCGGCCGCTCTTGAACCCGTTGAGGGCGCCAAGGCGTTCCTCCTGGCTCCGGTCGCCGTGGAGGCAGGCGCAGTTCACGCCGCACCGTTTCAGGAAACGGGCGAGGCGGTCGGCCCGCTGTTTCGTCCGGGAGAAAACGAGGACCGATTCGAACCGTCCCCGCCGGATCATCCCCAGGAGGAGTTCGTCCTTCCGGTCCTGCGCCACGGGGAAGATGGTGTGGGTGATCCCCTCGGCGGGGGCGGAGGGGCGCTCGATGTCGATGCGCACGGGGTCGCGCAGGATCTCCCCGGCCAGTTCCGCGATGGGGCGGGGGATGGTGGCCGAGAAGAGGAGGTTCTGACGCCCCTCCTTCGGGAGGGAGCGGATGATGCGCTGGACATCGGGGAGGAACCCCATGTCCAGCATCCGGTCGGCCTCGTCGAGGACCAGCACCTCCACCTTGGAAAAATCCACGTAGGGGAACCGCATGTGGTCCATCAGCCGCCCCGGCGTGGCGACGATGAGGGGGACATTCCCCTTCAGGGCGCGCTCCTGGGGGTCCATGCTCACCCCCCCCACGATGACGGCGCTGCGGGCCGGGGTGTGGTAGGCCAGCATGTCGGCGTGCTCGATGATCTGCATGGCCAACTCGCGCGTGGGGGTGAGGACCAGCGCCCTCACCCCGGTCCCGGGAACGGTGAGGAACCGGTGGAAGATGGGGAGGAGGAAGGCGGCGGTTTTGCCGCTCCCGGTCATGGCGCAGGCCAGCAGGTCGCGCCCCTCCATGACGGGGGGGATGGCGCTTTCCTGGATGGGGGTGGGTTGGAAAAACCCGGCATCCTCAAGCCCCTGGTGGAGGCCGGGATGGAGATCAAAGCGCTCGAAGGACATCAACCAAACCTTTTCTGCCGGACGGTTGGGCCGTCCCCGTCCTGGGAACAGGCCGTGCGGCCAAGCGGATCATTATCGCATAAAACCCATGAAAATGAAAGTGTTGCGCAGGGGCTTGCATCCGGAAATGGCTGGAAACAAAGGAGCTTTCCAGCGTTCCCTCCTTCCAGAGGGCTTTATAAAATACTCCCGCATCAATTAAATGACCGAAAAGGGATCGCGTCGGGGGAGCCGGACCCTCCGCTGTCGTCCCGCCCCTATGGTTCGATCTTCTTCACCCCGATGATCTTCTGTTCGCCGGGCTCGCTGTAGGGGACGATCTCCAGCTCCCCCCTGGGGTCCAGGCGCAGTTTGGCGGCCGGCACCACCCTTCCCGCGCCTTTGCCCTTCTCGTCGAGGGTGAACTCCACCACGACGAAGGGGAAATCGGCGCTCCGCTCCAGTTTGGCGAGCTCCCGGCCGAGCGAGGGCCGCTCCAGGACGAGCCGGATGGCGCGCCCCTCGGCGGTCTTCTCGGAGGTGGCCAGGTTGATGGGCCAGCCGAGGGAGGCGGTGGAGCTCAGGGAGCCGAGGTCCAGCTCGTTGAGGGCCTTCTGGAAGGCGGCCATCCCCTTATTGCCGAGCAGGTTGTAAAGGACGCCGACCTCTTCGGGTTGGGTCCATCGCTCCACCCGCAGAGTGAGGGTGTCGGTGGCCATCCCCTCCGGAGCGGACATGGCGACGACATTGGCCACGAAGGTTTCCACGGCCGGGGCGGGTTCGGCGGCGGGGAGGAGCAGGGCGGTGGCCAGCAGGATAAGAAAAACCGCTCGCATGGTGATCTCCTTTCTGAAGCAATCGGCGTATTCGCCTCGGCGCGGTACTCATAAATCCTCCGCGCTCCACTGTGCGGAATACGGCTTTTCAGGTTTTGATGTCTCTATATGATAAACACGGGAACGCTCGGATTGCTTCCCTCACGGCCTTGGGAAAATTTCGGCGTGCCGGCAGGCCCACAGGCCGCCCCGCAGGTTCAGGTCCGCTTCCGCAAGAAAGACGGGAAACCGGCGCAGGAGGGGCCCCTGGGCGGCGTTGGCGTGGAGTTCCGTCAGAAACCGGCTTTTCCGGATGAAGAGGGCGTTGCGCGCCGTGGTGGAACCGCAGAGGATGATGCCGCCGGCCGGCTGGACGGCCAGGGCGAGGAGCTGGGCCGCCCGACCGGCGCACCCGTAATAATAATCGAGGGCCTCATGGGCGAAGGGGTCGCGCGCCGCGGCCCGGGCGACGGCGCCGGCGGGGTCCGCCGGTCCACCCTCGAGCGCCTCGCCGTCCGCCGAAAAGCCGTCGAGGGCGCGAAGGGCGCGGTAGGTCAGGACCAGGCCGCGCCCGGAGACGAAGTCCTCCCAACTGGGCGCGCGCCCCTCCTCCCGGGCGAACCGGGCGATCAGCGCCGCGTGGCGGTCGTCCAGCGGCGAGGCGTCGGCGTGTTGGATCTCGGAGGCGAGCGGCGCCCCCCCGACGATGGAGGCGGTCCCCAGCCCCGTGCCGGGGGCGAGGACCACGCGGTTGCCCCCCCCCGCGGTCCTCGCCCCTCCGGGCCGATGGAGGGCCCGAAGGGAGGACCATGCCAGTCCCCCTTCATCAAGGGCCAGGACCCCGCACGCGGCCGCTTCCAGGTCGTTCAGCATCAGCGTATGCTTCTCGGGAAGGCCCCACGCGCTCAGATCCCCCAGGCGGATGACGGGGTTGCCGGTCCAGTTGGTCATTCGGGCCTCCGCCCGGCCCCGCAGGGGCCCGGCGAACGCCACGGCGCACTTCGCGGGGATGTCCTCCCGCAGGACCTCCCGTATGAAACGCCCCAGGGCGGCCTTCCCCGCCAGCACCGTCTCCACCTCCCACAGGGGGACGGCCCTCCCCCGGCGGACGGCGGCGAGGAGCGCCCGGGTTTTGGTCCCGCCGACATCGACGGAAAGGATCGCCGCCGTGCGGCCGGTCCCCCCCACCGGCGGGGACGGCAACGGCCCCTTGCGGAGTCCGGACCGATCCATCTCAGCGCGCCCCGGCGTTGCGGCGGCGGGGCGGCTCGTGGGCGCGCGCCGCGGCGATGACGACGAACGACCCTTCGCCGAAACCCGGTCGGGGCGGCTCGGGCTCCCGGAGAGAAGCGGGAGGAGCGGTCAGGGTCTGATGGATCTCGCGCACGGTGAATCCCCCCCCCTCCATCAGACCGCGCACCTCTTCCACTTTGAAAAACCTGGCCTCCCGGTAGAACCGGCTCCGGGACTTTAGTTCCCGGTAGCGGCGGCCCAGGGGGGAGTCGGCATCGATGAAGGCGCACGCCAGCAACCCGGCGGGTTTGAGGGCCCTGCGCGCCTGGACCACGGCGGCGGCGGGGTCGTTCAGAAAGCAAAGGGTGGTGACCAGGAGCACGGCGTCAAGGGAGCCGTCGCGCACCGGCAGGGCCTCCCCGGCGGCGGCGGCCACCCCCGTCCCCCGCCTGCGCGCCATGGCGAGCATCGGCAGGGACGGATCCACCCCCAGGGGGATCTTCAACGGGGCCGAGAACCGCCCGGTCCCCACACCCACCTCCAGGACCCTCCCCGAAGGGGGGACCACCCGTCGCACGGCCAGCAGTTCCGAGGCATAGGCCGCGGGGTTCTCGTAAAACCACGCTTCATAGGCGTCCACTTCTTGATCGAACGGCGCGTTCATGGGCATTGGTAATTATACGCTGATTGAAATCGGCAGGGCGGGAGGGGGCCGCGCGGGGGGGAAGGCCCCCAGAGTCCTATGATATAATAACGGGGTTCCCAGGGCCCATTCGTCTAGTGGACCAGGACGCTGGCCTCTCACGTCGGTAACACGGGTTCGAATCCCGTATGGGCCGTAAGTGGAATTCAAGACCGCCGACGGGCGGTCTTTTTTTGCAGGGGAAGGCCGGGTTGGGCGCCGGGGGGACGAGACGGGGGATCCCCCTCCCGAGTCTGCGCCTCGGGTTCGGCGTATAATGGGCAATGAAAGGAATCCTTACATGACCCGCGCCCCGCTTGAACCGCCCCTGCCCGACAAGATCGTCGCCTCCCTCGAGCGCCTCTCGCGCGTTTTCCGCATCCTCCTGTGGGACCTGGCCACCGAAACGGGCCTCAGCCCCATCCAGATCCAGTTCGTCCTTTACCTGAAGGACCAGCCGCGGGCCCACCGCCGGGTCTCGGTCCTGGCCCGGGAATTCGGCCTCACCCGCGCCACCGTCAGCGATGCCGTTTCCACCCTCGTTCGGAAGGGACTCGTGGCGAAGGAGGCCAGCACCACGGACAAGCGGGTGGCGCATCTCGCCCTCACCGCGGAGGGGCGGAAGCTGGCCCGCCGGTTCGCCGGATGGCAGGAACGGATGGTGGACAAGGTGCGGGGCTTCGATCCGATGACCCTGGAGACCGTCTTCCTGTTCCTGCAGGAGACCATCATCGGACTCCAGCGCGACGGCACGGTGGCCCGCGCCCACATGTGCCTGGGATGCGAGCACTTCCGCCCGGGGGCCTCCGGCGATCCCGCGCGGCCCCACCTTTGCGCCCTCACCCGCACCCCCCTGGGCGTCCCCGACCTGAAAGTGGACTGCCCTATCCACAAGCCCCGCATGGGGCCCGCCCACCGCATCCGAAGCTGACCCCGCCGACTCCGCGCCGAAGGGCCGCGCCGGGCGGGAATAGAAGGCGGACGATTGTAGTTAGGATTACTGACATATGATGACGCCATCGCCCGTCCGCCCCCTTCCTCCCCATCCTCCCCCGCCGAGCTCGGCGGAGCCCGCCGCCGCGGACGCCAAAGCCGCCCGCGACATCCGGACCCTGGCCCTTTTCTCCGGCGTTTTCTGCCGGGCGCGCCACGCGGAGCGCGTCAAGGAAAGGGTGTCCGGCCGGGGCGTCCTGGCCCCCTATTTCGCCCCGCTGAAGACCGATCTCTGCCCCGAGTGCGCCCGCACCCTCCTCCACGGCGCCGCCAAGCGGGTCCTCTGTCCCTACGATCCCAAGCCCCGGTGCAAGCACTGTCCCACCCCCTGCTACGCCCGCGGCCACCGGGAGCGGGTGCGGGAGATCATGCGGTTCTCCGGGAAACGCCTCCTCGCGCGGGGGCGGCTCGATCTGCTGCTCAAGTATTTCTTCTGACTTGCCATGACGCTCGAACGGACCTACAATATACTCCCAAAGGAGGGACCATGGAACGAACGATCGTGTTGTTGCTGGTAGGGGCCGGGATGGCCCTGTCGGGCGCCGCCGCGGCGGCGGAATCCGCCGATCCGTGCCTGGGGTGCCACGCCAAGCGGGATCCCGGCATCGTCAACGGGTGGATGGCCTCCCAACACCATCGGATGGAGGTGGGGTGCCTGGACTGCCACGGCGCCGACCCCAAGGACGCCGACGCGTTCAAGCACAACGGGCACACCATCGCCATCATCGTCTCCCCCGCCGACTGCGCGCAATGCCACGAAAAAGAGGTGGACGAGCAGAAGGGCTCCCACCACGCCAAGGCCGGCCAGATCCTGGGCTCCCTCGACAACCTCCTCGGCGAGGTGGTGGGCGGCCCCGCCGCCGTGACGGCGGGCTGTCGCCAATGCCACGGCTCCCGGGTCAAGGTGGACGCCCGGGGGCGCCCCACCTGGGACACCTGGCCCAACACGGGGATGGGGCGCATCAACCCCGACGGCTCGCTCGGTTCCTGCTCCGCGTGCCACGCCCGGCACGAATTCAGCGCCGCCCAGGCGCGCCAGCCCGAGGCCTGCGGCAAGTGCCACCTGGGGCCCGACCATCCGCAGATGGAGGTGTGGGAGGAATCCAAGCACGGCGTCCTCTACCGCGCCAACCGCGAGAAGATGAACCTGGACAAGGACGCATGGGTGGCCGGGAAGGACTACCACAGCGGCCCCACCTGCGCCTCCTGCCACATGAGCGCCGGCGGTCGTCAGGGCGTCACCCACGACGTGGGGGAGCGCATCTCCTGGACCCTGAGGCCCCCCGTCTCCACCAAACTGAACATGGTCGTCTACGAGGACCTTTCCAAGGAGGACATCAACGGCGAGGCCCCCGCCCTCCCCGCGGCCGGCTCCACGGTCAGGACCGGCTCGGGCGACAAGAAGGTCGCCCGGACGATGTCCTGGCGGGAGCGCCGGGGCGCGATGCAGGATCTCTGCCGCCAGTGCCATGAGCCGTCGTTCGTGGACGGGGCCTACCGGCAGTTCGACGATGTGGTGGCCCTCTACAACGACAAGTTCGCCAAGCCGGCCAAAGCCATCATGGACGACCTGCGCGGCGGCGGCAGGATCACCGGGGCGGACTTCGACGACCCCATCGAGTGGACCTGGTACGAACTGTGGCACCACGAGGGGCGCCGGGCCCGCCACGGGGCGGCCATGCAGGGTCCCGATTATGCCTGGTGGCACGGGCTCTACGAGGTCTCGAAACACTTCTACGAGAAATTCATCCCCCAGATCAAGCAGGTCGCCGGCGAGGCCCTGGCCCAGGAACTGCTGGAGCGGCACGTCTACAGCCAGCCCGGCCACCAGTGGCACCGCGACGGGATGAGCAGGGAACAGTTGGAGAAGGTCCGCAAGTTCTACGAGGAACGGTACCAGCAGTAGGCGGCGCGCGTCCCGCCCCTCCGCGGGGAGGGGCCGGGGCATCAATCACCCGGCGCCGATGTTGCGCCGAGCCATCCGACGATGCGAAAAAAGGAGGATCCATGACCGACGCGAAAGAGAACAAAGGGAAGATCCGTGAGATCATCAAGCGCCTCCACGGGGGCGAGAACGTGGACAAGGTCAAGGCCGAGTTCAAGGAGGCCATCCGGAACGTCTCCTCCATGGAGATCGCCCAGGTGGAGGAGGAGATGATCAAGGAGGGGGTGCCCGTCGAGGAGATCCACAAACTCTGCGACGTCCATCTGGCCGCCTTCTCGGAATCGCTCAAGCGGGAGAAGCCGCTCGCCCCCGAGGGGCACCCGGTCCGGACGCTCATGGAGGAGCACCAGGCCATGCTGGATCTGGCGGCCGAGCTCAAGCGCGAGGCCGGCGCCCTGAAGGACTTCCCCTCCCAGGAGGCGGCCGCGGACAAACTGAAGAAAGTCGAGGTCCTTATCGGCCACTTCAGGGCCGCAGAGAACCACTACCTGCGCGAGGAGAACGTCCTCTTCCCCATCCTCCAGAAGAAGGGCTTCACCCAGCCCCCCACCATCATGTGGATGGAGCACGACCGCATCCGCGCCATCAAGAAGGACCTCCACGCCGCCTGGGACGGCCGGACCTCCCTTCCGTTGCCGGATCTGTCCAAGAAGATGGAGGCGGCGGCCCTGGCCCTCTCCGAGATGCTGGCCGCCCATTTCATGAAAGAGAACTCGATCCTCTTCCCCGCTTCGATGAAGATCATCGCCGAGGACGAGTGGGCCGAGATGGCCCCCCAGTTCGACGCCATCGGCTACTGCCCCTTCTCGCCCCCAAGCGCCCCCACCGGCGCCGCCGCCGCGTCCAAGGCCGGGACCGAAGGGACCGAGTGGGTCTTCGAAACCGGCCGCCTCAACCGCGACGAGCTGGAGGCCATCCTCTTCGCCCTCCCCGTGGAATTGTCCTTCGTGGACGCCGACGACACCGTCCGCTTCTTTTCCCAGAACCGGGAGCGCATCTTCCCCCGCACCCCCGCCGTCCTGGGCCTCAACGTCCGCGGGTGCCACCCCCAGAAATCGCTCCACATCGTGGAGAAGATCCTGGCCGATTTCAAGGCGGGTCGTGACGAACCGGCCTCCTTCTGGATCGATTTCAAGGGGCGCAAGATCCTCATCCAGTACTTCCCCGTGCGCGGGCGCGACGGCCGCTATCTCGGCTGCCTCGAAGGCGTGCAGGACATCACCGCGGCGCGCGCATTGGAGGGGGAGAAGAGGCTGCTGTAAGAGAAGTCAGTTGGCAGTTGGCAGTCGGCAGTTGGCAGTCGACAGGCGGCAGTTGGTAGTCGGCAGTCGGCAGTTGGCAGTTGGCAGTTGGCAGGCGGCAGTTGGCAGTCGGCAGTCGGCAGTTGGCAGTCGGCAGTTGGCAGTCGGCAGTCGGCAATTGGAAGATGGACTCTTGTTCCCGGAACTGGAATCTGCAAACTGGAAACTGATAACTTTGGAACAACGATAGGAGAACGACGATGACCGAAAATCAAGACATCCGCGGAACTGTCATTAATTTGGCCGGAATGGTGGACTACCAGGAGGGATCCATCGTGAGCCGGACCCTCCTCAACAGGAAGGCCGGGACCCTCACCCTCTTCGCTTTCGACACCGGGCAGGCCCTCTCGGAGCACACCGCCCCCTTCGACGCCTTCGCTCAGGTTCTCGAGGGCGAGGCCGAAGTGGTCATCGGCGGGGAGCCGAAGCGGGTCGGTGCCGGCGCAATGGTCATCATGCCGGCCGACATCCCCCACGCCGTCAAGGCCCCGGGACGGTTCAAGATGTTTCTGGCGATGATCCGGGAGAAGGCCTGACCCCCGCCCAGCCGGCAGTCGGTAGCCCGTAGACCGCAGTCAGGGATCGGACCGGCTGACGCTGTGTCTGTTGAGTTGTCTGGTCTGTCCGGCCACCTTGGCCGGACGGTCGGGAGGCCCCGCCTTCACCCTTATGCTTGCCTTCCGCCTTCCGCCTTCATCCCGGCGCCTTCCGCCTGCCCTACCCGCAATCATTCATATCATCAATATCCTCGACGACCGTCATCCCTTCCGGGGTGGGGCGGAGTCGCAGGGGGAGCCAGCCGGTCGTTCCGGCGGCGTTGCGCACCTGCACCCACCACACCATCACCGGCTCGGCCTTCAGCAGGGCGGTCTCGCGGTCGGGGTCGCCGTCGGAGACGCCCCAAAAGGGGGGCACCCCGAGGACCTGCCCCCTCTGCCAGATCAGGTAGTCCCACGCCTGATAGGAAAGAATGTAGAAGATGTCCCCGGGATCGAACCGCTTCCCCTGTTTCTGGAACGGCTTGAGCACCATGACGAACCCCAGTTGGAGGGTGTGCAAGTCGCCGGAGAGGGCCTCGAACGACTCCCCCGGCGACAGGGCGAACGCCCTGGCGGCGTTCCCCGCGGGGTGCCGGTAGGCCTGAAGGGGGACCCGCGCGGTCCAGGCGCCCAAGGTGCAGCACTCCAGCGGGCAGGCCCCCTTGCGGATATGGGGGGCCTGCGGGGGCTTAAGGTCGGGCAAAGCGGCCTGGACCGAAAGGGCCGCCGTCAGGAGCGCCGCGAGCGCCGGGGCGGGGAAGCGCGTTCTCACACCCCTATTTTAACAGGGACCCCGCCCGCTGTTATAATAGACGCCTATGGTGAGCCTCAAGCGCATCAAACTGCTGGTCTTCGATATCGACGGTGTCCTCACCGACGGCCGCCTCTACTTCCTCCCGGACGGGACCGAGATGAAGGTCTTTTCCGTCCACGACGGCGTGGGGATCCTGCTGGCCCGCGAAGCGGGGCTCAAGATCGTCTTCCTGACGGGGCGCGGCGGCAAGGCCGTGGAGAACCGGGCGAAGGAGCTGAAAGTCCACAAGCTGATGACCTCGGTCAAGGCGAAGGAGAAAGTCCTTCCCAGGGTGATGAAGGAGATGGGATGCTCCCGGGATGAAACCCTCTTCATGACCGACGAGGTGCTCGACCTGAACGCGATGGACCTGGCGGGGGTGACCGCCTGCCCCGCCGACGCCTCCCCCGAAGTACTGGAGAAGGCCCGCATCATCGCCAGCCGACCGGGCGGGATGGGCGCCGTGCGGGAGGTCATCGAGAAGGTGCTCAAAACCCAGGGGAAATGGCTCACCTCGTAGAGCGCCACCCGTTCCGCAACGCCCTCGTCCTCTTTTTTTTCAATCTCCTGCAGGGCCTGACGCGCTTGATCCCCATCCGGGCCGTCCCGTGCGCCGGCGCCTTCACGGGCGATCTGGCCCGCGTTTTGCTTCACAAGCAACGGAGGCGGGCGCGCGAGCACCTGGCCCTCGCCCTCCCCGAATGGACCGAGGAGAAGCGGAGGCGGTGCCTGAGGGCCAACTTCCGCCACTACGGCATGCTCTTCTTTGAACTGCTCAAGGCCGACCGCCTCATGGACCGCGTCACGGTGGTGGGGCTGGAACATCTGGACCGAAGGCCCCTGGTTCTGTCCACCGGGCACGTCGGCCCCTGGGAGTTGTTCGGCCAGTGGCTGGGAAGGAACGGCTTCCCCCTCTCCGCCGTGGCGCGCGAGGTCTACCTCCCGGCGCTGAACGATTTCCTCGTCGGCCGCCGGGCCCGGGCCAATTTCACCACCATCCTCCGGGGGAGCCCCGCCAGCGGCCGCCTCCTCCTGCGGGCGATCAAGGAGCGGCGCATCCTGGCCATGCTGATCGACCAGGACACGAAGGTGGAGACCGTGTTCGTCCCTTTCTTCGGCCACCCCGCCTCCACCCCCGTGGGGGCGGCGGCCCTCGCCCTGCGCAAGGGATTGCCGGTTGTGGCCGGCACCATCCACCGGACCCCCGGGATGCGCTACCGGATCGTCTTGCGCCCCGTCGCCACGGCCGGCCTGGACGAAACGGCGCTCACGGCCCGGCTGACGGGAGAGCTGGAGCGCGACATCCGGCGCCATCCCACGCAATGGGTATGGATCCACCGGCGTTGGCGAAGACAACCCACCGTTTGAGGCCCCTGACGGGGGAGGACCTCCCCGCCATGACGGCCCTCGACGCGGCGTGCTTCGAGCCCGGTTGGAATTACCCCCCCGAAGTCATGGCCGATTTCCTCCTGGCGCCGGGCGCCCAAGCCCTGGGGGCCTTCGAGGGCGAGACCCTCGCCGCTTTCATTTTGTGGATACGGCGAGAGATCATCACCCTCGACGTGGCCCCCCGCCACCGGCGGCGCGGCCTGGGGCGGACGCTGATGCGCCGCGCCATGCGGGCCATCGGGAAGCGGGGCTACCGCCGCGCCTGTCTCCAGGTGGACCGGGACAACGCCCCCGCCATCGCCCTTTACGCGTCCCTGGGGTTCACGGTGGAGCGGGAATTCGCAGAGGGGGGCAAGGCCCGCCTGCGGATGACCGTATCCTGGGATTCTGCTACCATAGCGCCATGATGCCGCTCAATTACCTGGCCATCGAAGGCCCCATCGGGGTGGGCAAGACCACCCTGTGCCGCAAGCTCTGCGGGAGCCTGCGCCTCAAAGCGGTCCTGGAGGACATCAACAACCCCTGGCTGGGACCGTTCTACTCGGGACAGGAGGAGGCGGTCCTGCGGGCTCAGATGTTCTTCCTCCACAGCCGGGCCCAGGCCCAGGCGGAGATCCGGCGGCGCCTGGAGGCGGGCCAGCGGGTGGTGGCCGATTTCACCCTCCAGAAGGACCTCCTCTTCGCCCAGATGAACCTCCCGCGGGAGGACCTGGCCCTCTACCGCTCCTACTACGATCTCTTCGAACCCGCCGCCGTCCGCCCCGACCTCATCGTCTACCTGCAGGCGGGGCTCAAGACCCTCCAACAGCGCATCAAACGGCGGGCCGAGACTGCCGACGCCGCCTCCCCGGTCGCCCCCGAGGAGCGGGAGGTCCACAAGAAGGAGAAGGGGATCAAGCCCGCCTACCTGCGCGCGGTGGCCGAGGCCTACGAGAAGTTCTTCATCGAACTGCGGGGGCACAACGTCCTCATCGTCAACACCGAGCGGCTGAACGTCGTGGACAAGGAGGCCGAGTACCAGGACCTTCTGGAGCACATCCTGGCCTACAAGCCCGGCATCCAGTTCTACAGTCCGCGGGACCGGTCGTAGCGGAGGCGGGAGGGGGCATTTTCCCCATCCGCTGGTCCCGTGGATGGAAGGCCCGCGGCCGGAAACGCCCCCGGCTGTGGAACGGGAGGAAGGGCGATCCCCCCTACCGGGAGGCCCGGGCGCGCAAAAGGGGATCGCAGGACTGGGCGGGATCGCCCCGGGGGTAATCGCATAGCGGGTTGACCCCGGCCGCCTCGGGGCGGGCCAGCCCGCCGGTCCGGACTCCGTACCCCCCCTCTTCGACGCCGTTGTGGCCCACCACGAGGAAAAATACATCGCCGGACGGGGCGGGGAACTCCAGGGACCCGTCGGTATCGGCCGAGCACTCCGCCCCCCGATACCATCCCGCACCCGGACCCGGAAGGGCGGCGATGTCCCCATAGTAGACATTGTGCCCCGTGGTGCCGCACGCCGGCATGTACTGGAGGGCGATCATCCCGGTCGGGCCATCGTAACGGGCGTGCATCAGCTCCGCACGCACATCCTGGTGGGAGGCCTCGCCCGGCGTCTGGAGGACGGGCGGGACCAGGCCGGAGACCGTGGTGACGGCCATCTGCAGGGGGGCGTTCTGTCCCGTGTTGAGCCAGGCGTCCAGCATGTTGACGCCCTCCTGCCCCAGGAAGGGGCTGAGTCCGTCATTCTGCTTCCACAGGAACTGGACGTACTCCCACGAGGTCTGCTGGTAGAAAAGGCGGATCTGCGCCGATACGGCGGTGTCGGGGATGGGAAAGGGCCGCTCGTCCCAGTAGTTGTAGGTGCCGCCGGGCCCCGGATTTCCGAACTGCGTCGCCGGGACGGGCAGGGCGTTGCGGGCCTTGGCCTCGTCGTAGGCGAATCCGTAGGGCGGGATGCGGCGGTCGTCCATGACCACATTGTTGAGGACGAAGTGGAAGGTATGGGCCTGGGTGCCGGCCGGCGCGGCGGCCAGCTGCCCCAGGGTCTTCACGGGGGTATCGGTCATCCGGTCCCAGTCGAGGACCAGGCCGGGGTCGTACCCCAAGCCGACCAGGGCGGCCGCCCACGCCTGGTCCATCCCCATCCCCGCCTCATAGATGACCGTGTTCCCGAGGTTCAGGATGGACTGCACCGGGTGCTGGATGCCGGCGTTGTCCGCAACGGTACGGCCGATGGGGCCGTAGCCGCCGTCCTCCTTGATGAGATTGTTGCCGGCGTCGTACCACCGGACGTTGATCCACAGCCGCCTCCCCTCCGGGTATCCCGAAAGAAGTTTGTGTCCGGTGAGGTTGGTGACCCGGACCATCAGGTTGCTCCCGGCCTGGGAGGCCGAAAGGCGCCCCGCGCTCTGAAGCATGGCCTGGGCCCGGGCCTTGCCCGCGTTGAGGGCGTCCTTCTGGCGCTGGGTCAGACCGCCCCCCATCCGCAGGGTCCCCTTGGTGTTCTGGTACTGCACCACGTCCGGCATCCAGTAGCCGGCCCCCGTCTGGTCGTGGGTGGCCAGGTCGGTCCGCGTGGGGAAATTGTTCTTGTTGCACCCTTTGCCTGTGGCGGGGGACATGTGGCAGGTCTGGCAGGTGAAATACCGGATTTCGCCGTCTTCGAAGTTGGCGTTGGAACGGGCCGCCCAGGCCCGGCTGTGGGCGACCTGGAGCGCGCCGCCGGCGACCTTGAGATCGTCGGGAAGGGCGTTGAAATCATTGACGGCGAAGGTGTCCAGGCCCCCGGCGACCCACTCGCTGTAGGTGCGCTCCACGACGCCGTACTTGTGGGGGGCGTTGTTGAAGGCGGCCTTGCCGTCCACGGGGGCGCCCACCACCCCGCTGTAGGTCCCGGGAGCCAGGGCCATGCCGGCCTGGGCGCCATGGCCCGGGGCGAGGTCTCCCACGGCGGGGTTGCTCACGTCATGGCAGGTGGCGCACAATTCGGCCTTGCGGTGGAACGGGGACTGGATGGCGGCATGGGGCGGACTGGTGACATAGGGCCCCAGGCGGGTGCCGTTGCCGTTCATCACGTACTCCGCCGCCCCGTAATAGGCGCCGGAGGCGTCATAGGCCTCGAAGGGGGGGGTCTGCACCTCGGTGGTCCCGGGGATGGAAACGGGCTGGTCGGGATCCACCATCAGGTGGCAGAACTCGCACTCGACGCCGTTGACGTCGGCCGAGTTCGACAGCCCGCTCCCGTCGGTGGGGGTGGAACGGTTGGCCATCCACCCGTTGACGGAGTGGCAGCGGATGCAGAGGTCGCCGGCCCCCCCGCGGGTTGCGGGATCGGCGCCGGGCAGAAAGTCCTGCTCCGCGACGGCCAGAGTGGCCCAGAAAATGGGATCGCGCGTGGCGTTGGCCATCATCCCGCCCCGCCACATGAACTCCGGCTCCACGGCCTGGTTGTATCCACCGTGGCAATTGTCGCAGTTATCGGGGCTCGTATAGGTGGGCACCTGCGCCTGCTGGGTTCCGGGCAGTTTGATGTCGTTGGGGATCGTATTGGCGGCCGGCAGAGACACCGCAAGGGCCAGGCACAGGCCAAGGGCCGGGAGGTCATGACGCATAGTGCGCTCCTTCACAAATAAGGTCCCCATGCCGCCTGAGGGAAGATCTTCAACGGGGCCTTGGGTCGGCCCTCTGGTTCGCCATGGTACCCTACTTCATGGCTTGAAGTCAATCAGTAAAAGCGCAATCCCCCTGTTTGCTTCGGCATCCAAATAATTTCTGGGCGTTCAAGGATGGCCCACCGGCCGCGCGTGGAGGCCGAGGCCGTCCCGCCTCCCCAGCGGGACCGCCAGGTGGGCCGCCGCGGCCAGGTAGGCCCGGCTGGCTGCCGCGAAAAAGGAGAGCTCGCCGCAGTTGGCGATGGTGTCGCTGTGGGTGTGATAATAGGGATAGGAACCCTTCTGCCGGCAGAACCCCTCGTTGTCGGTGATGCCGCAGAGGGCGGGCCAGCCCCCCCTCCAGAAGGGGGCGTGATCGCTGTAAACCATCGAGGAGCAGAAGAAGGCGTTGATGGGAACGCCGACCGAGTAGAGGCCGGCCGTCTCCACCATCAGGTCGGCGAGCCACTCGGAGTTCTCATCATAGTTGATGTCCAGGTCCTCGGCCTCGGGGCGGCCGTCCCCCTCCCACCCGATCATATCGGCGTTGAGGACCGCCCGGATGTCCTCGCCGCGCTTTTCGGCGTCGTTGGCGTAGAAAGTGGACCCCCACAAGCCCTGTTCCTCCCCGGTGACGAGGATGAACTTGATCGTGCCGGCGAACCGGTAGGGGGCCATGGCGCGGGCCAGAGCGATGACCATGGCGGAACCGCTGGCGTTGTCGTTGGCGCCGGGGGCGGGAGGAAGCTCCGGCATATCATCCAGGTGGGCGATCAGGATGACGACCTCGTCGGGTCGGGACTCCCCCCGGAGTTCGGCCACGATGTTGGGAGCCACCGAGCCCGACCACTCCTGGACCGCGACGGCCAGTCCCGCCTCGGCGAAGGCGGCGGCGGCCGCGGCGGCCGCGGCCCGGCAACCCGGGTGGAAGGAATGGCGGCTCGATGCCCATCCCACCACCTCCTGCAGGGCCCCACCCGCCTGCGCGTCGGAGAATCCGTCCACCATGACGCGCACGAGGGGATGGACCGCCATGGCCCGCGACTGGGCGCGGGAGGGGGATTTCGGCGGGGCAAGGACTTCCGGGCGGAGGGGGCTCCATCGGACGGCGGGGTCGCCGGCGCACGGGGGAGGGCCGGCCCCGGCGACCTTGACGATGATCAGGTTGTCCTCGGCCCATACCTGCTGGCCGCAGGACGCCCCCGGGGGAAGGGAGTATCCGTCCCTGATGCCGATCAGGTGATAGGTCTCTCCCGGGGCGGGCCGGTCCAGGACCCGGGCGGAGAAGCCGCTGCCGGCCAGAACGGGCAGGAGGGCCCCCGGCGCCCCAAGGGCGAGGAAACAGCCCTCCAATTCTTCGATGATGGGAACCCCCCGCTCCAACAGGGTCCGGCGGTCGGCCCCGCTTTGGCGGTCGATGCGCAAGAGGGCGGCGTCGGCGCCGAACGACGCTCCCGCAATGAACAGCATGGCGCAGACGGCAAATCGTTTCATGGGTTCTCCTTGCAGTGGACTCTATGTAATACGGATGAAGGTCCCGGAGGTTGCCAACCGGTCGCGATGCCTGGGATAACGGCGCACCGCACTCGGCCATTCCCACCCGGCCAGGGCCTTGACATTGACTTCGATCCATAGTATTATCTATATAATTGATAGATTTATAGGAGTTATAATGCTTTCAAGAAAAGCCAAGTACGGACTTCTCGCCATGATCCATTTGGCCCGGCACGCCGGGGAGGGCCCGGTGCTGATCGAAGCGCTGGCGCAAAGCGAACGGATCCCGCGCAAGTTCCTGGAGCAGATCCTGTTGGAGTTGAAGAAGAAGGGGCTCCTGGCCAGCCGCAAGGGGCGGGGGGGAGGGTACCAGCTCGGCCGGCCGCCGGAGAAGATCAGCATGGCCGAGATCATCCGCATCCTGGACGGCCCCCTCGCCCCCGTCCCGTGCGTCAGCGTCACCGCCTACGCCCCCTGCCAGGAATGCGTGGACCCCGCCGCCTGCGGCATCCGCCTCGTGATGCAGGAGGTGAGGGACGGCATCGCCGCCATCCTGGAGGAGGCCACCCTGGCGGAGGTGCTCCGCAGGATGAACCCGGCTGGACGGAGGAAGCCGTGAAGGCGGCCGCACCCCCGCACACCGATCTTGGGACGATCGGCACGGATCGGGAACAAACCGCCCGTGGCCCATGGGGCTCACTCCGGTATCGGAGCCGACCGGTCGCCCGGACGCCCCGGACCGGAAGGAGAACGGACATCCGGCGCATCCTCGCCCTCATCCTGCTTTTCCTCGCGGCCCTCTCAGCGGCCCCCCCCGTCCTGGTCGCCGCCTCCGAGACCGACGCCCTCATCCAGTTGCTGGTGGACAAGGGGCTCATCACTGTGGAAGAAGCAGCCGCCCTGCGTTCCGAACCGGCCGTGCAGAAGCAGGAGGAGAAAGACCTTCGGCCAAAGGAGTTCCAACTCACCGCGGGCAAGGCCCTCAAACTCTCGGGCTATACCCAGGCCCGGTACCGGCAGGCCGACACCATCAAGGATACCTTCGACGTCCGCCGGGCCCGCCTGAGCCTCAGGGGCGACTTGGGAAGCGGTTTCGACTACCGCCTGCAGGCCGACTTCGCCGGTTCGTCCGCCAAACTGCTCGACGCCGCCCTGGGCTGGCGCTATTCCGAGGGATTGAAAGTGACGGCGGGACAGTTCAAGATCCCGTTCAGCCAGGAGAACCTGCAGTCGAGCAACAAGATGGAGCTGATCAACCGCTCCCTGGTCGTCGGGGCCCTGGTGGCCCGCGGCCTGGACGTCATCGGCGAACAGAACGGGCGGGATGTCGGCATCATGGCCGGCGGAACCTGGTCCCCCGGCTCCCGGCCGTCCCTCGTCGAGTACGCAGCCGGCGTGTTCAACGGTTCGGGCATCAACCGGACCGACCCCAACGACCAGAAGGACCTCGTGGGCCGCCTCGTCGTCAAGCCCCGGTCCGGCCTTTCGGTGGGCCTTTCCTGCTACGAAGGCCGCTACATCCTCGCCTCCGCTCCGGACAAGCGGGACATCCGCCGCCGCCTCGGCGCCGAGTTCGCCTACCAGGCGGGCCCGTTCCTGGCGCGGGGCGAATACATCAAGGGACAGGACGCCGAGATCCGGAAAGACGGCTGGTACCTGCTCGGCGGCTGGATGGCGGTCCCCGGCAAGTTCCAGTTGCTTTACCGGTACGACGCCTACGACCCGGACAGGGACCTGGACGGGAACGGCTCCCGCCTCGACACCATCGGATTCGCCTGGTACATCAACAAGTGGGTGTTCCTCCAGGTCAACTACGACCGCGCGGGCGGCCGGCTGGAAAAGACCTCCTCGGACGCGTACATCGGCCAACTAACCCTGCAATTTTAGGAGCGAGCCATGAAGAAATCCGCACCCCGCTTCGCCGTACTGCTGATCGCCCTGGCCCTGGCCTGCACGGGCTTCGCCCGGGAGCTGAAGGGCACCCTCACCCTCTCCGGCGCGTGGGCCATCTACCCCACGGCCGTGGCCTGGGGCGAGGAATTCCAGAAACTGCACCCCGGCGTGAAGGTGGACATCTCCGCCGGCGGCGCCGGCAAGGGGGCCTCGGACGCCATCGCCGGGCTGGTGGACATCGGAATGGTCTCGCGCGAACCCGACCCCGCCGAGCTCGCCAGGGGGATCACCCCGGTCTATGTCCTCCACGACGCCGTCTTCCCCGTGGTGAGCGACAAGAACCCCGCCCTCCCCGCGATCCTGAGGAAGGGGATGTCGGTCAAAACCTTCACGGACATTTATGTGACGGGCGCCCTCACCACCTGGGACGCCTCCGTCGGCTCCAAGACCGGCCGCCCCATCCACGTCTACACGCGCTCCGATTCCTGCGGCGCCGCCGCGGCCTGGGCCGCCCCCTTCGGCAAGAAACAGGAGGACCTCAAGGGGATCGGCGTCTTTGGCGACCCGGGGCTCCTGCAGGCGGTCCTGCGCGACCCCCTCGGCCTGGGCTACAACAATTTCAGCTATGTGTTCACCCGCGGCGGCGCTCTGGTGGCGGGCGTCCGCCTCGTCCCCATCGACGCCGACGGCAACGGCAGGGCCGACCCGGGGGAGGTTTTCGCCGACCGCGCCGCCGCCATCGCCGCCATCGAGGCGGGGACCTACCCCGTCACGCGCAAGAACTACTTCTTCGTCAAGGGCAAGCCCTCCGGCCTCGTCCGGGAGTTCCTGAAGTTCGCCCTGTCGGAAAAGGGCACCAAGGTCGTCGAAGCGGTGGGCACCAGCCTGCCCATTCCAATTGCGGAGCGGGAGAAGATACTGGGGGAATTGAAATGACGGCTTTAGTTTCGAGTTTCGAGTATCGAGTTTCGAGTTAACAACGATGGGCAGTATATCCAGTTTCGAGGAATTGGATGTTTGGCGGAAGGCCCGCGCGCTTAGCCATGCTATCTATGCGGTGACCAGGAGGGGAGCATTCTGCAAGGATTTCCCTCTTCGGGATCAAATCCGCAGGGCTGGGATCTCGGTGCTTTCCAATATTGCCGAAGGGTTCGAGAGAGGAGGAACCAAAGAATTCATTCAGTTTCTCTCCTTGGCCAAGGGATCAACCGGCGAAATCAGAGCGCAACTTTTCATCGCCTTGGATGAGAATTATCTTTCCCCCGACGAACATGCCACACTCAACGCAAGCACGGTGGAAGTGGGGAAGATGATAGGCGGTTTAATGCTCTATTTATCCAAAACACCAATTAAAGGCTCCAAGTACAAATGATTAAAGCCGCGTTTCTTCCTATCCTTCAAAGCCTACATACCCCGATTCGAGAACCAATACTCGAAACTCGAAACTCGAAACGAGCAGATCTGTCTTTCCAAATCGGAACCCACAGCTTTATTAGTACAACCCGCAACTCGAAACTCGAAACTCGAAACCTTGTTGTTCCAACTCGGAACTCGAACCTCGAAACTCTGCTGTTCCAACTCGCAACTCGCAACTCGCAACTCGCAACTCGCAACTCTGCTGTTCCAACTCGAAACTCGAAACTCGAAACTCGAAACTCTGCTGTCCCAACTCGAAACGCGAAACGCGAAACTCGCAATCTTGTGGTTCCAACTCGAAACGCGAAACTCGAAACTCGAAATCTTGTGGTCCCAACTCGAAACGCGAAACTCGAAACTCGCAATCTTGTGGTTCCAACTCGAAACGCGAAACGCGAAACTCGCAATCTTGTGGTTCCAACTCGAAACTCGAAACTCGAAACTCGCAATCTTGTGGTTCCAACTCGAAACTCGAAACTCGAAACTCGAAACTATTATGGATATCCGTCAGATTAAAGACGCGATCGCCCGGCGTTCGATGGGCCTGGTGGCCCTCGGGGTCATGAGCGCCGCGTTCCTCGTCGGCTTCGGGCTCTACTGGCGCGCCAGGCCGGTGCTGGCCGGCCGGAGGTGGACGGAGATCCTGTTCTCCGCGGCGTGGCATCCGGCCCGGGGCGAATTCGGACTGGGGGGATTCATCCTCGGCTCGTTCTGGGTGACGGCCATCGCCATGGTCATCGCGGTGCCGCTGAGCCTGTTGACGGCGCTCTATCTCTCCGAGTACGCCTCCCGCCGGACCCGGGAGTGGTCCCGCCCCGTCGTGGATGTCCTCGCCGGCATCTCTCCGGTGGTCTATGGCGTTTGGGGGATGCTGGTCGTCGTCCCGCTGGTCCGGGATTACGCCATGCCGTTCCTCTCGTCGCGCCTGAAGTTCTTCCCCTTCGCCTCCGACAATTTCACCGGCTTCTCGGCCCTCGCCGGCGGTGTCGTCCTGGCCGTGATGGTGGTCCCCATCATGGTCTCGGTCATGGAGGAGATCCTGCGCACCGTCCCGCCCGAGATCCGCGAGGCCTCCCTGGCCCTCGGGGCGACCCGATGGCAGACCACGAAGAAGGCGGTGTTGAAGAAGGCGTGGCCGGGGGTCGTCGCCGCCATCATCCTGGGCTTCTCCCGCGCCTCGGGCGAGACGATGGCCGTGTTGATGGTGGCCGGGTGCGCCCTGCAGGCCGTTCCCAAGTCCATCTTCGACCCCGCCTACCCCCTCCCCGCCCTCATCGCCAACACCTACGGGGAGATGATGTCCGTCCCCCTCTACGACGCCGCCATCCTCCTCGCCGCCCTGGTCCTCTTCCTCCTGACCGTGCTCTTCAACGCCGTGGGCTGGGGCATCCTGCTCCGGCTCGAGAAGCGGGAGGGGTAGGATGACGCAGGCCCGCTTCATCGAGGAGAAGATCTTCCGGGGGCTCATGCTGGCGGCCGCGGGGATGGTGGCGGGCTCGCTCGGCCTCATCCTGGCCACGGTGTTCGTCAAGGGCTTCCGGGCCCTGTCGTTCGACATGCTCTTCAAGACGCCCCAGGGGGGGTACTACATCGGCGGGGGCGGCGGCATCGCCAACGCCATCGCCGGCTCCCTGGTTCTGGGGCTGGGGGCCACCCTCCTGGCCCTCCTCGTCAGCCTGCCTCTGGTGTTCTACCTCAACGTGTATCTGCGACGGCGCTCCCGCCTCGCGTTCTTCATCCGGTTCTCGCTCGACGTCCTCTGGGGCATCCCCTCCATCGTGTACGGCGCCTTCGGCTTCACCGTCATGGTGACCCTCGGCCTCAAGGCCTCGCTCCTGGCCGGGACCCTCACGGTGGGGCTCCTCATCATCCCCATCATGGCCCGGAGCATGGACGAGGTGTTCAAGATGGTCCCGCCGGAACTCCACGAGGCCGCCTACGCCCTCGGCAGCACCCGGTGGGAAGCGGCCATGAAGGTGATCCTGCGCCAGGCGTTCCCCGGCCTGGCGGCCGCCGTCCTCATCGCCTTCGGGCGGGGCATCGGCGACGCGGCCAGCGTCCTCTTCACCGCCTCGTTCACCGACGCCCTCCCCACCTCCCTCTTCAGGCCGGTGGCCACCCTGCCGCTGGCCATCTTCTTCCAGTTGGGCACCCCGTTCCCCGAGGTGCAGGAGCGGGGGTACGCCGCCGCCCTCGTCCTCACCCTCATCGTCCTGGCCGTCAGCGTCCTGGCCCGGGCCCTCACCAGGCGCGTAACGCGCCATTCCCGATAGGAGCCGTCATGGAAGCACGAACCCACATCCGCGTGGAGGACCTCAGCGTCTGGTACGGCGGCCACCCGGCCCTCAAGGACGTCACCCTCTCCATCCCGGACAAAAAGATCACCGCCATCATCGGCCCCTCCGGGTGCGGCAAGACGACGCTGTTGAAATCGTTCAACCGGCTGATCGACCTGCAGGAGGGAGTCCGGATGGAGGGGCGCATCCTGGTGGACGACGAGGACATCACCGCCCCCGGCGCCGACCTCACCCGCCTGCGGAAGAAGATGGGGCTTCTGTTCCAGCGGCCGCAGGTCCTCCCCATGTCCATCTTCGAGAACGTGGCCTACGGCCTCCGCATCCACGGGGAGAACGACCGGCTCCGCCTCGGGGAGAAGGTGGAGCACTACCTCCGGATGGCGGGCCTCTGGGCCGAGGTCAGGGACCGCCTCGCCGCCCCCGCCGCCAAACTCTCCATCGGCCAGCAGCAGCGCCTCTGCCTCGCCCGCGGACTGGCCGTGGAGCCCGAGGTGATCCTGGGCGACGAGCCCACCAGCGCCCTCGACCCCCACAGCGCCGAGCGCATCGAACAGCGGTTCCTCGAATTGAAGAGGGACTACACCATCGTCCTCGTCACCCACATCCTGCGCCAGGCCAGGCGCCTGGCCGACTACGCCGCCTTTGTCTACATGGGCGAACTGGTCGAGCACGGCCCCGCGGCGGAGTTGTTCGCCCATCCCAAAGATCCGCGGACGGAGGCGTACATCTCCGGCCGATTCATCGAATCGACCGGAGAGGACCCGGATTGAGCATCGGCATGGATCGCTTTGAAATTCAATGATTTAAGCGATCCGGCACCCGGCGGAAATTGCAATCGGACCCATTGAATCGGAGCGCTTGCTCCATGAGATTCGAGCGCTTTCCGCGGTGAAGACGCACAGCAGCCGGACAGCGGTGCAGTCCAATCATGCCCGCACGGCGCCGGCCTTGATTTTCGTGTATTTTTCGTATACACTCGTGGTGTGCCCCCATCCCCGCCCGCCCTGCCCCCCCTTCACGCCCACAGCCACTATTCATTTTACAGCTCGACCCTTTCCATCGCAGGGATGGTCGAGGCGGGGCGCGCCTGCGGCCTTGACGCCCTGGCCCTGACCGACCACAACCTCGCCGCGGCCGTTCCCTTTGCGCAGCAATGCCGTGGGGCGGGAATGCGGCCCATCCACGGCCTGTGCCTGGAATGCAGGGCCGTCCTCGTCGCCAAGGACCCCGCGGGCCTCCGGGCCGTCCAGCGCATCTCCACCCGACAGCAACTCGCCGGCGAAAAGAGGGACTGTACCGGGGATGTGAGGGCGGGAACCGGGACTGTCCCCTTTTCGCCGCGGGAAGGCGGGAAAGCGGGAAGGCGGGAAAGCCGGACAGTATCCGGAATCACAGAGATTCTGGCCGGCGAGGACCTGTCCGGCGTGGCCGTCTTCTCTTCCCATCCGGATATTTTGAACGCCCTTCTGCCCTTCGTCCCGAAGGGGAACCTGTACGGGGAGCTCGCCCCCGGCTCCCCCGCCAACCCGGCCGTGGAGAATGCCTGCCTCCGGCTCGGCCTGCCCGCCCTCCTCACCCCGCGCGTTGCGCGCCTCGGCGCCACGGTACGCGAGATGAACCTGGCCAAACTGCTCCTCGGGATGAAGCGCCTCAAGACCGCCGGGACCCTCTCGCCGGAGGAGCGGGCCTCCATCGGCTCCCCCTTCGCCCCCGTGGAACCGGACGGCCACCCCCGGGCGTGGGCGGGTACCCGGCGGCTCGTCGAAGAATGCCGCGCGGAGATCCCCCTCGGCGAGCTCCACTTTCCCGCCTACCCCTTCGTGGAACCCGGCGCCGCCCCCCTGCGCCTGCGCGAGGCGGCCGAAGAGGGGTTCCGCGCCCGCTACCGCCCGGACGACGCCCGCGCCCGGCGCCGATTGGAAATGGAGCTGGAGGTCATCGCCCGGCTGGGGTACGCCGACTACTTTCTCATTGTCTGGGACCTGGTGCGCGAGGGGAGGCGGTTGGGCTACCCCTGCCTGGGGCGAGGGAGCGCGGCGGCGTCGCTGGTGGTCCACTGCCTCGGCATCAGCCCCGTGGACCCCCTTCGATACGACCTCTACTTCGAGCGGTTCCTCAACCCCGAGCGCAAGAGCCCCCCCGACATCGACGTGGACTTCGGCACCTCCCGCCGCGACGACATCCTCAAGTACATCTACGCGACCTTCGGCGGGGACCGCACCGCCATGATCTCCACGATCACCTCCTTCTCCCTGCGCGGGGCCGTGCGCGAGGCGGGGAAGGCCATGGGCTACACGGAGACCGAGATCGGGAACCTGTCGAAGAAGATCCCCCACTACGCCCACTCCGCCGACCTCGACAGCCTCGCCCGGGAGTTTCCCGAGTGCCGCAACCTCCCCCTTCAGAACCCCGAGGTGAGGCGGCTCTTTTCCTACGCCTCGATGCTGATCGGGTTCCCCCACGCCTGGGGCATCCACTGCGGCGGCGTCATCATCACCCCACGGCCGCTGACCGACTACCTGGCCCTCACCCGCTCGGCCAACGGTCTGCGGATCACCCAGCCCGACATGCACCCCGTGGAGGCGCAGGGTCTGCTGAAGATGGACATCCTGGGCAACCGGTCGCTCGATGTGCTGCCCGCCTGCCTCCTGACGCTGGAGCGCAACGGCACGACGCCACCCCCGGTGGAGGACATCGACGCCTGCGCCGCCGACGCGGCCACCCGCGCCCTCATCGTTTCCGGAAAAACCATGGGGTGTTTCTACATCGAATCCCCCGCCATGCGGCAACTGTTGCTCAAACTGGGCGTGGAGGATTTCGAGGAGCTGGTCGCCGCCTCCTCCATCATCCGGCCCGGCGTGGCGGAGTCGGGGATGATGCAGGCCTTCATCGCCCGCCACCGCGGGCGCGAGAAACCCGCCTACATCCTGCCGGAGCTGGAGACGCTTCTCGGCGGCACCTACGGCGTGATGGTGTACCAGGAGGACGTCATCAAGGTGGCCCACGCGGTCGCGGGGATGAGTTTGGGCGAGGCCGACTCCTTCCGCCGGGCCATGAGCGGCAAGAGCCGTTCCCGCGGCGAGATGGAGCGGGCGGTGGAGGAGTTCGTCCGCCGGGCCGTGGCGCGCGGCCACCCGGAAGGGCGGGTGCGGGAGCTGGCCCGGCAGATGGCCTCCTTCGCCGGCTACTCGTTCTGCAAATCCCACTCCGCCGCCTTCGCCACGCTCTCCTTTCAAGTGGCGTATTTAAAGGCCCACCACCCGGCGGAGTTCCTCGCCGCGGTGCTCACCTGCGGCGGCGGGTTCTATCCCTCCAAGGCCTATGTCTCCGAGGCCCGGCGCCTCGGCATCGCCGTCCTTCCCCCGGACATCCACGAGGCCGGATGGGAATACGCGGGAGGCGACGGCCGCCTGCGCGCGGGGTTCATGGCGGTGCGGAACATGGAGAAGTCCCTCGCGGAAAGGATCGTCGAGGAGCGCCAGCGCAAGCCCTTTTCATCCTTCCTGGAGTTCACCACCCGCGTCCAGCCGTCGAAGGAGGTGGCGGCCGCCCTCATCGACGCCCGGGCCTTCGATGCCTTCGGGCATCCCCCCAGGATCCTGCGCTGGCTGCTGGAGGTGGACGGAAAACGAACGCTCATGCCGTGGTTGGCCGAGAGCGTGGAGCGGGAGGTCCTGCGGAATCTGCCCGCCCTGGACGAGGAATCCCCCGCCGAGCGCCTGCGCCTGGAGGAGGAGGCGCTGGGCTTCGCCCTCTCCGGCCACCCCGCGGCCCTGGCCCGGCCGCATTGCCCCGACGTCCTCCCGGCGGCCCGCCTGGGCGAAATGATCGGCCGCAGGGTTCGCTTGCTCGGCATCATCGTGGCGGCGAAGCGGGTGTGGGTGAAGAAAACGCGGCAGTGGATGAAATTTTTGGACATGGAGGACGAGACCGACGCCTTCGAGGCGGTGGTGTTCCCGCAGGTGTACGAAAAATACGCCGGACTCACCCGCGAAGCCGGCCCGCTCATTCTCGGCGGCACGGTCAGGAACGACCAGGGGTCGCCCGCGCTGGAAGTTTCATCAATTCACATAGGGCCGGAGATGTAGGACCCGGAATGTAGGGCCGACTCTCCAGTCGGCCGCCCTCCCTCAAAGCCGCAGGTCGGAGGACCTGCGCTACATTCCGCCCTCCCTCAAAGCCGCAGGTTGGAGAACCTGCGCTACATCCACCCTCCCCAAAAACCGCAGGTCGGAGGACCTGCGCTACATTCCGCCCTCCCTCAAAGCCGCAGGTTAGAGAACCTGCGCTACATTCCGCCCTCCCTCAAAACCGCAGGTCGGAGGACCGGCGCTACACGATCTCCACCATCAACTGCCCCTTGGCGACGAGGTCGCCCTCCTTGACATGAATGGTCCCGACGGCCCCCCCCGCCTGGGCGCGGACGTCGTTCTGCATCTTCATGGCCTCCAGGATCAGCAGGGGCGTTCCGGCCTCAACCTTCTGGCCGACGGCGACGTGGACACGGAGGATGAGGCCCGGGATGTGGGCCCTGACCTTCCGGGGCTCGGGGGGCTCCCACCGCTTGCGGGCGGCGAACTTCCGGTTGAGGGTGGTCTGGTAGACCGTGTCGTCCAGGAGGAAGGTATCGGGCGTCTTTTTGCTCATCAAATCCCCCTTCCATGCCGCCGGATGAAGGCTGAAGGCGGTAAATCAGGAGGGCAGGAGGGCAGAAGGGCAGGAGGGCAGAAAGACCGGAAAGCGGAATCCCCAAGTCGGGGAAACACCATCCAGTGCCTATGCTGCCTTTGGGTTTGGCCTTCCAGCCTTCCAGCTTTCCAGCCTTCCAGCGGCAACAGAAATGCGGGCTCGGTGGTTCGCGCGGACATGATCGTCATTCTCATACTCTCGCGATCGTGCTCAGTTGGGCTGGATGCCGTGCTTGCGGGCCGGGCGTTCCTCGTGCTTCTGGAGGGCCACCTCGAGGGTCCGAATGAGGAAGTCGCGCGTTTCCACCGGCGTGATGACGGCGTCCACGTGGCCGTTGGCGGCGGCGATGTAGGGGTTGGCGAACTTCTCCTTGTACTCCTCCACCTTGATCTTCCGCATGGCGTCGGGATCGGCGGCCTCGGCGATCTCCTTGCGGAAGATGATGTTGGCGGCCCCCTCGGGCCCCATGACGGCGATCTCGGCCTGGGGCCAGGCGAAGACGAAGTCGGCCCCCAGGTGGCGCGAGCACATGGCGATGTAGCCGCCTCCGTAGGCCTTGCGGAGGATGATGGTGGCCTTGGGAACGGTGGCCTCGCTGTAGGCGTAGAGGATCTTGGCGCCGTGCCGGATGACCCCGGCGTGCTCCTGGTCCACGCCGGGGAGATAGCCCGGGAGGTCCACCAGGGTGAGGAGCGGAATGTTGAAGGCGTCGCAGAACCGGATGAACCGGGCGGCCTTGTCGGAGGAGTCCACGTCCAGGACGCCGGCCAGGACCAGGGGCTGGTTGGCGACGACCCCCACCGTCTCGCCGTTGAGCCGGGCAAACCCGGTGACGATGTTGGCGGCGAAGTGCTCCTGGATCTCCAGGAAGTCGCTGTCGTCCACGAGGGCCTGGATGACGTGGCGCACGTCGTAGGGCTGCCGGGGGTCGAGGGGGACGATCTCGTTGATGTCCCATTGTCCTTTGGGGAGCTTGGGGGGGAAGCGGTCGGCCCGCTTGCGGTTGTTCCATGGGATGAAGGTGACGAGGCGGCTGACCTGCTCGAAGCACTCGGCCTCGCTCGTGGAGTAGAAATGGGCGTTGCCGGAGATCTCGGCCTGGATGCGGGCGCCGCCGAGGTCCTCCATGGAGATCTCCTCCCCCAGGACGGTCTTGATCACCTCGGGGCCGGTGATGAACATCTTGGTGATCTTGTCCACCACGAAGACGAAGTCGGTCAGCGCCGGGCTGTAGACGGCCCCGCCGGCGCAGGGCCCCAGGATGATGGAGATCTGGGGGACGACGCCGGAGGCGAGGGTGTTGCGGTAAAAGATCTCGCCGTAGCCGGCCAGGGAGTTGACCCCCTCCTGGATGCGGGCGCCGCCGCTGTCGTTGATGCCGATGATGGGGACCCCCAGTTTGACCGCGTGATCCATGATCTTGGTGATCTTGCGCGCGTGGGCCAGCCCCAGCGAGCCGCCGGCCA
Source organism: Holophagales bacterium UBA2201 (assembly GCA_002327305.1). Lineage (GTDB taxonomy): Bacteria > Acidobacteriota > Thermoanaerobaculia > UBA2201 > UBA2201 > UBA2201. Next base: position 17,827 of record DCUZ01000093.1, on the reverse strand, counting down.
CGGTGAAGTCCTGGGCGTAGATGCAGACGGGATGCCCCTGGATCTTTCCCGTGCCGGTGACGACGCCGTCGCCGGGGAGGAGTTTTTTCTCCATGCCGAAATCCTGGCACCGGTGCTCCACGAAGAGGTCGTACTCATGGAAGGAGCCCGGGTCCAGAATGGCGTGGATGCGGTCCCGGGCCTGGAGCTTGCCCATCTGGGACTGCTTCTCCACCGCCTTTTTGTCCACCGACTGCAAAACCGATTCTTTTTTCTCGATATGCTTCTGCGTCTTTTCGTCAATGCCCGACACGGGTCATCCCTCCTTTTTCGGTTGGTGGGGAGCCGGGCCCGGGGATCGAAGGCGTCCGCGGGCGCCAGGGTGGGACAGCGAATCCGGTGAGCCGATGGCTCATATCGCGTGATTATACCACCGGCAGACCGACCGGATGGCGGTTCGGCCCTATCCTCTTGATTCCACTATGTCTTATCCTTCACCCCTTGAGCCGCCTCCAGGCCCTTCCCGGCAAACCCAAAGCGGCCCGGTTGACCGCCTTGGCCAAACGAAGCCAGGCGGGCTGACGCATTTCGGCGGAGTCGGGTTTGCGCTGAAGGGCATGACGCTGAACGATGGGACAGGCCAGCGACTCCAGGCAATACCGGCTGAACCGTCCGTCCGCCAGATGCGCTCGGATCTCGTGCAGGGCCCGGGAGTTCCAAGCCTCTTCCCAGCGGTCCATGGGCGCGATCTTGTCGCCCCCGTAGCAACACGGCATAATCCCCCGGCGGAGAATGTAATAGTTCTGCCAGGGCTCCCGGCACAGTGGCAACCGGCCGTGTCCAAGGTCCGGCTTCGCCTCGACGCCCGAAGGGGACGCCACCCCCGCCCCCTCTCCCGCCGCTTGGGTACCCGTGGGGGATCCGAAGAAGAACTGGTTCAGCACGCGGACACCGGTGGCCTCGGAAAGGCGCATCGCCTCCCCGAACAGCGCCTCCTGCTCGGCCGGGGTCAGGTGCTCCCGGTGGTACTCGAAGGCATAATCCGCGCGGCGGACCACCGGCTGGCGCTTTTCAAGGACATTGAGGGGCCGGAGCACGATGGCGTCCGCCTCCAGGTCGCGGCAAAGATGGAAGTAGGCCGCCAAGTCGCATCGGTTGACCTGCATGGGCATGAAGACCATATACAGCTTGGGCCACCCGCCCCGCCCTCTCCGCAGGGCCGCAAGGGCCTTGAGCTGTTCCACGATGAGATCGAACCGCTCATTGCGGATCCTGGCATAGATCTCCCTGGTCCCGGCGTCAAGGGAGACATATAGAAAGATCTTGCGGCCGGCGAGCTGCTCGACCGCCCGTCGGGTGAGAGACAGCCCGTTCGTGGACATCTCCAGGAACTTGCCCCGCCGTTCCAGCAGGTCCAGGACCTCTCCCAGGCGGGGATGGAGCAGGGGTTCGCCGATGGAGCAGTTCACAAGATGGCGCGCCGCCCGCAGGAACTCTCCGTATCCTTCCAATGCGGCGGCGTCTACGACGGCATCTCCGAACGGCCCCTCGGCGACTTTATCGACCTCAAAATGGCAGTAGACGCAGAGGGGGACCATATTGCACTTGGCGTGAAGATCGATGCCCAGGGACAGGGGGTGGGATCGCAGGACCACCGCTCTCTCCAGGGTCTCGCTGACATTGAGGACCGCATTGGCGTGGAAGGCCCGGGCCGCTCCGTGCGCCTCCGCGTCCCCGTGGCGGCGGACCTCGGCCACCCGGATGCCCAGCGCGCGGGAGTCGTCCGGATAGTATTCCCGGGGGAATAGCTTGTTCAGCGTGAAGGTCACGGCGCCCGCCCCGGCGGGGAGTTCCACGCCGTAGGGGGTCCACTGGTGGAGCAGGGGGAGCTCCGCGAGGAGGGCCCCCCCCGTCCGGACCGTCAGCACTTGGCTGGCGTCCACGAACTCCGAATAGGCGTGGAACGCGAGATACGCCCCTCCGGGCGCGAGGGTCACCTCCGCCTCGCGCCCCATCCAGCGAAAGGAGAAGATCTCGTCGCGCTCCTCATCAAACCACCCGGCGCCGAATTGGACCCCCTGAAGTTCGTTCGTCATGACAGCGCTATTGTACCGCACGGTAGTGGGCAGTGAGTAGTGGGGAGTGGGCAGTCCAAAAACCACCACAAGGGGGCAGGGGCACTGCGAACTGACGACTAAAAACTGCGAACTATTTTATCCGACGATGCTGTACCCCCCGTCGATGACCAAGGTGTGGCCGCAGATCTGGGAGGCCAGGGGGGAGCAGAGGAAGAGGATGGCGGCGGCCACATCCTCGGGCATCGTCAGCCGCCCGCTGGGCGTGCGTTCGATGGACTCCCTCAGGATTTCGTCGCGGTTGGGGAAGTGGCGCAGGGCGTCGGTCTCCACCGTGCCGGCGGAGACGCAGTTGACGCGGATGCCCCGGGGGGTCAGTTCCACGGTCAGGTGCCGCACGAGGGATTCCAGCGCCGCCTTGGAGGCCCCCACGAAGGTGTAGTTGGGAATGGCGCGGACGGCGCCCAGGGAGGAGACGGCAATGACGTTGGAGCCGGGCTGGAGCAGGGGCAGGGCGGCGCGGACGAGGAAGACCAGGGCGGCCGCGTTGATGTTCATGGTCCATTCCCAATGGTGCGGCTTCAGCTCCTCCACCGGCTTGAGCACCCCGGAGGCGGCGTTGGAAATGATGATGTCCAGTCGCCCCCAGGCGGTCTGCATCTCCTCCACCATCCGGTGGATGTGGGCCTCCTCCGCCACGTTCCCCTTAAGGAGCAGGGGTTCCCGCCCCATCTTCCGGATCTCGGCGGCGACCTCCTCGGCCGACTCCCGGTGACGGAAGAAGTTGATGGCCACGTCCGCCCCGGCGCACGAGAGGGCTATGGCGATGGCGCGGCCGATGCCGCGGCTCCCCCCCGTGACGAGGGCCTTTTTCCCTTCCAGGCTCAATACATTCTTGCTCATGGCGACATTTTATCCAACAATGAAAGCGGGATCAATTAATCCAGACCCGTCCGGGAATACTTCAGGATGGAACTTTATTACCATAGAGAAATCCAGCGCTCATCGCCGAAGGAGCATCCCATGCAGATCCTGGTCGTCTATTTTTCCCGCACCGGCACCACCAAGCGGTTGGCCGAGGCCGTGGCGGCCGGCGTGGAAAGGGTGCGCGGGGCCACGGCCCTGCTGAAAAGCACCGCCGAGGTGAACCGGCAGGATTTCGTGGATTCCGCCGGGATCATCGCCGGGTCCCCCTCCTATTACGGATCCATGGCCGGGGAGTTGAAGGGAGTCTTCGACGCCCTCAACCCCGTCCGTCCCAAACTGGAGGGAAAAGTGGGGGCGGCTTTCGCCACCTCCTGGAACCAGACCGGAGGCAAGGAGACGACCCTGCTGTCCATCCTCCAGGCGTTCCTCCTCTGCGGCCTGGTGGTGGCGGGGGATCCCATCGATGCGAACGGTTCCTACGGCGCGGCTTGCGCCGGAGACCCCGATGCGGCCACCCTCAAAAACGCCAGGCGCCTCGGCCGGCGCGTGGCCGAGCTGGCCGCGAGGCTTTTTCCTGAGGACTAATATCGGAAGGATCAGTCTGTCTGGTCCGGCTGGTCTGTCGAGTCTGTCGGGTCTATCGGGTCTATAGGGTCTATAGGGTCTTCTTTTTTCCGGCTTTCCGGCTTTCCGGCATTCCGGCCTTCCGGCTTTCCGGCATTCTGGCGTTTTTCCGTGCTATCCTTGCGCCATGACCGACAAGTTATTCACCGATAAAACCGTCCTGATCACCGGGGCCTCCAGCGGCATCGGCGCGTCCTGCGGCGCCGCTTTCGCCCGGGAAGGGGCCCGCGTGGCCCTCACGGGCCGCAACGCCGCGAGGCTCGAGGCGACCGCTTTGCGGGCTCGGGAAACGGGGGCGGAGGTGTTTGCCCTCGCTGGAGACCTGACCGACCGGGCCTTCAGGGAGGTTCTGGCGCGTTCGGTGGGAGACCGTTTCGGGCGCCTCGACGCGCTCGTCAACGCCGCGGGGATCATCGGAAGCGGAACGGTCGAGACCACCTCCCTCGAGGCATTCGACGCGATGCTCCAGGCCAACCTCTTTTCCCTTTTCCACCTCACCCAGCTGGTCCTTCCCCTGCTCAAGCGATCGAAGGGGGCGGTGGTGAACGTCTCCAGCGTCACGGGCGCGCGGGCGTTCCCCGGGGTCCTTGCCTACTGCGTTTCCAAAGCGGCCGTGGACCAATTCACCCGGTGCGCGGCGCTGGAACTGGCCCCGTCCGGGGTGAGGGTGAACGCCATCAACCCCGGCGTGGTGCGGACCAACCTGCACCGCGCCTCGGGCATGGGCGAGGAGCAGTACGCGGCCTTTCTGGAACGGTCGAAGGAGACCCATCCGCTGGGGAGGGTGGGGACCCCGGAGGAGGCGGCGGAATTGATCCTTTTCCTGGCTTCCGGGAAGGCCGGGTGGATCACCGGCGACACGATCGGCATCGACGGAGGGCGCGCCCAGACCTGCGCACGATAGCAGCAGTTTCGAGTTTAAAGCTTCGAGTTTCGGGTTTCAGCCCGCGAATCCGGATAGATTGCGGTCCGGATGTTCGCTTTGCCGGCGGCCTTGGCCTCGTACATGAGGGTGTCGCCGGCCCGGAGCAGGGCGTCCACCGAATCCGGCGGCGTGAGGAAGGTGGCCGCCCCCATGCTGGCCTTGAGGCCCCGCTCCCCCTGGGTGGCGGGGGCCTCCAGGGCGGCGCGGAGCCGCTCGGCCACCTCGCGCGTGGCAACGGCATCGGCCCCGGGCAACAGGACGGCGAACTCGTCGCCCCCGATGCGCGCCGGGGTGTCGGTCTCCCGCACCTGCACCTTCAGGATGCCGCCGACGAAGCAGAGCAGGGCGTCCCCCGCGCTGTGGCCGTACCGGTCGTTGATGGCTTTGAAATCGTCGCAGTCCAGGTAGAGGAGGGAGACCGGATCGCCCGTCCGGCGCGCCCGCCGCAACTCGCGGTCGGCCGTCTCCGCGAAGGCGCGGCTGTTGGGAAGGCCGGTGAGCAGGTCCTCGCGGCCGAAGGCCTGTTCCCGCCGGTAGGCGAGTTTCAGCAGATGGAAGACCACCACGATGGCCAGGAAAAAGACGAGGTGAAGGGCCGCGTTCCAGAATCGGGCCCAGGGGTCCCCGTAGACCTGTCCCCCCAGGGCCTTGGCCGAATACTGGCTGACCTTGCAAAGCACGGCGATCCCGAAGCCGCCCCCCAGCCCGAGGCGCCAGGTGGCGAGGGCGATCGGGACCGTGTAGAAGACGGTGAAATCCACCTCCAGCCCCGTGAAATAATCGCCCACCCCGATGAACAGGATGAAGAGCAGGGACAGCGCCGTGAAGGCCGCATTGCCGATCCCGCCCAGCGGGCCGTTTCCCGGTTCCGGCCGGCTGATGGTCACTTCCTGACCAGTTCCACCCTGCGGTTCCGGGCGCGTCCCGCCTCGGTGGCGTTGTCGGCCAGGGGCTTCTCCTGCCCCCACCCCGCCGTCGAGAGTCGCTCGGCATCGATCCCCCCCGCCGCCACGGCCTCCCGGACGGCCTTGGCCCGTTCCAGGGAAAGTTTTTTGTTATGCTCCGGAGTTCCCGTATCGTCCGTATGCCCTTCGATGGAGAGAAGGAGGGACGGGTTCTCCCTCAGCATCGCGGCCACCTGGTCGAGGACGGACCGGGAGTCGTCTTTGATGACCGCCTTATTGGTATCGAAATTGATGTAGAGGGCCACCCGGCCCTCAGCCTGAAGCGTCTGCATCAGACCCGAGGCGGTGACGGCCTGCTTCATCGCCTGGCGCTCCACGATGGTGATGTCGTAGTCGTGACCGTCATTAAAAGGCATCACCTCGATCCAGACCTCGGCGTCGCCCTTGAGGGCCATGGCGCTGACCAACCGCAAACTGCTTTTGTCCCCGCATCCCTCCTCCTCGCACATCCCCTCCAGGAAGATCGTCCCCCCCATGGCCCGGATGGCGTTGGCGTAGTTCCGGGTGATTTGGAGCTCGGAGGGGGCCAGGGCCCCTTCCCGGAGCCAGAACTGGCTCCAGTAGAGCCGCCCCTCCACGGTCACCATCTTCCTGCCGTCCCAGAAATCGTAGGCGTCGAACTCCCGGTCCCGGATGTCGCCGAGGGCGTGGCTCGGCATGACGGAGAGGTAGGGCATGGGCCGGAGCTGGAGCGGGGCCTCTTCCGCGTCCTCATCCTGGGCGAACCCTCCGAAGGCCACGAACAGGCCGAACAGGAGCAACAGCGCGATGCGTTTCATGATCCAATTCCTCCTTGAATGGACAATGGCCGATTTTCTCCATTTAGCCACAAACGGCCGCATGCCGTCAAGACGCCAGCCCTGCGGCGCTCCGCTTCATATGGCCGGCCGGCGGGTGATCCAGCGCGCGACGCGTTTGATCAGGCTTTTCAAGGGAAGGGGCAGGCTCCGGGTGAAACCGAAACCGCCGTCCCGTTCCACCGCGGGAAGGCGTTCGAACAGCACCTCCTCCCACCGCCTCCGGACGGCATCCCTCGTGAATTCCGCGGCGCGGGCGCGGCCGTTCTCCACCATGGCCCGGTAGAGCCCCGGTTCCTCCAGCAATTTCAGGACCGCCGCCCGGGCCTCTTCCACGGTGGAGCATTCGATGTAATCCAGCTCCGAGCGGCGCAGGTCCCGGAATGCGACTTCGGGCCCCAGGATGGCGGGGACCCCGGCGGCCCAGGCGTTGACGAGCTTGGAGGCGGGCTTGGAGCGGTGAAAGACGGGACTGTCCGGGAGAAGGGCCACGATCAGGTCCACGGCCGAATAATCATGCCAGCATAGCGCCCGCCTGTCCCGACTCCTCCGGTCGCACTCGCCCGCGTCGTACTCCCAGACCATGCCCCGTCCGGCGAGGAAGGCCTCCCAGGATGGATCCTCGAGCGCGGGATGCACATTGACGGAGTGGCCCTTGAACGCCGCGCGCCGGATCCGCTCCCCGCGGGAGGGGTCGCGCGGGATGAGGCCGGGCTGGGGCCAGTGCGGAATGTGGTAGCGGACCCGCTCGTCGGCGAACCAGCGGTTCTGGAGCACTTCGGCGTCGGCGATGAGGGGCTCCCGGTTGTCGGCCCGGACCCCCACGAGGATGGAACGGCGCATCCACAGCCGACGCAGGCCCAGGGCCTTGTCGTGCTTGGCGTGGAAGACCACGATCCCCCCGTCCGGCGGTTCGGCCCGGAGTTCCACGGGCCGTCCGGCGGCTTTCAAGTGGAGGTAGGTCTGAAGGATCCAAACCCTCTCCCCCCTTTGAAATTCAGCGGGACACCGGTCGGGCCGCAGGCCCTTGAGGGCCTCCAGATCCGGCTCCCCGGGGAGGAAGAATGCGACGCTCAACGGAGGGGGGGACGCTTAGATCTTCCCCGTCCCGTGGCACCGGCGGCAGATCCCGCTCCCCTTCTGGTCGCAGGAACCGCAGACGCCTCCGAAGGGATACTTTCCGGTTCCGTGGCATTTGGGGCACTTGCCGCTCCCCTTGCACTCGGGGCAGGGCTTGGTTTTTTCCTTATCCATGATGTTCCTCCTTGTCGGTTGGCGGGCGCCATGCGGCGCGCCCACACGGCATTATACCCCGCCGCGGGGGCACAGGGCGCCGTAGGGGCAGGTGCGGCAGGCGCGCGCCTGGGCTGGATCGGCTTCGAACGGGACGGAGGGGTCGGCGATCTCGCGGAGAAATGCGGTCAGGGTGGGCAGGGCCACTTCGGCCATCCATGCATCGCGGTCGGCCACGCCCTCGAAGAGGGCGGTTTTCTCGAACCGGCGGAGGGAGAAGGTGACCACCTCCATCTCCGCGTAGGGGACCCCGGCGGAGAGGTGGGCGAGGAGGGCGTAGACCGGCATCTGGAACGAGCCCACGCCGGCCTCCAGGCAGGCCCGGCGGCCGAGGGGAGGGGCATCGGTCCTCTTGAGGAAGGGTCGGGCCTGGCCGCTCTTGTAGTCCAGGACGCGGGCGCCGCCGCCAGGGAGGCGATCGAAACGGTCCAGGACCCCTTTGAACTTCCAACCCTCCGCCTCCCCGGCGACCGGCCATTCGAGCCGCTCGGGGACCGGCGTCCCCTCCGCGGCTTCCTCCCGCAGGAACCGCTCGATCCGGCGGGCCATGAGACGATGGACGAGGTAGGCCTCCCCCCTCCTCTCCCACCCCCGCTCCTCGAAAGCCCGGTCGAGGCAGGGCCCCACGGCCGGAACCATCGCCCCGCACGCGGCCTCGTCCAGGGGGCGTCCCAGGCGGGGCTCGACCAGCCATTGGAGGGCCCGGTGGAGGATGAGGCCGGCGGTGCCGGCGTCGAACCCCTCCTCCAGGGCTTCCCGCTCCTCCAGCCCCAGGACCTTGCCGTAATAGAACCGCAGGGGGCAGGTCAGATAGGCGTCGAGGGAGGAGGGGGACCACTCCCGATTCCCAAGGCGCCCCACGACCTTCGGGTCCTTGGCCACGGAGGGGGGCGGGGCGGGGACCAGACGGAGGCCCAGGAGGACCGGCTCCCCCTTCGGGGCGTCGAGGCGTCGCTCCCCTTTTCGTTCCTGCTCCCAAAGGCGGCGCAGGAGAAACCGGCTGGGCATCTCCTCCTCCCCCTCGACGAAGAGGACTTGGGCGGAACGGCATCCGGCCAGGAGACGGTCGAACCGGGCCGCTGCGGCCGCCTGCCGCTCCCCGGGCCCGGGGAGACCGAGCCGCCGCCGCACGGGGAGGGGGAGAAGGGGGTCTTCCAGCGCCAGGGAGGGAAGGACCCCCTCGTTGACGTCGAGAACGAAGAGATGGTCGAAGGCAAGGTGCCGCGCCTCGAGAAGCCCCAGGACCTGAAGGCCCTGCAGGGGAAGGCCGGTGAACGCCACCCGCGCTTCCCCCATCAGGGAGATCAGCAGTTCGTAAAGGAAAGGAATTCCGACGGGGCGGTCCGCCAGAGTGGAATCCTCCACCTCCTCCAGAAATCCCGCCATGGTGTGGAAAAACTCCCCGGAGAAGGGGTAGTCCGACGCCCCGCCCCCCCCCAACAGAACCGTCAGGGCCTCCCGCAGGGCGCGCACGGCGGCCCGGGGCGTTTGGGCTGATTCCAGAGGCCGGAGAAAGAGGGAGTGGAGAAATTCCCAGTGGGCCGCGATCTCCCCATCGGAGGCCCGCCCGGCGAGGCGCCGCGCGGCCTCATCGAGCAGGGGCCGGTGGGAGGCAAGGGCATGGGGGTCGAAATGGAGCTTGCCCTGTCCGGCCAGATGCCGGTCCACCGTCTGGGCCAGGATGCGCGCCCCCTCGGCGTCAAGGGGCCCCGAGGCCAGGTTCTTCAAATAGGGGTGGAGGAACACCTCCAGATAGAGGGGGGCGGGATAGAAGCCGTCGCGCCGGGCCGCCTGGAGTTCCAAAAGGCCGCGGACGAGGGCGTAGAGGGGGGTCCGTTTGAAAGGATATCCCAGCGAGATGTTGTACTCCACATCCAAACCCGCCAGGACATGCTCGAGGAGGGGGACGAGGGCCTCCTCCTTGAGGAGGATGATGGCGCTGCGCTCCAGTTCCCCCGGGGACATGGAGGCCGTCAGCCCCCTCAGGGCCTCGATCTCCGAATGGGTGTCGAAGGCCGAATGGAAGGCGGGCGGGGCTTCCGGCCGCGCCGAACCCACCGGCTCGAACGCAAGGTCGCCCAGCGCCTCGGGAACCGGCCCATGGGAGATGAGGGTGGCCCTGCCGCTTTTGTCCAAGGTCCGGACCAGGGCGGCCTCGGAGCCGGTGAGCCCCTCGGGGAGGACCAGGACCAATTCTTCCCAGGCCTCGAATCCCCGCGTCCGGGCCGCTTCGGCGGCCCTCCAGGCCGCCATCCCCCGGGTGAGAAGTCCCCGCGCTTCCAGCGCCGCACGGAAGGCCAGGCGCAGGGCCGCCAGCCGGTCCAGGACCTCCTCCCCCAGCCGTGAGGCGGCGGGAAGGTCGGGGAGGGGGTCAAGGAGGGGCCGGTCCGCGGGGACCATCTCGGCGTCCAATTCGTCGACGGCTTCGACCAGCCGCCCCGCCCACGCCCAGGCCAGGGCCGGGCGCCCGCGCAGGCGCGCCAGTTCGCCGCCGGTCTCCCGCTCCAGCAGGCCGAACATGAGGTCGAGGGCGTCCAGCCTGGAGACGAAGGCGGGAGGAGCCCCCACGCGGCGCAGAACTTCTTCCTGCAGGCGCGGCATGGTGAGATAGGCCGGCGGGAAGAGGGGCCCCTTCTGCCTCGCCGCCAGGAGGCGGTTGAGGGAGTGGCGCGGCCGGTCGTGGGGAAAGACCACCGTCCACCCCGTCAGGTCCGCGCCCGTGGGAAGGAGTTCCGCCAGGAAGGAGGGGAGGTCGGCCCCCGGGGCGAGGAGGAGCCGGCGCCTCACGGCACCGCCTCCACCCGGCCGCGGTCGAGATAGACCAGAAGCCCGTCGACGGAGCACCCGGCAAAGAGGGGGCGCGCCAGTTCCAGGTAGCGGCGCATTTGGGCCCGGTCGCCGGCGGGATCGCCGCCGCCGCTCTTGTAATCCACCACCCAGACCCGGTTTCCGGACCGCACCAGGAGGTCCACGCGGTGGGTGCGCCCGTCGGGAGCGACGATTTCCTGTTCGTGACGGAGTACGGTCTCCCCCTCCGGCGCCCCGATGGCCTCCCGCGTCAGCGGGTCCAAGTCCTCGAACCGCCGCGCCGATTCCATCGCCCGGTGGAGTTCCCTGCCCCGCTCCAGGGCCTCCCGCCGGCCGGGTCCGGCGGGCGGTCCCGGGTCGGGGACGCGCCGCACCAGCCGGTCACGCCAGTCCCCCGGCCGCCGGGGCGCTCTCCGCATGGGCGCGGCCTGCGGCGCCTCCCCCGCCAGGTCCGGCCCGGGGGCGCCGTCTTCCATCGCCTCGTACGGGACCGGGGTCCGCTTTTTCATGCTTTCGCGGGCGTACCGGGGGACCAGGACCACCAGTTCCTCGCGGGCCCGCGTGCAGGCCACATAGAAGGCGTTCAACTCCTCCACCAGCCCCCGGGTCCGCACCTGCCGGTACTCCTCGCGCACCGCTTTCGGCAGGTCGCCGACGCGTTCCTTCGTCACCCGGTAGGGACGCAGGGCCTCCCCGTCGGGAACGAAAAGGTCGTTGAGCGCATGCCAGTCCAGCATGGCCCAGGGGAGGAAGACGGCCGGATACTCCAGCCCTTTGGCCTTGTGGATGGTGAGGACCTGGACGGCGTCGGCCCCCGGGGGCATCCGCACCGGGTGGGGATCCTCGTCGTTTTGCTCCGCCTCGCGCAGGGCCCCCAGGAGACGCCCCAGGGAATTGCGCCCCTCGGCTTCCAGGTCCTTGATCAGTTCGAGGAGGGCGTAGAGGAAGGCCTCGTCCCCCGGAAACCGCTCGAAAGCCCCGGTCACGGCAAGGAGGCGGCAGGCCAGGTCGTAGGGAGGGAGGAACCCCGCCTGTCGGAAAAGGGGCGCGAGCACCTCTTCCCAGATCGCCCGGTGGGCCTCGCGGAACGCCGAGTAAAGGGGGACGGAGCGGTCGCGCCCCTCCAACAGGGCGAGGACGGCCCCGGCCTCGAGGCCGGCCCGCCCCAGAAACAGCGGCCCCAGGAGAAATCCCGCCAGGGAAAGGTCGTCGGCGGGGTCGTCCAGCCACCGCAGGAACGCCAGCACCTCCCGCACCCGCGGAGCGGAAAGGAGCCCCAGGGCCGAGGGGGAAACGGCCGGGATGCCGCGCTCCAGAAGGTCCTGAAGGGCCGTCCGCGCCTGGGCGTTGCGCCGGACGATGACGGCGATGGAGCGCCAGGGGTGCCGCCGGCGCGCCTCGCGCACTCCAGCGGCGAGCCGCTCCAGAACGGCGGCGTCCACCGCGTCTTTCCCCCCCGGCTCCCCGGGGATGGGTTCCACCCGGACATATCCTCCCGGACGGTGGGCCGTCTGGGCCACCCGCTCGAAATGGCCGACCACCGCCCCTGTGTCGATCCGGTCGTCCTCCCCGAACGCGCCGCCCAGCCAGCGTTCCAGGTTGTCCCGCGCGAAGACCGCTCCCACGAAGCGGGGGATGGCCTCGGCCGAGCGCCAGTTGTCGGCCAGCTCGACGCCCCTCACGGGCACGGCCAGCGTCCCGGCCGCCCGGTGGAACAGGGAGTAATCGCCCCCCCGCCAGCCGTAGATGGCCTGCTTGATGTCGCCGACGAAGAAGAGGGAGCCGTCGCCGGCCGCGGCCTCCTCCACGAGGGGAAGGAAGACGGCCCATTGCAGGGGCGAGGTGTCCTGGAACTCGTCGATGAGATAGTGGCGCAGGGCCGCCCCCAGCTTGATGTAGACGTACGGGACGGCCCCCTCCTGGCCGATGTAGTCGCGGACGGTCTCCTGCAGGGTGTCCAGCAGGAGGGTGTTCCCCTCTTCCTGGAGGCGGACGAAGAGGGCGCGGACGCGGCGGTGGAGCGCAACCGAGGGGGCCGACCGCCGCCGCGAGCGGGCCTCCAGGAGGCGGCGGGCGAGGGCCCCGATCTCCTCCCACCCCTTGGCCTTGGAGGCCGTCGCCTTCTTGAAGACGCCGCCGGCGCCGCGGAACAGGGCGCCGACCTCCTCCAGGGGGCGACCCCGGCGGGCGAAATCGCGCAGGGGGTCGCCCCTGTACCGGTACTCCAGTTCCCCCGCGTCCAGAAGGCCCAGGACCCGCCTCTCCAGCGTCCCCCTGAGCAATTGTTCCAGGGCGAAGGGCTGGGCGCCCCCCGCGTCCTCCGCGATGGGGGCGCTCCTCACCGTTTCGGCGTGGCGCAGGACGCGGAACCGCTCCTCGAGGACGCGCCCCAGGTCCCAGGCCAGGTCGTCCTGCGTCGCGAGGAGCCACCCCAGCGCCTCCTCCAGCTCGGGATGACGCGAGACGGTGGCGGGACCGTAGTCCTCCAGAAGGGCCAGCATGGCCCGCCCGGAGAGGCCGCGGGGGTCCAGGTCCACCTCGAAGGAGGGCGAGAGGGCGTTCTCCAGCGCCGTCGCCCGGGCCAGGGCGGTGAGGAAGGAATCGATGGTGGAGACGCGGAAATCGTGGAAGTTCGCCAGGAGGGCGTCCACGGCCGCCCCCGCCTTCTCCGGCGCGGGACGGTGGGGAAGGCGGTCCAGCCGCTCGTCCGCCTTCCCCAGGGCCAATTTCTTGAGGAAGAGGAGGATGCGGTCCTGCATCTCCACCGTCGCCTTTTTGGTGAAGGTGACGGCCAGGATGGAGGCGGGCGGGGAGCCGGCGTTCAGGAGGAGGTCGATGTACCTCAGGGCCAGGTGCGTGGTCTTGCCCGACCCCGCCGAGGCCTCCACCCGGATCACTTCGGGAAAGCGGTGGTCCATGCGACCCTCATTTAATCACGCCGGGGACGGGAAGACAACCGCCGGCGGAAACCCGCCCTCGGCGGTCGCCCCCCCCCGCCGAAAAACGGGCCGCCCGGGACCTCCCGGGCGGCAACGATTCCATCCTGCTGCGTTGAATCAGCATCTGCGCCGATGCGCCTGGCGCGCTACGCCTCTTCTTGCGTATCCCCGGCCTTCTCCTTCGGCAGCATCGCCGCCAGGGCCTCGTCGCTGTACTTGTGGCGGGCCTCCTCCTCGGTGATGTAGCCGGTGAGCCAGGTGGTGCTCATGGGATATTCGTCGGGGTGGAAAATGGTGTGCCAGCCGTGCCAGATGAGGATGGCGAGGGTGGCGAGGAGGGCCTCGTAGTAATGGATGATGCGGGAGACGGTCTGGACCCACGGGGGCCAGGAGTGCGGAAGGCTGTGGGGGAACCAGAGGATGAACCCGGTGACCGCCATGATGAGGGTCCCCCAGACCAGGGCCCAGAACTCGAACTTCTCGGCGTAGTTGAAGATCCCGAACCGGGGACGCTCCTTCTGAAGGCCGAGGTAGTACTTCATCGTGGCGATGAACTCCGCGATGTCCTTCTTGATCGGGAACGGGAGCATCGCCTTGAGCACCTTCTTGCCGCGCCGCGCCGCCACCATGTAGACGAGGAAAAGGAAGAAATCGAGTGACATGAAGACGGCCGCCGTCCGGTGGAGGAAGGCGCGCACCGCCTCGGTCATCCCGAGGGCGAAGAGCCATCGGGCCCAGAAGGTTTCGGGGAACTTGAGGGCGAACCCGGTGACCACGAGCATCGCGAAGGCGATGAAGAGGACGAAATGGGAGACAAGCTCGAATCGCGTCATCCGGCGGATGTGTTTTTGGGCGCTTTGTTCCGCATGTTTGCGGCGGACGGCCCAGATCCATTGCAGAAGATTGTGGGCCAGCATCCCGGCCACCGAGCCGAGGATGATGACGATGTAGGCCACCCGGACGATCCCCTCGATCTTCGCCCCGGTGTACTGCATGGCCTTTTTGTGGGAGAAGGCCATGGCGAAGGATTGGCTCACCTGGCCGTGGCACTCCCCGCAGGCGGTGCCGCGGTTGGTGATGCTCATCCGCGATTGGGGGTGGGAGGAGGGGAGGGAGTGGTGCGCGTCGTGGCAGTCGGCGCAGGTGGCGGAGGCGCCCGCGGTGCCGCGGGCGGTGAGGCCGTGGAAGTCCTTGAGGTAACTCTCCACGGGGTCGGTGTTGAGACCGTACCTCGCCATCATCCGCGCGTTGCTGTGGCACCAGATGCACACCTGGGTGGCGGCCCACTGCTTGGCGTCGCCGGTGCGCACCTTGAGGGAGGCCATGTCGTGGTCACCGTGGCAGGTGGTGCAGGTGGGGACGTCGTGGTTGCCGTGGAAAAGGGCGCGGGCGTGGGCCCCTTCCCGAAAGGACCGCGACGGGTTGGGATGGCACACCATGCAGGTCTTGACGATCCCCACCTGGGAGACGGTGGAATCGGGCCGCTCCGAGGAGAGGATGGTATGGAAGCCGTGGCAGTCGGTGCAGGAGGCCCCGGGCCGCCCCCTCTGGATGGCCTCCCAGTGGACGCTGGATTTGTAACGGGAGATGAGGTTGCGCTTGAGGATGTTGGCCTGCGTGTTGATCTCCTCGCTCCCGTGACAGCGGCCGCAGGTGTCGGCCTGGTTCTGCCGGGCCGTGGCCGACTCGGGGGAGGAGAGGGGGAGGATCCGGTGCCCGCCGTGGCAGGAGTGGCAATAGGGAGCCATGGGGTCCTTGCGGGCGTGGGCCTTCCCGTGGACATCCTGGGCCCCGAAGATCTTCGCTTCCGCCTCGTGGCAGTTGGCGCAGGCGACCTTCAGGCCATCCGGAGCGTGGGGCCCGTCGGTCCAGTCGACGGCCCCGGTGTGGCAATCCACGCAGGCGAAGGTCTCGTGGACGGAACCCGTCAGGGCGTTTTCGGGGACGAAGAGGTCCAACTTCTTCCCGCGCTCGGTGACCCCCTCGAGCCCCTCCATGGAGTGGCAGTCCAGACAGTCCTGATTGGACGGGCCGGCGGCCCAGGCGGCGGCGGACAACAGCAGCATTGCGACGGCGAAGCGTTTCATCTGGTTCTCCCGATTTCAAATAGTCGCGCGCGATCGGCGATGCGGACGGGCCGGCAAAAAGCCCACGGTCGCACTCCGGCTCCCCGGATTTTCCTCCCAGCGCATCGCGCCGAAGTATACCGAATGCCGGCCGATATTGCAAGGCGCCCCCGGAGGATGGACGGGGACCGGGCAGGGGCCCCGTCGGGGGCGGGGGGGGGCCCGCCCGGCGCCCCTGCCGCCCTTGACACCCCGGTCCGGGCGGTTTACTATGGTGGGGCATGAAAAGCGACCTCCAGGAAAAGGCCCTGAAATTGGAATTGAAGGGCAAGTTCGAGGAGGCGGCGGTTCTTTATCTCCAGGCCGGCCGCCCCGAGAAGGCCGCCTACATGTACCAGAAGACGGGGAACAGCGCCCGCGCCATCCAGGCCTATGCGGAGGGGGGAATGTTCGCGAAGGGGGCCGAGCTCGCCCAGAAGACGGGCGACCACGCGCAGGCGGCCCAACTGTACGAAAAGGCCGAGGCCTTCGACCGCGCCGCCTCCAGCTGGGAGAAAGCGGGCGACTTCAGGAAGGCCGCCGACCTGTGGGAACGCCTCGGCCAGCCAGAACGGGCCGCGGAGTTTTACTTCAAGGCCGGCCAGTACCTCAAGGCCGGGGCCCTGTGGGAGAAGGGGAAAAAGGAAGAACAGGCCATCGCCGCCTACCGTCAATACCTCGTCGAAAGCGCCGGGTTCCTCTCCCAACTGACCGGGCCCGAGGCCCAGCGCATCGCCGCCCTTTTCGTCAAGGCGCGCGATTTCGTCCGCGCCGCCGACATCTACCTCAAGACCTCGGAGCCCCTCAAGGGGTTCGTCCTCCTCCTGGAGGCGGGGGAGATGGAACAGGCCACCTCCGTCTACCGCAACCATTTCAAGGGGCAGGGGTTCCGCATCCTCAGCCAGCTGACCAGGGACGGCCTCATCGAGGCCCTGGGCGAGGTTTGCATGGCCGTGGAGGAGTACCCCGAGGCGGCCCAGTGCTTCGAAAAGACGGGCAACACCCTCAAGTCCGCCCTGGCCTACCAGGCCAGCGGCGACCTCTACCAGTCGGCCGAACTGTATATGCAGATCGGCAGGTTCCGCGAGGCCGCCGAGCTCTACGACCGGGCGGGGCACAACGCCGCCGCCGCGGACCTCTATTACAAGCTCAAGGACTACGGCCGCGCCGCCGAATGCTTCGAGCGGGAGGGGGACTTCTACAAGGCGGGGCGCCTCTACCAATACCAGGGAAGCCACCAGAAGGCCATCCACCTCCTCCAGAAGATCGCCCCCGACCACCCCGAGTACCTCAAGGCCAGCATCCTCATCTGCAAGGCGTTCCTCGCCGTGGGGCTCAACGAGATGGCGGTGAAGCGGTACCAGGAGATCGCCGCGGAGTACCCCATTTCCGAGGAGACGCTGGAGACCTACTATGACATGGCGGAACTCCTCCTCTCCATGAACGACCACAGGGGGGCCAAGGAGATCTTCGAAAAGATCGTCAATGTGGACCTGACTTACAAGGACGCGGCCCAGCAACTGCGGCGCCTCACCGTTACGATGGTCCCGAAACCGGCCCCGGCGGCCCAGATGCCCCTGCCGCCCCCCCCCGCACCCGCTTCCCCCCCACCGTCCACCGCCCGCCCTCCGCAAGCCGCCAATCCGGCCCCCGTCCCCCTCACGCCATCCACTCCGACTCAACCGCCGGCCGGTGCTCCTCCCCCCGCTCCACCGCCGCAAGCGGCCGCCCCCGCCCCCCGCCCCACAGCGCCGCCGACTCCGACCAA
>DCUZ01000093.1:0-589 GCA_002327305.1 Holophagales bacterium UBA2201 | reverse complement strand
AAGCCGATAACGATACCGATGCCGATGCCCCCACCCCCCACCCCCCAACCCCCGTCCCCCTCCCCCACCCCCAAGGCGGAGAAAAAAGGGATCCGGGCCACCAAGGCGGTGCAGATCCTCCGCAAGTTCCCCTTCTTCCAGAACCTGGAGGAGGAGGAGATCGAGCAGTTGTGGGACACCCTGGACCGCAAGGAGGTCCCCGGCGGGACCACCCTGGTCCGGAGCGGAGACTACGCCCCTGGATTCTACCTCCTGGTCCAGGGGGGGGTCGATCTCATCACCACGATGGGGCGCCCCATCATCACCCTCAGGGAGCCCGGCGCCCTCTTCGGCATCGCCGCCTATTTCTCGGGTGAGACCAGCGCCATCTCCATCCGCACCGCCGAAACAAGCAAGCTCATCATCATCGACGGGGAGCGCTTCAACCGCGCCCTGGAGAGGAACGGCGCCCTGAAAGAGAAGGTGATGCCCCTCCTCTCCCGCTCCCT
The DNA here is from genome assembly GCA_002327305.1 of Holophagales bacterium UBA2201. Classification (GTDB taxonomy): domain Bacteria; phylum Acidobacteriota; class Thermoanaerobaculia; order UBA2201; family UBA2201; genus UBA2201. Next base: position 101 of record DCUZ01000093.1, on the reverse strand, counting down.
TGAGGGCGAAGTGGCCGCCATCCCCGCGAAGACCCCCTACCACGCGCAGGTGCTGGAGGCCAAGAAGCGGCTTCTCTGAAGCCGCTTCTGCTGGAAGGCTT
>DCUZ01000112.1 GCA_002327305.1 Holophagales bacterium UBA2201 | reverse complement strand
TTTCTCGCCTTTCTCGCTTTCCTCGCCTTTCTCGCCTTTCTCGCTTTTCTCGCCTTTCTCGCCTTTCTCGCTTTCCTCGCCTTTCTCGCCTTTCTCGCCTTTCTCGCCTTTCTCGCCTTTCTCGCCTTTCTCGCCTTTCTCGCCCGTCTCGCCCGTCTCGCAAATTCTAGATATCCCGAGGTCTGCGGCCGGTGGCCCCGAAGGGCTGGCTTGATCGGCGCAACGGACTGAAAAGGCGTACTTTGCCTTTTCGGGCCGTGTAGCGGTCAAGACGGGTGCGGCGAAGCCGCGCCACCGGCCGCGGGTGGGCAAAAGGGCCAATTGGCAAAATGCAAGCACTTGTGATAAAATCCGCCCGGGTCGCTAGCTCAATTGGCAGAGCAGCGGACTCTTAATCCGCGGGTTCGGGGTTCGACTCCCCGGCGACTCATCCTCGACCGATCTCATCCGCGAAAGTGGCGCAATTGGCAGACGCGCGAGATTTAGGATCTCGTGGGGCAACCCATGGGGGTTCGATTCCCCCCTTTCGCAATACCCCTCACGGAGGCCGCATCCGATGGAACACCGCGTCACCGACGTCAACGCGACTGAGAAGCGCATCGAACTCCTCTTCTCCGCCGAGGAGATGGAGCACGAAACCGCCCACACGATCAAACACTTCCGCAAGATGGTGAAATTGCCGGGGTTCCGCCCCGGCAAGGCCCCCGATGCCGTGATCCGGGCCCGCTTCGGCCGTGAGATCCAGGAGGAGGCCGTCCAGCACCTGGTCAAGGAGCACCTGGACTCCCTCCTGCAGGAGAAGGGGTGGCGCCTGGTGGGCGACCCCGACATCGAGGGGGAGACCGTCGAGACGGAGGGGAACGCCTCCGTCCAGGTCCACCTCCACATCTTCCCCGCCGTGCAGGTCCCCGATTTCGGCGGCATCGAGGTCAAGGAGGAGCCGGTGGAGGTGACCGACGAGGAGGTGGCCCAGACCCTGGAGAACCTCCGGCGCTCCCGCGGCGCCCTGGAGGTCGTGGACGCCCCCGCGGCCGACGACCACTATGTCATGGGTGACCTCAACCAGCGCACCGAGGGGGAGGAAAAGGAGACGGCCCTCGGGGCCAAGTTGTTCCCCCTTTCGGGCCCCGACGCCGTCCCCGAGCTGAAGGGGAAGCGGGCGGGGGACGAGGCGGTCTTCGTCAAGGACTTCCCCCCGGACGACCCCTCTCCCACGGCCGGGAAGCGGGTGCACTTCCGCATCGCGGTGCGCGAGGTGAAGCGCCTCGTCCTCCCCGATTTGGACGACGCCTTCGCCCGATCGGTGGCGCGGGTGGAGACCGTGGAGGCCCTGCGGGAGATGATCCGGACCAATCTCCTGGAGGAGAAGGAGTCCCATCGCCGGCAGAAACAGCGCGAGGAGGTCCTCGACCAATTGCTGGCCCGGATGGACGTCCCCATCCCCGAGCCGCTCCTCGACAGCGAGAAGAAACGCCACCTGCGGATGTTGGCCGCCCAGCTCTACACCCAAAAGGTGGATCTGGACAAGGTCAACTGGGACCAGTTGGGAAAGGAGTACGAGCCGCGCGCCATGCGCAACCTGCAGGCCCTGCTCCTGTTGAAGGAGGTGGCCCAAAGCGAGGGGATCCAGGTGGCCGACGAGGAACTGCTGGCCCACATCCGCCAGGACTGCCAGCGACGCGGCCTGGACTACTCCCGGACCATGAAGAAGTACCGCGAGGAGGACCGCCTCGAGGACATCCGCCTCGACCTCCTCATGGGAAGGGCGTGGGACGCCATTTTCGCGAAGATCACGCCTAAAGCGTGATCGCCGGAAGGCTGGAAGGCTTGAAAGCTTGAAGGCCAGGAAAGGCAAAAGCGGAAACTGAGCACAGCAGCGTTTCACTGCTTTTGCGTTCAAGCGTTCCAGCCTTCAAGCGTTCCAGCTTATTTTTCTTGCGTTTTTGGTCTGGTAAGCGTATAAATAGGATTGGAAGGCAATAAGGCTGGAAAGCTGGAAGGCACAGAAAGGCAAAAGCAGAAACCAAGAGCAGCAACACTTTCCTGTTTTTGCGTTCTAGCTTTCAAGCCTCTAGCGTTCAAGCCTTAAGCGTTCCAGCATTCAAGCGACTCCGAAGGAGGCCTCATGTACGTCCCCATGGTCGTGGAACAGGACTCGCGCGGCGAACGCGCCTACGACATCTACTCCCGCCTGCTGAAGGACCACGTGATCCTTCTGGGTTCGAGCATCACCGACGAGGTGGCCAACCTGGTGATCGCGCAGATGCTGTTTCTGGCCGCCGAGAACCCGGAGAAGGACATCAACCTGTACATCAACAGCCCCGGGGGGTCCATCAGCGCGGGGCTGGCCATCTACGACACGATGCAGTACGTCCAGCCCGCGGTCTCCACCATCTGCGTGGGCCAGGCCGCTTCGATGGGCGCCGTCCTCCTGGCCGGGGGGGCGCCGGGGAAGCGGTTCGCCCTGCCCAACGCCCGCATCGTCATCCACCAACCCCTCCTCTACGGCCTGGAGGGGCAGGCCACCGACATCGACATCCACGCGCGCGACATCCTGGCCATCCGGGAGCGCCTCAACGGCCTCCTGGCCCGCCACACGGGGCAATCGGGGGAGAAGATCGCCCGCGATACCGACCGGGACTATATTCTGACGGCGGAACAGGGGCGCGACTATGGTATAATCGACCATATAATAGTGAAGAAGGAATAACCCCCCCAACCCCCCCGTTATGGAGTGGACGATCCCATGGTGAAAAAAGACGACGACCTGCTCCGGTGCTCCTTTTGCGGCAAGAGCCAGCGCGAAGTGAAAAAACTCATCGCGGGCCCCACCGTCTTCATCTGCGACGAGTGCGTGGACATCTGCCAGGACATCATCGCGGAGGACCGGACCGTAGAGACGCAGGACAAGTTTAAGCTCCCCACCCCCAAGGAGATGAAGGTCTTCCTGGACGACTTCGTCGTGGACCAGGAGGACGCCAAGAAGAAGCTCGCGGTGGCCGTCTACAACCACTATAAGCGCATCAAGTTCCAGGAAAAGCACCCCAAGGCCGAGGTGGAGCTCCAGAAGAGCAACATTCTCCTGATCGGCCCCACCGGCGTGGGCAAGACCCTGCTGGCCCAGACGCTGGCGCGCATCCTGCAAGTCCCCTTCGCCATGGCCGACGCCACCACGCTCACCGAGGCCGGATACGTGGGCGAGGACGTGGAGAACATCATCCTCAAACTGTATCAGGCCGCCAACGGCGACAAGGAGAAGGCCCAACGCGGCATCGTCTATCTCGACGAGGTGGACAAGATCTCCCGCAAGGGGGAGAACCCCTCCATCACCCGGGACGTCTCGGGCGAGGGGGTGCAGCAGGCGCTTCTCAAGATCCTGGAGGGCTCCATCTGCAACGTCCCGCCCCAGGGGGGGCGGAAGCACCCCCACCAGGAATTCCTCCAGATCGACACCACCAACGTCCTCTTCATCTGCGGCGGGGCCTTCGTCGGGCTGGACAAGATCATCCAGCGGCGGGTCTCGGAGAAGACCATGGGCTTCGGGGCCCCCGTCCGGAGCCGCCGGACCGAGCAGATCGGCGAGGTGCTCGCCCAGGTCCACCCGGAGGACCTCATCCGTTACGGCCTCATCCCCGAGTTCGTGGGACGCCTCCCCGTGGTGGCCACCCTCGACGAACTCTCGCAGGGCGCCCTGGTGCGCATCCTGACCGAGCCCCGCAACGCCCTGGTGAAGCAGTTCCAGAAGATGCTGGAACTGGACGGCATCGCCCTGGCCTTCGAGCCCGCGGCCCTCGAGGCCGTGGCGGGCGAATCGCTCCAGCGCAAGGTGGGGGCCCGCGGCCTGCGCATCATCCTCGAGGAGCTGATGCTGGACATCATGTACGAGGCGCCCTCGCTGGAGAATATCAAGGAGATCATCGTGACCGAGAAGGACGTCAAAGCCCGGCGCATCCACCGGGAATCCATGAAGAAGGCCGTCTGACCCCACCCAACGCCATGGAAATCCGCACCGACGCCACCTATACCCTGCCCCTCGTCCCCATGCGGGACATGGTCGTCTTCCCCGAGACCATGGCCCCCTTCTACGTGGGGCGCCCCTCCTCCGTGGCCGCCCTCGAGCGCTCGCTCCAGCGGTCCGACCGCCTCATCTTCCTGGCCGCCCAGAAGGACCCCGGGCAGGACAACCCCCGCCCCGCCGACATCTACGAGACCGGCATCGTCGCCACCATCCTCCAGCACGCCCCCACCGAGGCCTCCAGCATGAAGGTCATCGTGGAGGGGGTGCATCGCGCCCGCATCCTGGCCTTCACCACCACCGAGGGGCTTTACGAGGTGGAGGTCCAGCGGCTGTCCTTCGAGTCCCGTCCGGGACCGGAGACGGCCAAATACACGGAGATCCTCCTCCAACTCCTCCGCCGCTACGCCAAACTGGCGCAGAACAACATCCTGGAGGCCCTCCTCGCCACCATCCCCACCGACCCCCCCGGGGCCTTCGCCGACAAGGTGGCCGCCGCCCTCAAGATCACCACCGCGGAGAAGCAGGAACTGCTGGAGACCCTCAACCCCCTCCTGCGGCTCCAGCGCCTCAACGACATCATCGACACCGAGATCGAGAAGATCAACATCGAAAAGCGCATCAACCAGAAAGTGCGCAAGCAGATGGAGAAGGCGCAGAAGGAGTACTACCTCTCCGAGAAGATCAAGGCCATCAACGACGAACTGGGGCAGAGCGAGGACCGCGCCGCCGAGATCCAGGAGCTCAAGAAGAAGATCGAGACCTGCGGCATGCCCGAGGAGGTGCAGAAAAAGGCCCTCCACGAACTGAAGCGGCTGGAGACGATGGGGGCCATGAGCGCCGAGGCCACCGTCTCGCGCTCCTACATCGACTGGCTGGTCCACCTCCCCTGGACCGAGGCCTCCAAGGAGATCAAGGACCTCAACAGGGCGGAGAAGGTGCTCAACGAGGACCACTACGGCCTGGAGAAGATCAAGGACCGCATCCTGGAGTTCCTCGCCGTCCGGCAGCTCGCCAAGGCCCATTCCGGCACGGTCCTCTGCTTCGTGGGCCCCCCCGGGGTGGGAAAGACTTCGCTGGCCAAGTCCATCGCCCGCGCCATGGGGCGCAAGTTCGTCCGCCTCTCCCTCGGCGGCGTCCGCGACGAGGCGGAGATCAGGGGCCACCGGCGCACCTACATCGGGGCCTTCCCCGGGCAGATCATCCAGATGATGAAGCGGGCCGGCACCATCAATCCCGTCTTCCTCCTCGACGAGGTGGACAAGATGTCCGCGGACTTCCGCGGCGACCCCTCCGCCGCCTTGATGGAGGTCCTGGACCCCGAGCAGAACCGGGTCTTCAACGACCACTATATCGACGCCGACTACGACCTCTCGCACGTCTTCTTCATCACCACCGCCAACGTCCTCCACCCGATCCCCCCCGCACTGAAGGACCGCATGGAGGTGATCCACCTCTCCGGCTACACCGACGCCGAGAAGGTGCAGATCGCCCTCCAGCACCTCATCCCCAAGCAGTTGAAGCGCCACGGCCTAAGCCCCCGGGCGGTGGCCTTCACCGAGGACGGCCTCCAGCACCTCATCGACAACTACACCCGCGAGGCCGGGGTGCGCAACATGGAGCGGGAGATCGCCTCCCTCTGCCGCAAGGTGGCCAAGGCCGTCGTGCGCGACCGGAAGAAGGGCACCGTGACGCTGGACACCGCCACCGTGGCGTCCCACCTGGGCAAGCCACGCTATCACCGCACCCGGGCCGGCGAGGAGCCGCCCCAGGTGGGGGTGGCCACGGGGCTGGCCTGGACCGAGGTGGGGGGGGAGATCCTCACCACCGAGGCCACCACCATGCCCGGCAAGGGGAACCTGACGCTGACCGGCCAGTTGGGCGACGTGATGCAGGAGTCGGCCCGCGCGGCCCTCTCCTGCGTCCGCAGCCGCTCCGACGGCTGGGACCTGGACCCCGAGTTCTTCGCCAAGCACGACATCCACATCCACGTCCCCGAGGGGGCCATACCCAAGGACGGCCCCTCCGCCGGCATCACCATGGCCGTGGCCCTCACCTCCCTGCTCCGGGGCATTCCGGTGCGGGTGGACGTGGCCATGACCGGCGAGGTGACCCTGAGGGGGAAGGTCCTGCCCGTGGGCGGCATCAAGGACAAGATCCTGGGCGCCTACCGGGCGGGGATCACCACCATCGTCCTGCCCCGAGAGAACGAGAAGGACCTCGAGGACATCCCCAAGGACGTGGCGGAGAAGATGCGCTTCGTCCTCGTGACCGAGATGCAGGAGGTCCTCGCCGTGGCCCTCACCGACCCCCCCCCAGCCCCCCGGAAGGGGCCGGGAGCGCCCCCCAAAGCCAAATCCCAGGGAGAACCCACACTGACCCTCTGATGCGCTTCACGACAATCGAGCTCGCCCACACGGCCTTCCGGCCCGCGGACTTCCCCGTCCCCGACCTCCCGGTGGCCGCCCTCCTCGGACGCTCCAACAGCGGCAAGTCCACGCTGCTGAACGCGCTCCTGGGGGAGGCGCGCGCCGCGCGCACGGGTCAGCGCCCCGGCCTCACCCGCGGCGTCCGCTTCTTCCGCGCCGACGGGCGGATCCTCCTGGCCGACACCCCCGGGTACGGCTACGCCGGGATGGGGAAGGAGGCCGCCGAGGCCAACGGCCGCCTCCTGGAGGCCTATCTCGAGGCGGGCCCCGTCACCCTGGCCCTCCTCCTGCTCGACGTCCGGCGCGAGCCGCGCCAGGACGAGCGGATCATCATGGAACGCCTGACCCTGCGCGGCGTCCCGGTGTGCATCGTCTTGACAAAGTGTGATAAAGTAAAAGAGCGCGAAATCAGCGCGAAGACCAAAGCCCTTCGAACCTCGTTTCCCCCGACAACCGCCATTCACTCCGTGTCCGCCGCGAGCGGACGAGGGATCGACACCCTGGTGAAATTCATCCTGCAAGGAGCCCTGCATGCCCTACGACAAACAGAAAAAGAACCGGCCGTATAACCCCCGCAAGAAATTCAGCCGGGATGGCCGGCCCCCGGTGAACATGCCGGAGGTGGAGGAACTCCCGCCGGACATCGGAGGCAAGAGCATCACCGAAATGAAGGAAATGTCCATGGCCGACCTCCAGACCGCGGCCCACGAGCTCGGGGTGGAGGGCACCTCCGCGATGCGGAAACAGGAGCTCATCTTCGAGATCCTGCGCAAGCAGACCGAGAAGAACGGCTACATCTTCTCCGAGGGCGTCCTCGAGGTGCTCCCCGAGGGCTACGGCTTCCTCCGCGCCCCGGAGTACTCCTACCTCCCCGGCCCCGACGACGTCTATGTCTCCCCCAGCCAGATCCGCCGGTTCGTCCTCAAGACGGGAGACACCCTCTCCGGCCAGATCCGCACGCCCCGCGGCGACGACGGCGAGAAGTACTTCGCCCTGGTCAAGGTGGAGGCCGTCAACTTCGAGCCCACCGAGATGGCCTCCAAGCGCTCCAAGTTCGACGACCTCACCCCCCTCTACCCCATGGAGCGGATCATCCAGGAGGCCCCGCCCGACATGTCCAGCCGGGTCATGGACCTCATCACCCCCATCGGCAAGGGACAGCGCGGCCTCATCGTCGCCCCCCCCCGCACCGGCAAGACCATGCTTCTGCAGTCCATCGCCCACTCCATCACCCGCAACCACCCCGAGATGGTGCTGATGGTCCTCCTCATTGACGAGCGCCCCGAGGAGGTCACCGACATGTCCCGCTCGGTCAAGGGCGAGGTGATCGCCTCCACGTTCGACGAGCCCGCCAGCCGGCACGTCAACGTGGCCGAGATCGTCATGGAGAAGGCCAAGCGCCTGGTGGAGTACAAGAACGACGTGGTCATCCTCCTCGACTCCATCACCCGCCTGGCCCGCGCCTACAACACCGTGGTCCCCTCCTCGGGCAAGATCCTCTCCGGCGGCATCGACGCCAATGCCCTGCAGAAGCCCAAGCGCTTCTTCGGCGCCGCCCGCAACATCG
>DCUZ01000041.1 GCA_002327305.1 Holophagales bacterium UBA2201 | reverse complement strand
CTGGCCAAGGACAAGTATTCGGCCACCAAGCGGGACAAGTTCGAGGCCGTCCAGCTGGCCGTGCGGGACTTCCTGGTGGAAGGGTGGATCATCACCCAGCAGAATTACTACGATCAGAACGTCCGACGGTGCTACTACCTGTCCCTGGAGTTCCTCATGGGGAAACTGCTCAAGTCCTACCTCCTCAACCTGGGGCTCTACGATGCCGCCAGGGAGGCGGTGGGGGAACTGGGCATGAATCTGGAGCAGGTGTTCAACCAGGAGTGGGACGCCGGGCTGGGCCACGGGGGTCTGGGGCGGCTGGCGGCCTGCTATATCGACTCCATGGCCACCCTGCGCCTCCCGGTCTACGGCTACGGCATCCGGTACGAGTTCGGCATCTTCTTCCAGCGCATCGAGGACGGCTGGCAGGTGGAGACCCCCGACAACTGGCTCCGGTACGGCACCCTGTGGGAGTTCCCCCGGCCCGAGATCATCTACTCCGTCCAGTTCGGCGGCGACGTCAAGGTGACCCACCTTTCCTCGGCCAAGTTCCGGATGCACTGGGAGAACACCGACAAGGTCATGGCCATGGCCTACGACTACCCCATCCTCGGCTACCGCAACGGGGTGGTCAACACCCTGCGCCTCTGGTCCGCCAAGGCCACCCGCGAGTTCAACCTCGACTATTTCAACAACGGCGACTACCTCAAGGCCATGGCCGACAAGAGCGCCTCCGAGACCGTTTCCAAGGTGCTCTACCCCTCCGACCAGTCGCCCCAGGGAAAGGACCTGCGCCTCAAACAGCAGTATTTCTTCGTCTCCGCCACGCTGCAGGACATCATGCGGCGTTACTGCAAGTCCCACCGGGACTTCAACGCCTTCCCGGAGAAGGTGACCATCCAGCTCAACGACACCCACCCCGCCATCGCCATCCCCGAACTGATGCGCATCTTCGTCGACGAGCAGGGGATGGAATGGGACGACGCCTGGCCCATCGTCGCCAGGACCTTCAACTACACCAACCACACGGTCCTCCCCGAGGCCCTCGAGACCTGGTCGGTCGCCCGCCTGGGGACCCTCCTGCCCCGCCATCTCCAGATCATCCAGGAGATCGACCGGCGGTTCCTCGTCCAGGTGGGCCAGCGCTTCCCCGGCGAGCCGCACCTGGGGCAGGCCATGCGCATCATCCCCGAGGACGCCGAACGGCGCGTCCACATGGCGCGCCTCTGCATCATCGGCAGCCAGAAGGTCAACGGCGTCTCGGGTCTCCACAGCGACATCCTCAAACAGCGCGTCTTCCCCCACCACCACCGGATGTGGCCGCAGAAGTTCACCAACATCACCAACGGCATCACCCCGCGGCGGTGGCTCCTCCAGGCCAACCATCCCCTTTCGGCCCTCGTCACCGAGGCCATCGGCGACGGCTGGACCGCCGACCTGGAGCAGTTGCGCGGGATCGAGCCGCTCGCCGACGACGCCGCCTTCCGGGAGAGGTTCCAGTCGGTCAAACTGGAGAACAAGCACGCCCTGGCCTATTGCATGCAGGAGCGGCTCGCGATGGCCATGGACCCCATGACCCTCCTCGACTGCCAGGCCAAGCGGTTCCACGAGTACAAGCGCCAACTGCTCAACGTCCTCCATTGCATCACCCTCTACAACCGCCTGCGCGAGGGGCGCACCGATCCCGCCGCCTTCGTCCCGCGCACCGTCCTTTTCGCCGGGAAGTCGGCCCCCTCCTACCACATCAGCAAACTGGTCATCAAGCTCATCCACAATTTGGCGGAGATCGTCGAGGCCGACCCCGACGTGTCGCCCCACCTCAAGATCTTCTTCCTCCCCAACTACGGCGTCTCGAGCGCCGAGCAGATCATCCCCGCCGCGGACCTCTCCGAGCAGATCTCCACCGCCGGCTTCGAGGCCTCCGGCACCGGCAACATGAAGTTCGCGTTGAACGGCGCCCTCACCATCGGCACCCTCGACGGGGCGAATGTCGAGATCCGCGAGGCCGTGGGACCGGAGAACTTCTTCCTCTTCGGCCTCTCCGCCGAGCAGATCCCCCCCCTGCGGGCCCAATACGACCCCCGGCGCGCCTACGAGACCAACCCCGAACTGAAGCAGGCCATCGACCAGTTGTCTTCCGGGTGGTTCTCCCCCGAGCACAAGGACCTCTTCTGGCCCCTCGTCCGCACCCTCATCGAGAACGGCGACTACTTCCTCGTCCTGGCCGACTACGACTCCTACATCCGGTGCCAGGAGGAGGTGGCGCGGGCCTACCAGGACCGCGACGCGTGGACCCGCAAGGCCATCCTCAACGTCGCCCGCTGCGGCCGCTTCTCCTCCGACCGGAGCATCAAGCAGTACGCGGAGGAGATCTGGGGGCTGGGGGCGGTGGAGTGAGAGGGACGGTAGCCCGTAGACCGTAGCCGGAAGTCAGAAGCCAGTGGATGGCAGATGGATAGCAGCTGGTAGCTGGGCAGTGGAATGTAGCCGCCTTAGCCTGCGGGAAGTGGCGTGGGAATCAATCAGTAGCGGGTAGCTCGCATCTGAGGTTTAGAGTAAGGCGCTAAGCGAACAGAAAGAGGGGATAATAAAGTGACCCTTCCAATTGTTCTATGGATTCTGGCAACGATGGCAGAGCCGATCGAGGATCTCATCCTTCCGAGAGTGATAGAAGACGTATGTCCATTCGAATGCTGTCAATACGGGCCGTGGGTGGCCATGCAAGAGACCATGGCATACAAGAACAAAGGGGATGCTTCCGAGGTTGCATTCGTCGTACGCAAAGGTGAATCGGTTATGACGATTGGGGGAGAATACCTTGTTCGTCGGGCGGGCAAAGCGATACTGATAGAGGACCACTGTGAAGATGACTTTGCCGATCATGGGCATGAATTTTTGAGGGGTGAAGAGGTGGCTCTTCTTGCCTACTTAGGAGAAGGGGCATGGCAGGTGTGGCACCGCGGCGTATTCCTGGACCTTGAGTCGTTTTGGGCCCGTCCAGAGCTGCATTTGGATCTCCCGGGTGTTGAGTTATCCTGGCCTCAAATGGAATGGTGGATCCACGCCAAAAGCGGGCAGGGGGCCGAAGGATGGCTTCGGATCAAAGTGCTCCAGCCGGAAGACGAGAAGTCAGCCATCCGGTTTGACCTGGACTTCGACGGCATGGATGGTTGCGATTGATCAGCCTTTGAGCTGATGAGGACAAAGTTCGGCGACAAAGTTCGACGGGACCGCACCCGCCGGTTTTGTTTCAATCGCACGTCTCTCGTCTCTCTTCTCCCCTTCTCCAGAGGCCGTCTGCGAACTGCAAGCTACGGGCTGGCGGCCGCTGGTTTCCAGCTTCCGACTTCTATCTTCTTTCTGCCATCCGCCTATTTGATTTACTGGGCCGGCGCGGCGGTGAGGATCCTCACGACGAGGATGAGCAGGACGCAGAGGACGACGAGGGAGCCGATCTTGTAGGGGGCGCCGAGGCGGGCGAGGAAGCTCTCGGGGTCCAGCCAGCCGCGCCGGATGGCGAACCACTCCAGGACGAAATAGAGGACGAGCAGGAGCACGGTGAAAAGGATGTAGATCTCGCCCCGGCGGACCCACAGCATCACGGTCTCGATGTGCCGCGCCAGCATGTACCCCAGCCCCGTCCACAGGATGGAGTTCACCAGGGCCGCGGCGCCGTCGTAGAGGATGAAGGTGGACCAGCGGACGCGGGTGAGCCCGGCGAAGAGGAGGATGGCGGGGCGGAGGCCGTAGAGGTAGCGGCCGATGAAGAAGAGGCGGAACCGGTACCGGAAGAAGAGCCGCCGGACCCACCGCTGGCGCCGGGGGGAGAAGAACTTGTGGACGATCCTGAACCTCAGGATCGGGGCGCCCACCCAGTAGCTGAGGCCGTAGATGATGTTGTCGGCGATGAGGATCCCCGCGAAGGCGATGCCGACCATCAACACCGGGTCGAGGCCCTGCTTCTTGAGGAGGAACCCGGCGATGAGGAGGACGATCTCCTCCGGCAGGGTGGGGCCGAAGGCCCCCATGAAGAGGAGGAAGAAAACGGTGCCGTAGGCGAGGGAGGGGGAGAGGTCGGCGAATGGCGTCATGGGGCCGCCGCGTCCGCCGAGGTCATGGCCCGCCCCGCTTCCAGGACGGCTTGCACCGCCCCGGGCGTGGGCATCTCCGCGTAGATCCTCAGCAATTCCTCGGTCCCGGAGGCGCGGAAGAGGAGCCACCCCTCGCGGCCGAAGAGCAGTTTCGTGCCATCGAGGGCCCGGGCGGCGCTGACGCGCCACCCCGCCACCTCTTCGGGGGGGTGGGAGGCGAGTCGTTCGCAGAGGGCGCGGCCCCGGGCGATCGGCACCTGGAGGTCGAGCCGCCCGTAATGCAATTCCCCGAACCGCGCCGTCAGGTCCGCCAGACAGCGCGCCAGGGGCCACCCCCGGGCCGCGGTCATCTCGGCCACCATCAGGAACGCCAGGATGGCGTCCCGCTCCGGGAGGGCGTGACGGAAGGCCACCCCGCCGCTCTCCTCGCCGGCGATGGCCGCCTTCCCCTCGAGCATGAGGGGGCAGAGGTATTTGAATCCGATGCCGGTTTCGTGGAGCGGGACGCCGAAGGCCTCGGCGATGCGGTCCATCCAGAGGGAGGAGGAGAAGGTCTTCGCCAGCCCCTGGCGCCATCCCTTCACCTCGATCAGGTAGAGGCTCAGGAGCGAGAGGATGTGGTGGGGGGTCAGGTGCGTCCCGTCGGGGAGGAACATGGCCAGGCGGTCGCCGTCGCCGTCGCCGGCGCCGATGAGGTCGAATGCTCCGCCCTTCAGCCGCTGGAGCAGGGGCCCCAGGTTGGCGGGGATGGGTTCGGGGTTGAGGCCGCCGAAGGCGGGATCGGGCTCGCCGCGGAACAGTTCCGCCTGCAGGCCCAGCCGGGCGGCGGCGGCGGGGAACGCCCGGAAGGTGGCCCCATGCATCGCGTCCCACAGGAGGCGCGGCTTGGAGGCGCTAAGGAGGGGGGCGTTCACATGGGCCTCGATGTAGTCGAGGTAGGGCGTCAGGAGATCGGTCTCGCCCACCGTGCCGCCGGTCCGCGCGGAAGCCTCCCGGCCCAGCCGCCGGGCCACGGCGCCGTAAAGCTCCGGCAGGGCCGAGCCGCCGTACCACGCTTTGATCTTGATCCCGTTGTAGGACGCCGGATTGTGGGAGGCGGTGACCATCAGCCCCGCCTGCAGGCCCCGCGCCTTCACCGCGGCGGAGACGGCCGGGGTGGGGACCACGGTCGTGGAGACGAGGGCCCGCAAACCCTGACGCTCAAGTTCACGGGCGAGGAGGAGGGCCGACTCCCGCCCCCGCGCGCGCGTGTCGTAGCCGATCACCACGGTGCCGCGGTCGCCCTGCGTCTCCAACGCCCCTTCATGGAGGGTGAGGGCGAAGGCGCGGCCGACGGCCGTGACGTTCTCCTCGGTGAAGCCGCGCCCCAGGACGGCGCGCCAGCCGTCGGTGCCGAAGGCGATCATGCCGGCGCTCCTTCGGGCATGACCACACTGCCGTCCACGCCCGTCCCGTCGGCGAGGACGGCGCCCGGGCCCAGGATGGCGCCCTGGAGGCGGCAGTTCCGTCCGACGCGGGCGCCGGCGAGGAGGACGCTCCGGTCGATGACGCTTCCGTCCCCGATTGCGCAATCCTCCCCCACGACCGACCGTTCGTCAATGGAGACGGATGAACCGACGGGGGTGGCGAGTCGGCCCGTTCTCGCCGCCTCGGCGAATCGTTCGAGGCGGCCGTCCAGCAGGTCGCCGGTCGCCTGGTGGTAGCTTGCCAGGGTCCCGATGTCGAGCCAGTAGCCCCCGTGGACGAAGGCGTACAGCGGCAGGCCCTGCGCCAAAGCGTTCGGGAAAACGTCCCGCTCGATGGACGAGCGCCCATCGGGGATCAAGGCGGTGAACGACGGCTCGAGGATGTAGAACCCGGCGTTGATGCAGTCGGACGGCGGATGCTCGGGCTTCTCGATGAACTCCCGGATGCGTCCGTCCCCTTCGGTCACCACCACGCCGTAGCGGCGGGGGTCCGCCACGCGGGTCAGCACCAGCGTCCCGCCGCCGCCGTGGGCCCGGTGGAACGCGAGCACCGCCCCGAGATCGAGATCGGTGAGGACGTCCCCGTTGGTGACGACGGCGGGGCCGGCCCAGCCGCGGCAGGCGTTGCCGATGGCGCCGCCGGTCCCCAGCGGTTCCCTTTCATGGACATAGTGAAGCGTCAGGCCGCCGAAGCGGTCTCCGAGGGCGGCCCGGACGCGGTCGGTCTTATAGCCGACAAGGATGTGCGCGTCCCCGATGCCCGCCGCCTCGATGAGCGCGAACTGGTAGTGGAGGAACGGCCGGTTGACGAGGGGGATGACGGGCTTGGGGATGCAATAGGTCAGGGGCCTCAGGCGCGTTCCCTCGCCGCCGGCCAGGATCACGGCCCGGGGTCTCACGGCGCTCATTGTACCCCGCCCACCGCGGCGGCGGCAAGGAGCGCCGTGACGGGGACCGGGCGCATCCCCCGGGCCTTGAGGTGGATGAGGATCTCCTGCACCTCCTGCGCCCGGTGGCTCCCCAGGTGGAAGAGGAGGATGGAGCCGTTGAGGGCCGCCGGCCCCCGCGCCTCGAAGGCCTTGAAACGCGGGATCATGTCGCCGGCCGACCGGGCCGCCGCGCCGTTGCCCTCCTCCTTCCAGTCGAGGGAGTCCCAGGTCCACCCCACGTGGAAATAGCCCGCGTTCCATGCCCACTGGCGGATCTGGGGGTTGTGCTCCCCGAAGGGGGCGCGCCAGAGGGGGGCGAAGCCCCGGCCGGTGGCGGCCTCCAGGGCGCGGTCGGACCGTCCCAGCTCGTCCCGGACGAACGCCGCCGACACCCCCGGGGCGGTGGCCTGGGTGAAGGTGGAGGCGTAGGTGGTGAGGCGGGGGTGGGAGTCGGTGTGATTGCCCAATTCGTGGCCGTCCTCCCGGGCGGCCTGGACGAGGTCGGGAAACCGGCGGATGAAGTCGCCGGTCAGAAAGAGGGTGGTGCGGACCCCCTCTTCCCGCAGGAGGGCCAGGATGCGGTCGGCCTCCCCGCGCAGGGAGCCCCCGTCGAAGGTGAGGCTGACGAGGGGGAGATCGGCGGGTCCGCGCGCCAGATCGGGGGCGAAGTCCAGCGCCTCCCCGGAGAGGAAAAAGGCCCTTTCCGGACGGCGGGGAGAGGACGGGCAGGGGAGGGAGAAGGGGCCCCTTCGCACCGGCACCCAGGCGAAGGCCGCCGGCGGGCGGGCGAACAGGAGGGCGCCGTCGCCGGGGCTTTTCCCCTGCGCCGTCATGAGGGGGCCGTCGGATTCCCACCGGAGGGGGACTTCGACGGCCGGGGCCCGGCGGGGGGCGGGGGGAAAATAGGTGGGAATGACGAACTCCCGCAGGAGGAACCTCCCCATCCAGAGGAAGGCGCCCCCCAGCAGGAGGAGGGCCGCCACCATCCACCAGCGCGAGATCGGGCTCTTCAGCCGCCTGTCGGTCTTCCGGGCGAGGTCCTTCCACCGCCACGCCGAGGCGCAGGCCTCGGAGCAGAAGATATGGCGGTGTGCCTTCATCTGGCAGGCCCGGCAGAGGGGCTTGCCGCAGGCGTAGCATTTGCGCCCGGCGCGGGCGGTCGGATGGGCGTGGCAGAACATTGTCTTGCAATTATAATGGACTCTTGGCACAATAGGGGGTGCATGTTCACCTTGCCGAACTGGCTCACGATCTTCCGCATCTTCCTCGTGCCGTTCCTGGTGGTGGTCCTCCTGACCAAGATGCCGGCCCGCGAGTTCATCGGGCTGGCCATCTTCCTCCTGGCCATCATCACCGACGGCCTGGACGGCTACTTCGCGCGGAAATTGGGCCAGACCAGCCGGCTGGGGGCCCTCCTGGATCCCATCGCCGACAAGTTCCTGATGGCCGGCGCCTTCATCTCCCTCGTGGAGTTGGGGGCGGTCCCGGCGTGGATGGTGGTCATCATCATCGGGCGGGAGTTCCTTCTCGACGGCCTGCGGATGACCGCCCTGGAGCGCGGCAGGGTGATCCCCGCCTCCCGCCTCGGGAAATTGAAGACCCTGGCCCAGACGGTGGCGGTGTGCGCCTGCATCATCCAATACCGCCTCGACGAGCTTTCCCGCCCCCTGATCCGGATAATCTTCAACCATCCGGTCGACATTTTCGCCGTGCTGGCGAACACCTTCCTGTGGATCGCCGTCATCCTTTCGCTCGGGTCCATGGCCGATTACTTCGCCAAGTTCTCCCGGGTTCTGACGGAGAAGCAATGAGCGTCGTCCGCCATGTCCGGAACACCCTCCTCCAGGGGCTGCTCTACCTCCTCCCCATCTGGGTCAGCGTGGTGATCCTCTGGTTCGTCCTCTCCCGGATCTCCGCCCTCAGCCGCCCCTTCCTGGTCGCCGCCTTCCATCTGCTCGACGTGGAGCTCCCCTCCTGGGCCCTCACGGGGATGGCCCTGGTCTTCTCGCTTTTCCTCATCTACTGCATCGGCCTGATCGGGATGAACTTCCTGGGGCGGAAAGTGCTGGGGATGGTGGACCGCGCCCTCCTCTCGGCCCCCGTGCTCAAGGGGATCTACGGGGGGACCAAGCAGGTCATTGACGCCCTCACCCTCCGCAAGAAGAGCTCGTTTTCCGACATCGTGGCGGTGGAGTATCCGCGCCAGGGGGTATGGACCATCGCCTTCGTCACCAAACGGTGGGAGGGGATGAGCTACCTCTTCGTCCCCACCACCCCCAACCCCACCTCGGGGTGGCTCCTCCTGGTGCCGGACGAACAGCTCCGGCCGCTGGACCTCACCATGGACGATGCCATCAAGCTCATCGTCTCGGGCGGCATCGTGGGCGATCCCCTTCCGGCCCACCTCTTCCGGCGTCCGTGAATCCCGTCCGCTTCTTCGAGCGGCGCCCCCTCCTCTACGGGCTCCTGCTCCTGCTGTTCTCCGTCCTCGCCCTGTGGGGCATCCTCCGCCTGAGCGTCCAGACCGACGTCCTCAAGATGATGCCCCAGGACGATCCCGTCTTCTCCTCCTTCTCCAAGGCGGTGCGGCACTTCGGCGGCATCGACAACCTCCTCGTCGTCCTGACCGTCGAGCGGGAGGACGACCTGGAGGACGCCTTCCTCTTCACCGACGCCCTCGCCGAGCGCCTCGCCGAGCTCGACGGGCCGCTGACGGTCACCCACCGGCCGCCCGATCCGAAGCCCTATCTGGACCTTTTCTTCACCCATCTCGCCGTCCTCTCCACCGACGCCGAATGGGAGGCGCTGCGCGCCCGCCTGGAGCCGTCCGCCGTCCGGCGGGCCCTCCGGGAGACGCGCCTCGAGGGGCAGTCCCTTCCCGCCCCGGGGCTCAAGGAATTCCTCGCCTTCGATCCCCTGCGCCTCCACCGGGTCTATGCCGACCGCTTCCACGGACCCGACGAGGGTTTCAAGGTGGACCTCTCCTCGGGCTACCTTCTCTCGCATGACCACAAGCGCCTCCTCATCGTCGTCAAGCCCGGCGGGGCGGCGCAGGACATCGCCTACGCCTCGCGCCTCGTCGGCAGGGTGGAGGAGGCGGTGGCGACGGTGCGGGCCGGGATGGGCCCCGGGGTCCGGGTCCCCGCCGTTGACCTTGGGGGGGGGTTCCGCATCGCGGTGGAGGACGAGCGGCTCATCCGGTCCGATGTCCTGGTGCAGGTCTTCTCCTCCCTTGCGGCCGTCCTCCTCCTCTTCTGGATCTGTTTCGGACGCCTGGGGACCCTCAATTTCGCCTTCGTCCCCCTGGCCCTGGGGCTGGCCGCCGCCTTCGGGTTCGCGGGCTGGGCCTTTAGGGAGATCAACGCCGCTTCGTCGGGGTTCGCCGCCCTGCTCATCGGCCTCGGCATCGATTTCGTCATCGTCGCCTACGGCCGCTACGTGGAGGAGCGGTCGGGGGGGGCGGACCTGCACGCGGGACTGGAGGCGGTGCGCCGGGACGTGCACCCCGCCATCCTCCTGGGGGCCGTCACCTCCATGGCCACCTTCGGCGCCTTCCTCATCGTCCAGTTGCGCGGCCTGCGGGAGCTGGGCCTCCTGACGGCCCTGGGCATCGGCTTCATCATGGTCTTCGCCTTCACGGTCCTGCCGGTCCTCCTCCTCCTGGACGAGCGGCTTCACCGCCGCCGCGACCGCTTCCCCGTCCTGCGCATCTCCTCTTTCGGGATGGAAGCCATCATCGCCTTTTCCGTGCGGCACGCCCGCCCGGTGGCCGCGCTGACGCTCGCGGCCGCGGCCGGGATGGCGGTCCTGGCGTGGGGCGTGCCCTTCGTGGATGACGCCCAGTCGCTCCGCTCGGCCTCCAACCGGGGCGTCCAACTGCAGAGGGAGCTGGGCGAGCATTTCGGGCAGGTGACCTACCCCTCGGTGGTCCTGCTGGAGGGGGCCGACCCCCGGCTCCTTCTGGAGGCGGACGCCGACCTGGGCCGGGAGCTGGACGCCCTCGCCCGGCGGGGGGTGGTCCGCGCCCATACCGGGCTCTCCACCTACATCCCGCCCCTGGAGGTCCAGCGGCGCAACGCGGCCCGGGCCCGGACGGTGGACGCGGCCGCCTTCGAGGCCGATTTCCTGGCGGCGTGCCGCGAGACGGGCCTCAACCCGGAGGCCTTCGCCCCCTTCCTCGCCGCCCTCCGGCGCGGCCTGGGGGAGCCGCCGAAGGTCCTCGACTGGGAGGCGCTGGAGACGGCCGAATTGAAGGCGCTGACGGCCCCGCTGGTCGCCCGGACGGACGGGACCTGGCTCACGCTCCACTCGATCCACTACCACGACGACACCTACCGTCGCGAGCCCCCGGCCGAGTTGGAGCGGTGGGTCCAGGGGCGCCCCGGGGCCGTCCTGACGGGGGTCAACGCCATGGCCAAGCACCTGCGGGAGGCGGTCCGGAGGGACGCGCTGAAAGCCACCCTCCTCGGCCTGGCCCTGGTGGCGCTCCTCCTCCGGATGGACCTCGGATCCGCCCGGCGCACCCTCCTGGCCTTCGTCCCCCTGGCCGCCGGGGTGGCCTTCATGCTGGGAACGATGCGCCTGGCCGGCATCCCCCTGAACTCCATGAACATCTTCGTCACCGCCATGATCATCGGCATTGGGGTGGACTACTCCATCCACATCCTCCACCGGCATGAGCGCTCGGGGGGGGACTTTCACGCGGTGGCGCAGACCGGCAAGGGGGTCCTCTTCGCCGCCCTCACCACCATTTTCGGGTTCGGCTCCCTCGTCCTCTCCCACTTCCCGGGGCTGAGGAGCATGGGGTTCGTGGCGATCTTCGGCACGCTCTACTGCGCCCTGTTCACCCTCACCCTCCTGCCGGCCCTCCTGGCCTGGAGGCGCGGCGCATGAGAATCGGCCGCCGCCTGCTCCTCCACTTCCTCGGCCTCATCGCCGCCGGCACCTGCCTCCTCTCCCTGCCGCAGTCGCTAAACCCGGGCAAGACGCTGGAGACGGTGGACGCCTTCTTCGTGGCCACCTCGGCCGTCTGCGTCACGGGGCTCACGCCGGTGGACGTGGGGGACATCCTCAGCCCGTTCGGGCAGGCGGTCCTCCTCCTCCTCTTTCAGACCGGCGGCCTCTCCATCGCCGCCTTCGGCCTCTTCTTCATCTTCCTGGCCCGGCGCAAGCTGGACCTCTTCCAGCGCAAGGTCATCCTCACCACCTTCGCCCACACCGGGTGGAGCGACTTCCGTCCCCTCGTCCTCACCATCGCCGGGGCCACCGTTCTCCTGGAGCTGATCGGCGCCGCGATCCTCTATTTCCCGTTCGCGCAGCATCTCCCCCCCGGCACCGCCCTGTGGCACGCGGTCTTCCACTCCGTCTCGGCCTTCTGCAACGCCGGTTTTTCGTTGAACGGCGAAAGCCTCATCGCCTACCAGGCCAACGCGACGGTGACGCTGACGGTCGGGGCCCTCCTGATCCTGGGGGGGCTGGGCTTCCTCATCCTTTCGGAGGTCTTCTTCCGCTTCAAGGCCGGGACCCGGCTCTCCCTGCACTCCCTCCTCACCCTCAAGGTGACCGGCATCCTGATCGTCTTGGGTATGGCGGCGCATCTTCTGCTGGAATGGAACGGTGTGCTCGCCGGGAAGCCCCTCGGAATCAAGCTCCTGATGGCCCTGTTCGGTTCCATCACCCCGCGCACCTGCGGTTTCAACACCTTCGATTATGCCTTCGCCAGCCCCGTCATGCTGGTTTTGGTCATCGTCCTCATGTTCATCGGCGGCTCACCCGGCTCGACCGCCGGCGGCATCAAGACCACCACCGCGGGGGTGATCTGGCTCCACCTCCTCTCCCATGTGCGGGGGCGGGATCAGGTGCAGACGGGCCGCCGTGCCATTCCGTTCTCCGTGGTGGACCAGGCCGTATCCGTCTTCTTCTTCTCCCTCTTCTGCCTTGGGGCGGGGTTCATCCTCCTGATGACGCTGGAGGATGGGAAGATCGCCCCGCTGGACCTGCTGTTCGAGACCGTCTCGGCCTACGGCACCGTCGGTCTCTCCACGGGCGCCACGCCCCTGCTGGGCACGGTCGGCAAGCTCATCCTGGCCGTTCTGATGTATGTCGGCCGCCTCGGCCCCATGACCATCGTCGCTGCTCTCGCCGCCCCCGCCGCACGGACGATGGTCACCTTCCCGGAGGAAAAGGTCATTGTCGGGTGAGCCGGGCCTCGCCGGACCGCTATCGGTGCGCCGGGGAGACTGCCTCCGCTCTGATCGCGGGAGATCTTCTCATGGCCCTCGTCCTCGTGCCGCTGGTGTATTCGGTCCTCCAATAGGAGCCGGGGGCCCGCGGATGGTGGGCGGGCGGCCATCTATCATCTACCATCTCCCAACTGCCCGGGAGGGTCTGCCGGGGGTACAAGACGAATGCAATCCTCCCCTACAATTTATTGGATGGGCGGGCCACCATCTACCAACTACCAACTGCCATCCACGAACCGCGAGTTGCCGCGCGGAGTGGATCCGCACTTTTTATGGGAAAGCCGGCTTATCCCCGCCTTTTCTCCGCCAGCGTCTTGAGCCTCGAGTAGACCTCAAAAGGGACGTCGAGGTCGCCGCGGCCGCGGCCGAGGGCGACGGAGGGTTTATTGCCGCCGTGGAAGTCGCTGCCTCCGGAGGCGGCGAGACCCAGCTCCCCGGCCAGGCCGTCCAGCCACTCGCGGAGTTCCGGCGCGTGGTCGGGATGGCGGGTCTCGACGCCGTCGAGGCCCTCCTCCTTCAGGTCGGTCAGGATGGCGCGCATTTCGTCGCGATCGGTCAGCTCTTTCCCGATGTGGGCCAGCACCGCCACGCCGCCGAGGGAGTGGATGAAGGCGATCCCCTGCGGCGCGGGGTGCCTGAACCGCGCCACATAGGCCGGTTTGCCGTGATTCATGACGGCGGCGAACACGGCCCCCACGCTCGAAAAATGCCCCTTGTCCACCAGGGTGAGCGCGATGTGCATCCTCCCCACGATCCCCCGGGCGCGCTGCATCGCCTCCTCGTAGTCCATGGCATAGCCCAGGGCGTTGAGCCGCTCCACGATGAGGCGGTTGCGCTCGTGCCGTTTCTCCTGGTTGAACCGTTCGAACTCCATCGCCTCGGGGCGGGATGGGTCGATGAAAAGCCCCAGCATGTGGAAGCGGAGGTCCTCGCGGTACTGGATGGACATCTCGATGCCCGGGACGAACGGCAGGGGAGGCTCGACGCCGCCGAGGGCCAGGACGCCGCGGACGGTGTCGTGGTCGGTCAGGGCCACCGCCTCCAGGCCGGCCTCGGCGGCGGCGCGCAGGAGGTCGGCGGGAGGGAAGGTGCCGTCGGAGTAGGTGGAATGGGTATGGAGGTCGATCATGCCTTGGGATGGGCCTTTCGGTAGACCTCCAGCAGGCGCTGGATGTCCACGTGGGTGTAGATCTGGGTGGTGGCCAGGGAGGCGTGGCCGAGCAGTTCCTGGATGACTCTGAGATCGGCCCCCGCCTCGAGAAGGTGGGTGGCGAAGGTGTGGCGGAAGGTGTGGGGCGAAACGCCCTGCTCGGTCAGGACCGCCGCCACCTGGCGCAGGACGGCGCGGTGGACGGAGCGGGAGGTGAGGCGCCCGCCCCCGCGGTTGACGAAGAGGGCGGCGGTCGGCGAGGCGGGGCGCCGGGCCGTGTACGCCCGGATGGCCTCCTCGGCCATGGCCCCGAAGGGGACGATCCGCTCTTTGCCCCCCTTGCCGCGCACCCGCAGGAACCGCGAGGAATACTGCAGGTCCTCCAGGTTGAGCGAGGTGAGCTCCGAAACGCGCAGGCCCGAAGCGTAGAGGAGCTCGAAGATGGCGCGGTCGCGCAGGGAACGCCACGAGGCGTCGCCGCCGCCGGCCTCCAGCAGGGCCGCCACCTCCCGGGAGGTGAGGGCTTTCGGGAGGCGCTTTTCGGCCTTCGGCAGGGGGACGGCCGCCGCCGGGTCGCGCTCGGCGCCGCCGGTGCGGATGAGATGGCGGTAAAAGGCGCGGAGGGTGGAGAGATGGCGTTGGATGGAGCGCTTGGAAAGCCCCCGCCTGCTGAGGAAGGCGAGATAGGACCGGATGAGAAAAGCGTCCGCCGAGGCCGGGTCCTCCCCCGTCCCCTGGGTCCCCAGAAAGGCGAGGAATCCGCGCAGGTCCTCCCCGTAGGCCTTGCAGGTCAGGGGCGAGAGGTTCCGCTCGTAGCGGAGGTGGTTGAGAAACCGCTCCACGGCGCCTTGCATCGGCGCATTGTAGCATAGGGCCCGAGGGGCCCTGCTTGAAAGCGGGAACGCCGGAAAGCGGGAAGGCTCCGCCGCCCACCCAAGGCCGCAATCCGAGGGTTGCTGAACGCATTCCCTGCGAACTGAGGATGCATCAACGGGTTCCAGACACATTTCATCTCATTTGTTTTGCCGGATGCCATTTCTCGGCTATCCAACTTTTCTGACGGGGTGGGTGGGGGAGCCTTCAGCCTTCCGCCTTCAGCCTGGGTGTGATCCCCGTCACACTTTGCCGAAGGCCGGAGGGTATAATAACAATATGATCCAGCCCCTGCCGCTGTTCTGGCAGCGTTACAGTTGCCGCCGCTTTCTGAACACGCCCGTCCCGCCCGACTTTCTGGAATCCATCCTGGAGGCGGCGCGATGGGCCCCCTCGGCCGGCAACCTCCAGCCCTGGCGGTTTTTCCTGGTGAAGAACAGGGAGATCCAGCGGGGCCTCGCCCAGGCCGCCTACGGACAGGAGTTCGTCCTGGAGGCGCCGGCCGTCATCGTGGTCTGCGCCCTCCCCGAGGTTTCCGCCAAAAAGTACGGCGAACGGGGTCGCTCGCTCTACTGCCTTCAGGACTCCGCCGCGGCCGTCCAGAACATCCTGCTGGAGGCCGTCCGCCTGGGGCTGGCCTCGTGCTGGGTGGGCGCTTTCCAGGAGTCGGCCGCCGCCCAGGTCCTGGGCCTTCCCTCCGGGGAGCGGCCCGTGGCCATCGTCCCCCTGGGATATCCCGGCGAGCCCATGCCGCAGGAACGGCCCCGCGCGCCGCTGGAGAAGATCGTCCGGCGGATCGAATGAAAAAGGAGGACCCATGCAACCCATCCTCGGTTTCCTGACCCCCGAAGAGCGCAGTTTTCTGCTGTCGCAGATGGAGGTGATGAGTTTCACGGAGGACGAGATGATCATCCGGGAGGGGGGGATGAACCAGACCCTCTTCTTCATCGAGAAGGGGACCGTGCGGGTTTCCCGCGTGGTGGAGGGGAAGGAACTGATCCTCGACGACCTCAAGGAGGGGGACGCCTTCGGCGAACTCACCTTCCTGGAGGCCGGCCCCTCCTCGGCCGCCTGCAAGGCCCTCACCGGCGTCAAGGTGCTGGCCGTCCACCGGATGGAGTTCGACAAGATCGTCGAACAGCACCCCGCCATCGGCGCCAAGGTGTGGCTGGCCATGGCGATGAACCTCAAGGGCCGCCTCCTCAAGACCAACGACCTCCTGGCCAACTACTTCAATATCTCGCAGTCCCTGATGCAGAACGAGCAGTTCCGGAAGTTCTACGCGTACTGTTTCCAGTAGCACGGGCGGCAGATTCAAGGTGGAAGGAGGAAGGCGGAAGAACAGCAGAGGTGCGGCGGGGGAGCGTTCCCGCGTTCCCGCGGTTCTAATTAATGCTAATTAATGCTTGACATCCCCCGCGATCTGATGTTTAATGGGCCGGCTCCGTTCGCGTCCCGCGGACCGCGCCAATCCCCCTCCGGAGCGTCGTGACACGATGAACATGCCTCTCGCCGATCAGCGTCCGTGCGCCACCCAGGATCAGGTTTCCCCCTTCGACCGGGTCGTCTCCCCACGGGGCGACGGGAAGGCGCCGGAGGACCTGCGCGGCCTCCTCTTCGAGCAGAACCTGGCCGGGGTTTTCCGGGCCACCCTGCCGGGAGTCCTCCTGATGTGCAACGACGCCTTCGCCCGCATCCTGGGCCACGACTCCCCCCGCGAGATCACCGGCCGTTCCGTCCTTTCGTATTACGTCATGCCCGGGGCCCGGAGCGCCCTCCTCGAGGTGATGATGGCCCACCGCTGCGTCGCCAATTATGAACTGCAACTGCGAAAGCGCGACGGCAGCGTGGTCTGGGTCCTGGAGAACATGAACCTGGTGGAGGACCCACAGCACGGCCCGGTCCTCGAGGGCGCCATCATCGACATCACGAAGCAGAAGCGGGTCCAGGAGGAGTTGAAGACCAGCTGCGAAAAACTGGAGCGGGCCATGGAGGCGACCATCCAGGCCATGGCCAGGACCGTGGAGGCCCGCGACCCCTACACCGCGGGGCACGAGCGGCGCGTGGCCCAGCTGGCGGGCGCCATCGCCCGGGAGATGGGGCTGGACGAGGGGCGGTGCCAGGCCGTCCGCATGGCGGCCATCATCCACGACATCGGAAAACTGATCGTCCCCGCGGAGATCCTCTCCAAGCCGGGGCGGCTGACCGACCTGGAATACCAGTTGATCCAAAGCCATCCGAAGGTGAGCTACGAGA
This sequence comes from Holophagales bacterium UBA2201, assembly GCA_002327305.1. GTDB lineage: Bacteria > Acidobacteriota > Thermoanaerobaculia > UBA2201 > UBA2201 > UBA2201. The sequence goes on along the minus strand of DCUZ01000041.1, from coordinate 11,917 downwards.
TCCTCAACATCATCGATTTCCCCTGGCCCGTGGCCGACATCATCCTCCAGCACCATGAACGGCTCAACGGCTCCGGCTATCCCCGGGGCCTGTGCGGGGACCAGATCTGCCTGGAGGCCCGCATCCTCGCCGTGGCCGACACGGTGGAGGCGCTCATCTCCCACCGCCCCTACCGGGCCTCCCCCGGGACGCAGTTGGCCCTGTGGGAGATCGAGGAGAACCGCGGGGTCCTCTACGACGAGGAGGTGGCGGATGCCTGCCTCCGGCTCTTTAGGGACCGGGCGTTCCAGTTCGAAGCGTGATAAGCGCGCAATAGCGCAATGCGCAGTGGCGCAAATGCGCAACGGCGTAGCGGCGTAGAAGCGTAGTGGCGTAGAGAGTAGTGGCGTAGGGCGTAGAAGCGTAACCGGTGGACGACAGCAGGAGATGGAAGCCCAAAGCCGTCATTCACCATTTTCCCCCATCACTGAGATGTGCCGAATATCAGGACTATTGAAGCCGGCCGACTGGAGAGTCGGCCCCACACTTCCAATCAAAGTTCACGCCGGGCGGGCGGGGGAACGCACTACGCGCTACGCGCTGCCGGGCGGGCGGGGGAACGCGCTACGCGCTACGGTCTACGCGCTACCGGCTGGGCGGGGGACCGCGCTACGGCCTACGCGCTACCGGGCGGGCGGGCGGCATTGACACGGCTCATCCGAGCGGGGTAGGATGCGGGCAGGCGAACATGATGACCGATGCCCGTTTCGGAACGGCGGCAATCCCCGGAGGCGAACATGCTTAAAATAAAAGTCTATCTTATTGTGGGTATGCTGGGGTGCATTTTATGGCACGCCCCGGCGGGGGCGGAGTGCTGGCGGTGGGAGAAAAAGACCATTCCGGGGGCGCCGGCGCTGGCGGACGCTAAGGGCATCCCGCGCATCACCTATGACGAGAGCACCCAGAAACTCGTCGTGGCGCTCTACTGGGGCGGGCTGGACGACATCGTGGATTTGTGGACCTATGATGGGACTTCTTGGGACCTCGTATGGTCAGAGAACCCCATTCCCGGTCTCGTTGAGGTGGCCGGCCTCTACTTCGACCGGAATCTCGACAGCCTGGTCATGTTCGGCACGTATGCGATCTGGTTTGAGCAGAGCGCATGCGCCTTTTTCAAATTCGTTCCGGGCCAGGGATGGGTGCGGATCGCCCAGGATTTCCCCTTCACGGTTTGCCCGCCGGGCGTCGGCTATGACACCAACCGTAAGCGGGCGGTGATGGCGACGTCGTGGGATTACAACTATTCCCCCCCCAAACCCCTTACCATAGAATTTGACGGTTCAAAGTTTTATTATTTTTACATGCAGGAAGAATTAAACTTTGTAGGTCCATTGGGCTACGATGTTGGAACGAGCAGGATGGTTTACTTCGATTGGAGTGGCACCTATACATATCAAGGCGGGTTTTGGACTAAAGTAGAAACAGTACGCAATCCAGTGTTTGATCTAGGCGGCTATTTAATGATGGGCATGATATACGTGCCTGAATTCGGCGGGATCGTCGGAATTCCAGAAAACTTGGACTTAGGGGCTTTATGGGTATTTAAGACTGGAGACTGGCGAAAGATTGAACCACAAAATATCTTACCAGGCAGGCATCGCGGTGCTATGAGCTATGATCCCCAGCGGAACACGATCGTTGTTCATGGCGGAATTATCGAAGGACCAAGTGGTGGGGAATATTCCCACGACACTTGGGAGCTTGAGGGGGGGCATCATTGCCGCCCCCTTGCCAAGCCCTGAAAACAGCACAAAGAGGAGGAGCTATGAAAATTCTGCTGGTGGTGATGTCGTTGTCCGTTTTGGTGGGCGTCTCCCTTTACGCCGATCTTCACGACTTTATCCGGAGCGACCCCCGGCTCGATCCCGCCCCCGTGGTGAAAAGCTATGACCAAATCGCGGGCTTTTCCGCGCAGGCGCAGCGCTGGACGAGGGACTTCAAAGGGAAGTATGGGGCCGACTGGCGGATCATGATTGATGTTGGGGTTTTGCGAGCGGTCGGGATGTAGCGCCGGTCCTCCCTCAGCCGAGAGAGCCGCGGCCACAGGCCGTGGCTGAATCGGCATGAGGGATGTCTCAAGCCTCTGGCCCTGTGTGGATTCGAGATGCCGGCTTGGGATTTCGCCCCCGCTCAATCGCTCGCATGCGAGTCGCAGCGCAAGGCAGCTCCATCCGACCTGCGGTTTTGGATTATTGAAGCCGGCCGACTGGAGAGTCGGCCCCACATTCCCCATCTGCGGCTTTGAAGGTGGTCGGGATGTAGCGCAGGTCCTCCGACCTGCGGTTTTGGATTATTGAAGTCGGCCGACTGGAGAGTCGGCCCTACATTCCCAATCAAACTTCACGCCGGGCGGGCGGGGGAACGCGCTACGCGCTACGGTCTACGCGCTACCGGCTGGGCGGGGGACCGCGCTACGGTCTACGCGCTACCGGGCGGGCGGGCGGCATTGACACGGCTCATCCGAGCGGGGTAGGATGCGGGCAGGCGAACATGATGACCGATGCCCGTTTCGGAACGGCGGCAAACCCCGGAGGCGAACATGCCTAAGATGAAAGTTTATCTTGTCGTTGTGGTGCTGGCGTACTTAGCTTCGGCTTTGCCATGCCTGGCGGCCCATTGGGCCTGGGTGGAGCAGGAGGTGGCGCCGATACCCTGGGCGAATGATTATGACCTCGCCACCTTCATGGTCTTTGATCAAAGCGATGATAAACTGACGCTGATCACCTTCGATTTCCAAACCACGATCGTCCAGGTGTGGAAATTCACCGCTCCGGAATGGATCATGGTTTGGGAGGGCATTCCGGACATAGGAGATATATCCCCCTGGTATTATTTTAGTTATCTCGCGAATATCTATTTCGATGAAAATCTAAATAGCATCGTCCTCTGGGGTTTTTGTATGGGCTATCAGTTCGAGATGGGATATCATGCGCTGTTCAAATACATTCCCGGTCAGGGCTTCACCCGAATCACGTCCCATATCGCCATTGATTCGATTTATGTGGCATCATATCCTCATTTCTCAATCACCTTTGATGTAAAGCGGCGGCGGGCGGTGTTTGTGGGCGGTTTCACCAAGTGGATGGACGGCCAATATCAGTTCATTACCGTTGAATATGACGGCTCCACGCTCTACTACATTCCCAACAATCCCGATCCGCCGGAAGCGGTGGCGGCGTTCGCCGACGGCTCCTGTGGTTACGACCCTTCTATAGAGCGGGTGGTATTCTACGGGCGCCAGGACACAAGCTGGCCCCTGGAAACCTGGGAATATGACGGACAACGATGGAAACTAATCGCTACCAACGAGGGTCCCCGCCTGAATTACCCGCCCATTGGGATGATATATGTGGCTGATCATTCCGGGCTGTTAGCGTTGCCGAATGATTGGGGTGCAATAGAATCATGGGTATACCGCTTGAGAAAATGGCACAAGTCAACAGTGAATGGGCAGTTTGAGGGCCGAGTTCATGGGTTATTGGCCTATGATAAAAACAGGCGGGTCGCGGTATTTTATGGCGGGTTAGATGAGTTCGTAAAATTCTCCAACCGCATGTGGGAATTGCGCTGTACCAAGCACTGCAAGCCGGTCTCGAAACCCCGAATCCCCGAAGAAGGTTGTGATGAATAGACGCGTTGCTTGTTCCACCCTGCGGCTTTGAGGGCGGGCGGGATGTAGCGCAGGTTCTCCGACCTGCGGTTTTGGATTATTGAAGCCGGCCGACTGGAGAGTCGGCCCCACATTCCCCATCTGCGGCTTTGAAGGTGGTCGGGATGTAGCGCAGGTCCTCCGACCTGCGGTTTTGGATTATTGAAGTCGGCCGACTGGAGAGTCGGCCCTACACTCCCAATCAAACTTCACGCCGGGCGGGTGGGGGACCGCGCTACGGTCTACGCGCTACCGGGTGGGTGGGGGAGCCTTCCCGCCTTCCCGCCTTCCCGCGCGCCGCGCCAACGGCTACAAGCCGTGGACGCGGAGCAGCAGAACCACGAACGCGGCCGTGACCGTGGTCAACAACAGCGAAAAGACGAACGCGATGCGGATGACGGCCGTCTCCTCGCCGATGCGGTCGATGGCGGCGGCGGCGTTTTGCAGTTTGGCGGGGGAGATGACGCTGGCCAGCCCGCCGCCGAAGGCCAGGCCGGCCGTGAGGATGATGAGCCCCTCCAGGGGCATCCCCAGCGTCGTGCCGGTGGTCATGGTGTACTTGCCGAACATGGCGATGGTGGAGGCCTCGCTCCCGGTGAGGAACCCGGCGAAGAGGCCGATGAAGGCCACCACCGCGCCATAGGCGTCCCGGAAGAGGCCGGCGGAGGAGTCGGCCAGGACCCGCACCATGCTGGGGACGGCGAACCCCTTGGACTCCATGCTGTACCCGGACATGTTGGCCAGTTCGCCGATGGCGAAGAAAATAGCGGCGGCGAAGACGGGGCGGGGGGCCCGCTTGAGCCAGAGGCCCAGGGTGTCCTTCACCTGCGCGGCGGTGGGGCGCAGGATGGGGATGGCGAGGAGGGTGCTGGCGAGGATCCAGGTGTAGGCCTGCCACAGGGCCCGGGTGTCCAGGGGGCGGCCGTCGGCCGTGAGCCCCTCGATGGGCATCTTCAGGACGCGGTACAGGTAATGGAAGACCGGCTGGGGGAGGTTGAGGGCCAGGATGAGGACCACGAGGATGATCCAGGGGCTGGCGGCCTTCCAAAGAGGCATGGCGCGAGCGGTCCGGGCCTCGTCGGCGGTGAGGCGGCCCGGGTCGATCACCCGCCCTCCCGAGGCCTTGAGGTAGAGGGCCATGGCGCCGATGACGGCCAGGCCGCAGAGGACCCCGGTCAGCACCACCAGGTTGTCGTACCGGTTGGTGAAGTGGGAGACGACGCCGATCGTGGCGCCCGTGAGGAGGCAGGGAAACCATCCTTCCCGGATGGCCTTCCCTTTCCCCACCATCCAGAGCATGCAGAGGCCGATGAGGGTGGAGACGAGGGGGAGGAAGGTGGCGAAGATGGTGCCGGCCTGGTGGAGGGCGATCGCGTTGCCTTTTCCCAGGTACGAGTTGGCGATGTCCACGAAGACGACGATGGGGGCGCCCAGGAGGGCGTAGGTGCAGAGGGAGTCGTACCCGATGGCGGGGAGGGCGATGGCGACGGTGGCCGAGTAGCCCATGGCGAGGAGGATGGGGGGGAGGATGGAGACGGGGGTGGCGCCCACGGCCACCATCAGCGTCCCGAACCCGATGTTGATCATCATGATCTGCACCGCGCGGTTGCCGCCCGCGAGGGTCTTGATGAAGAGGATGACGCGCCCCAGCGCCCCCGTCTTTTCCATGAAGGCGATCTGCAGGAGCGAGGTGGCGACGATGAGGGAGACGGCGAAGGAGCGGATGAACCCGGCGGCGGTGGAGCGGAGAATGACCTCGGCCGAGGTCTGGAAGGCGAAGTAGGCCACCAGGGCGCAGACGGCCCACCCCGCCAGGCCGCTGAGGTCCGCCGGCTTGCGGAAGAAGATGAGGAGGACGAGGATGACGGCGATGGGGAGCAGGGTGAAGACGAGCGGCCCGATGGGCATGAACCCTCCTGATGGTCTTGATCGATGGGGCGAACGCCGGTGGTCCGGCCGTTTCGGGCCTTAGTATACCAGCCCGGCTACCGCAGCGGCGACTTGGGGGGGAACTCGGTGCCGTACACGTAGCGGTCGAAGAAGGGGCGCCAATCCTCCCCGGTGATGTGCTCCGTCAGGCCGATGAAGTCCTCCGTCGTGACGGCCTTGTAGGGGAACGAGCGGAGAAAGGAGCGGAGGAGGGTCCAGAAGGTCTTCTCCCCCACCTTGTCGCGGATGGCCTGCAGGACGACCGGCCCCTTGCAGTAGACCAGGTCCCAGCGATAGACATGCGCGTCCTCCCCGTCCAGGTCGTGCAGCGTGGTCAGGGAGGCCATGGTCTCCCCCTTCGACCGGTTGTACCAGAAATTGTAGAGGTAGTCGAACTCGGCCTTCCGCTTGGCCTTGCCCAGAAAGACGGCGGCCATGTACTCCGCCATGGCCTCGGCCATCCAGGCATCCTCGGCGAGTTGGGGGCGGACGGCGTGGCCGAAATACTGGTGGGCCACCTCGTGGGCCAGCCGTTCGTTGGCGCCTTTGGAAAAGAGGGAGGTGTAGGGGTCCTTGAGGGAGTTGAAGACCTCCCCCGAGGCAAAGACGAGAACCGGCGGAGCCATCCCCCAGCCCACCCCCCGTCCCTCCAGGACCGCCAGCCGCTTGAAGGGGTACGGCCCCAGGTAGGCCTCGTAGACCTGAAGGATCCCCCCCGCGAGCCCCTCGATGAGGTCGTAGGCCCGCTTGTTCTTGAAGACGCCGGAGGCGGTGGTCAGGTGCACGCTCCCCAGGTCCTTCTCGTTCGGGAAATACTTGCCCACGGTGACGGTGTGCCCGTCTTCCGCCCTGTCGCCGGTCCCCTCGAGGACGACGGTCTCGTCCTCGGTCTTCACGACGGGGGACTCGAACGAGGCGAACGCGACCAGCGGCTTGCGCGTGGCGACCCGCCCCTTGAAGCGGGCCTCCACCCCCGGGGCGCCGTCGAGAGGGGAGGGGAACCAGTCGGTCCCCACGAGATAGACGAAGGAGCCCATCTCGGGAGTGGGCGCGTACAGGTCGCCCCCGGCGGTCACGGTCAGGTTCAGGGGGACGCCGCGCCTCGCCGCCTCGGGGAGGTGGAGAACGAGGGTGTCGCCGAAATGGTCGAACCGAAGGGCCTTTCCCCCGGCCTCGACGGCGTCCACCCTCAGCGTCTTGACCCAGTGCTTGTCCACCCCCCCGGCCGCCACGCCCCGGCTCATGTCGGCCAGATCGATGAAGGTGCGGGCGCCGCCGCTGGAAAAATAGATGCGCCGGTCGGGAAGGGCCAGGGGAAGGGCCCGCAGCCCCTCCCGCCGCATCTGGAGGGTCAGGACATAGCGGGCCCGCAGGGTCTCCAGGGAGGCAAGGTCCAGGTCGTACTCGAGAGCCGTCAGGAGCAGGGGGGAGGGCTTGGGGCCCTTCCGGTCCCAGCCGAGGGGTTGGCGGGCCAGTTGTTGGGGATAGAAGATGTTGGCCTTCCCCTCGCGGCGGAACTTGCTGTCCTTGAGGGCGGAAAGGGTCTCCTCCTGCCGCCATACGGGGTCGTGGAGGAAGAGGGCGAGGTCCCGGGCGCCGTCGATGGCGCAGGCGAACTCGGGGGTGCCGTTGGCCAGCCCCGCCCACGCATAGGCGACGGGATGGGTGAAGAACTGATCGAGGAACTTCGCCTCGACCGTGGCCAGGACCCCCTTGAACCGGTCGCCCGGCGGGGCCTGCCCCTCCCGCAGGAAGGCCACCGCCGGGGTCCCGAGGCAGATGATCCCGGCGAAGGCGTCGCGCAGGGTCCCCCCCTCGGCCTTGAGATGGGAGCCGTGCTTTGTGTTGTAGTCCAGGGTCTGGAGGGCGAACCGTTCCGTCACGCTTGCCGTCCAATTCCCCTTGCCGGCGAAGACGAACCCGGCCGGCTCCCCGTTCCACAGGTAGGGGCAGGCCCACCCCTCCTCGAAGGCCAGGGTCAGCATGCCCTGGGCCAAAACCGCGTCCTTCACCTCGAACGCCGCCTCGCCCAGCGTCCCCTGCGCGGCCAGGGGGGCCGAAACGGCGATAAGGAAGACGAGCGTCCAATGTTTCATCGTGACCTCCTGCGGGGGATAGTGCGGGCCGCGTTCATTGTAGCACCGCCTCAGGGGGGCGTCAGCGCCATCTCCACCGTCGCCGCCAGGTTCATCAGGGCGTGCATGGAAAGGGGGACAAAAAGGGAGCCGGTGCGGACGCGGGCGGTCCCCAGGAGGAGGCCGACGGCGAACACCTGCGCCAGTTCGTAAGGAGCGTACTGGATGTGGATGGCGGTCCATACGAGGGTGGTGAGGAAAACCGTCCCCGAGGCGCCCAGACGGGAGGGGAGCCAAGAGCGGAAGAGGAACCCGCGGAAGAGAACCTCCTCGAACAGCGGCGCCATCAGGACGATGGCCAGGACCAAAAGGGTGGGGGAGCCGGCGGTGTCGAAGACCTGTTGCATCCACTCGGGGACGGGACGGTTGAGCCAATGGTTGAGAAGGGTGAAGGCCGCCAGCAGGAGGGCCAGAAGGGCGTTCCACGCAAGATAGGCGCGCCAGTGGGCCGGCATCAGCGCCAGGGTGTCCCTCGCTCCGGGGGAGCGGCGCAGGCGGATGACGGCCCACAGGAACAGGAGGCCCGCACCCGCGGCGGGAAGGGAAGCCAGGCAGATCCAGAACCCGTCGGTGGAGAGGCGAGTCACCTCGGCCAGGACGGCGGGGACGCGCCCCGTCCCCCGGGCCGCGTGGGCCAGGGCCGCGGCCAGGACGACGGCGTTGAGGACCAGGGCGTGGATGACGAGAGCGGCGGCCCCGAGACCGAAAGCGGACCAGGGGCCGAAGGGGCCCCTGGTCGGACGCGAGGGAGGGGGGGCGCTCAGGGGATCACTCCTCCTTGCGGGCGCTGCGGGTGTAGCGGTAGAAGAAGATGCAGAGGCCGACGAAGAGGAGGGTGGAGAGGATCTCCGCGCCGTGGGTCTCGGCGAAGGCGATGGGGCCGTCCGCACCCGAGACCATCAACTTGATCCCCCGGCCGAAGAGGGCCTCCAGGATGGCGGAGACCACCCCCATGATGGCGCCGCCCGCGATGAAGCCCGAGGCGATGAGGGTCCCCTTGTCGCTCCGGGCCTTGACCAACCCCCCGTCCTTCGAACTCTTATTGATCATGAGGGCGATGATGCCGCCCACCAGCAGGGGGGTGTTCACCTCCAGGGGGAGGTACATCCCGAGGGCGAAGGCCAGGGGGGCCACGCCGATCAGTTCCATCGTCAGCGCCATGAGCATCCCGGCGAGGTAGAGGAGCCAGGGGGCCTGGGCGCCGGGGGAGAAGAGAGGGGTGAGGACCGCCGCCATGGCGTTCGCCTGCGGGGCGGGCATGGGGTTGGGGTGTTCCGGGCTCTGGACGAACCCGTAGGTGCTGTTGAGGAGGAGGATGACGAGGCCGCACGCCAGGGCCGCCACGAGGATGCCGGCGAACTTGAACCGCTCCTGGTTGCGCGGCGCGGTCCCGAGCCAGTAGCCGATCTTGAGGTCGGTGATGAACCCGCCGGCCACCGAAAGGGCGGTGCACACCACGGTGCCGATGAGCAGGGCCACGATCATCCCGTCGGTGCCGTGGAGGCCCAATTGAACGAGGAGGAAGGAGGAGAGGATGAGCGTCATCAGCGTCATCCCCGAGACGGGGTTGGAGCCCACGAGAGCGGTGGCCCGCGCCGCGACGGTGGTGAAGAGGAAGGCGATGACGGTGGCCAGGAGCAACGCCGCCACGGCGAACCCGGGCCCGGTCCCCAGGCCGAAGAGGAAGAAGAAGAACAGGGCGACGACCGCCAGGGCGATGATCCCCAGGATGGTGGACATGCGCAGGTCGCGGTCGGTGCGCTCGGTGTCCCCCTCCGGCTTCTTGCCGCCGAAGATCTCCTTGAACCCGAGGGTGAAGGCGGAGAGGATGACCTTGAGGTTCTTGATGATGCCGATGATCCCGGCGCAGGCGATGCCGCCGATGCCGATGTGCCGGACGTAATGGCGGAAGATCTCCTCCGCCCCCATTTCGCTGAGGGGGACGGTTCCGGGGGCGACGGGGACGGTGATGTACTGGCCCAGGTACCACAGGGCGGGGACGAGGACGAACCAGGAGACGAACGAGCCGGCGCAGATGAGGGAGGAGTAGCGGAACCCGATGATGTACCCCAGCCCCACGATGGAGGTGCGGGTGGAGAGCGTTCCCAGGATGCGCAGTTTCTCGTAGAGGAAGGGGCCCACCCCGAAGGGGAGGATGCGCGTGGAAATGACCTCCTTCCAGAGGCCGAAGGCGGAGAAGAGGAAGTCGTAGAGGCCGCCCACCACCGCCGCGATGAGGAGGGTGAGGGCCTGCCCGCCGCCGGCCCGGTCGCCGGTGACCAGCACCTCCGTCGTGGCCGTGGCCTCGGGGAAGGGGAGGATGCCGTGCTGGTCCTTGCAGAAGTATCTTCGGAGGGGGATGAGGAAGACCACCCCCAGGACCCCGCCCAGGAGGGAGGCGACGAAGAACTTGTAGAAGTGGGCCGGCAGGCCGAGGATGTAGAGGGCCGGGAGGGTGAAGATGGCCCCCGCCACCACCACGCCCGACGACGCCCCGATGCTCTGGATGATCACGTTTTCGGAGATGGTGGATTTTCTCTTAAACAGCGTCCCCATCCCCACGGCCAGGATGGCGATGGGGATGGCCGCCTCGAAGACCTGACCGATGTAGAGTCCCAGGTACGCCGCGGCGGCGGTGAAGAGGAAGGCCATCACCAGGCCGATGATGACGCTCCGGGGCGTCACCTCGGGGATGATCCGCTCCGGCGGGACATAGGGGATGTACTTCTCCCCGGGCTTCAACTCCGTGTAGGCGTTCGGCGGCAGGATCGGCGACGGCGCTTTAGGGTCGTCCATGGGGCCTCCGTTGGTCGGTTGTGGGGGCGCACGGCCGTGCGCCCGTTGTGCTCCGCTTGCGGGGCATGAAGGTCAGGCCTTTTCTTCCCACACCTTGACGGTCTCCACCAGCGTCCGCACCGCGGCCTCCATCCACTCCACGCTGTTCCACTCCTGCTTGGAGTGGAAGTTGTGGCCGCCGGTGAAGATGTTGGGGGTGAGGAGCCCCTTGAGGGTCAGCGCGCTCCCGTCGGTGCCGCCCCGGATGGAGTGGAGCTTGGGCTCCACCCCGGCGCGGCGGGCCGCCTCCAGGGCGTAGTCCACCACTTTGGGGTCCTTTTCGATGGGATAGCGCATGTTGCGGTACTGCTCCTTCCACGCCACCTCGATGCCGGCGCGGGGGAACTGGGCCCGCAATACCTCGGCGCAGTGCTCGAGGTACTTCACCTTGGCCTCGATCCCCTCCCACTCGAAGTCGCGCAGGATCATCTTGACCGTGGCGTTGGAGATGTCCCCCTGGATGGAGAGGGGGTGCCAGTAGCCCTGCCGCCCCGCGGTGGTCTCCGGGGCGGCCAGCGCCGGGAGCATCTCCACGAACCGCGCGGCGATGCGCGAGGCGTGGACCAGTTTGTCCTTGGCGTAGCCGGGGTGGACGTTGAACCCCTTGACGGTGAGGGTGGCGGCGGCGGCGTTGAAGGTCTCGTTCTCGATCTCCCCCGCCTCCCCGCCGTCCACGGTGTAGGCGTAGTCGGCGGCCACGCGCGCCAGCTCCAGGTGGGCCGTCCCCATCCCCACCTCCTCGTCGGGGGTGAAGAGGACGCGGACCGCTCCGCGTTTGATCTCCGGGTGGGCCAGGAAATGGTCGACCATGGTGAGGATTTCGGCGATCCCCGCCTTGTCGTCGCTTCCCAAGAGGGTGGTGCCGTCGCTGGTGACGATGGTGTGGCCGATCTGGAGGGCCAGGTTGGGGTTCTCCGCGGCCTGGATCACCTGCTCCGGATCGCCGGGGAGGACCAGGTCGCCCCCCTGGTAATTCTTGTGCAAAACGGGCTTGACCCCCTCGCCCGAGACCTCGGGGCTGGTGTCCACGTGGCCGATGAAGGCCACCGTGGGGACCTTCTTGGGGCTGTTGCCCGGGAGGGTGCCGGTGAGGTAGCCCCACCGGTCCAGCTCCACATCCCGCAGGCCGAGGGCGCCCATCTCCTTCTCCAGCAGACGCAGGAGGTCCCACTGGCAGGCCGTTGAAGGATAGGTCTCGCTGTCCTCCTGGGAGCGGGTGTTCACCTTGACATAGCGCAGGAATCGGTCGAGGACGGTCTCTTTCATGGGCCATACTTTAGCATAAATAGGAGGAAGGAAGAAGGCGGAAGGCGGAAGGGGGAAGGGGGAA
>DCUZ01000109.1:13560-67718 GCA_002327305.1 Holophagales bacterium UBA2201 | reverse complement strand
TCCTTTTTCGGCTGAACCAAAACACGCCCAGTCGGAGGGGTCGCCATCAAGGGTGATGGTCTTCAACACAACCCCGCCACCCCCTCCGCCGCTCGTGCAGATTTGCGCAAATCCGATTTGCGCCATCGCTGCGCCGAACAACACGGCGAAAAGAACGGCCAAGGGGAATTGGAAAGACTTCTTAGTTTTGGACATACGGATACCCTCCTGTCGGGGAAACGGTTGGACTGCACTTCGGCCTATGTACATTTGTGGGACCTATTTTAGTTTGGAAATCCAACTATGTCAATAGGCAAGCGGTCAATATGGGAATTCACAAGTAGTTTAATGCAAAGCGATTAGAGCTTAGTGAGGCATTTCACAATGCATTTATTGTCATGGAATTTACCGTGAAAATATTACACACATCATATCAATTGTAGTGTGCGGGGAATAGTTTCTTTTAGTCCCATGAAGGGCCCGGGTCGCGCAGGGATTCCGCGGTCCACGATGGCTCCGCGGCAGCCGTCACGGACGGTGACCTCACCCCTCCCGGTGGGCGCGGGGACCCCATTTTCCGCTCTCAAGGGGTTGCGGCGGGATGCCGGGGAAGGCCGGGGGGCAAACGCCGCGGGCAAGCTCTTCGGCGGCGCCGGGGCAAAGAACCGCGTGAGCCACTCGGGTTAAAACTCCTCCCACCCCCGCTCCTCCACGGCGTCCAGCCCCGCGAAACAGGCGCGCAGGGCCGCGGGGGCGCCCGAGGCGGCCCAGAAGGGGAGGAAGGGGGGGAGGGCCGCAACCGCGCCCCGGACCTCATCCAGCGTCACGGCGCGGAGGCGCTCCATGTATCGGTCGAGGTAGTCGGAGGGGAGTCCGTGGAGATGGTTGCGCAGGAGGAGCGAGCCCAGGTCGGCGGGGCTGTCGGTCAGGAGCGGCAGGGCCTTGAGGTTGTAGTCGCGGGCCTCCTCCAGCTCCTCCCCCGTCGGCCCCTCGGTTCGCCACCGGGCGTACTCGGAACGGATGAGCCCCAGGGCCTTCGGCGCCAGGGCGCCGTCCACCATGGTGGAGAGCTGGAGGTAGCCGAAGTCGCGCAGGCCCCGGTAGGCCCCCGAGATCCCGTAGGTGGAAGAGAGCTCCACCCTCAGGCGGGCCATCAGGCGGGCCGAAAAGCCCCCTTCGGCCAGGCCGTACATGGCCAGTTTGAGGGGCAGGTAGTCCGGGTGGGGGCGCGGCGGGGCGGGCAGAAGGGCGTGGAGGCACACCTGGGTCATCTTCTTCCTGGGGATGAGTCGGGCGCGGGGGCGGTCCGCCGGGGGCATGGCCGGCCAGGGGGCGTGGGGCTCGGGGGCGATGCGCCAGGTGGAGAAGGCGCCGGCCAGGAGGGGGACGATCCGCTCCGCGGGCCAGGGGGAGGCGACGAAGCAGGCCCGCCGCCCGGTCCGGAGCAGGTCGGAGTAGCCGGCCCGAAGGTCCCGCCCGGTGAGGCGGCCCAAACTTTTGACCGTGGCGGGGTGGGCCAGCGGGTGCCCTTCGCCGTAGGCCAGGGCGAAGGCGTGCACCTCGGTGATGAAGTCGGGGTCGGTGAGGGAGACCCGCAGGCCCCCCTTCATCCCCCGCTTGGCCAGGGCGATCTCGGCGTCGGGGAAGACCGCCCCTTCGACGCACCGGGCGAACAGGTCGAGCGCTTGCGGCAGGCGGTCCTCCAGGACCTCCAGCGAGAGGACCGAGTACTCGGGCTCCGAGGCGGCCTCCGCCACGGCGCCCAGGCGGTCCCAGGCCTCCTGGAGGCGCTCGGAGGGGCGGCCGTCGGCCGACTTGAAGAGCAGGTGGGTGAGGAGGGAGTGGAGCCCTTCCCGTCCCGCCGGATCGGCGAAGGACCCGCGGGGAAGGAGGATCCCGAGGAAATGGCACGGGGGGTAGGCCATCGGCACATGGATGACCCTGAGGCCGCCGCTCAGGACCGCTTCCACAGCGAACCTCGCATCAGGACTTCCGCCCGGGGGGCGTTGAGGACGGTCCCGGCGGCGCGCCGAAGGTCGGAATCCGTCAGCGCCTCGAACCGCCGGGCGTCGTCGAAGAAAAGGCCGGCGTCCCCCCGCAGGACGGCGCATTCGCCGAGCCGCAGGGCCTTTTTCTCCGAGCCCGTCAAACTGCCCAGATGGGCGATGGCGGCCCGCCCCTTCAACTGCTCGAGCCGCGCGGGCGGGAGCCCCTCATGGGCCGTCCGCTCCAGCAGGCGGCGGGCGAGGGCGGGGAGGCCGCCGTCGGGGAAATGGGGATACCGGAGGGAGTAGAAGACGAACGCGTAGCCGCAGAGCGCCGGGTAGAAGAGGGCGCCGGCGTGGAGGACCCAGAACTTTTTTTCCTGCAGGGCCTTCTTCAGCAGGGCGTTCTCCCCGTCGCCCAGATAGGCCTGGAGGACCTGCAAGGCGTGGTAGAGGGAGGGGTCCCGTGGAAAAAAGGAGATCAGGGCGTGGGCGCTGGCCTTCACCGGGATGGCCTCGCAGAGCCGGGAAGGGGGGGAAGCCGGGAAGGGGGGAGGCGGAGGCGGGGGCTCCCCGCCCTTCTTCACGGGACCGAACCACCGCTCCACCATCTCCCGCGCCTCGGCCGGGCCGAAGGGGCCGGCCAAGACGAGGACGGCGTTGCGGGGGTGGTAATGGCTGGCGTAGAACGCGCGGGCGCGGTCCACCGTCAGGGCCGCCAAACTCTCGCGGGTCCCCGCCGGGTCGTGGGCGTAGGGGTGGTCGCCGAGCAAAGCCGTCCGGGCGCGGCTGACGGCCGCCGAGAGGGGCTGGTTCTCGATCCGCTCCTTGTACTCCTCCAGGACCACCGCCCGCTCACGCTCGAAGAGGTCCGGGTCCAGGGTCAGGTTCTCCATCCGGTCCGCCTCCAGGCGCAGGGCCAGGTCGGCGTCGCCGGCGGGGAGGGTCTGGTGCATCACCGTCACCTCCTCGGAGGTGAAGGCGTTGGCCTGCCCCCCGGCCTTCTGGATGAGGCGCATGTGCTCCTCCGGGCCCACCGCCGCCGTCCCCTTGAAACTCAGGTGCTCCAGGAGATGGGCGAGGCCGAAGGTCTCCGGCGTCTCGTGCGCGCTCCCCACCCGGTACCACACCTGCACCGAGGCGGCGCGGGCGCCGGGGTCTTCGAGATGCAGGCAGGAGAGGCCGTTGGGAAGGGTGAACGGATGGACGGCGATCACGGAGCGTAGAGGTTGACCTTTACGCTCTTCGACGCCAGCAGCTTGGGGGCTTGCAGTTTGTACTCGACCGTGATCTCGGCGTTGAGCCACGCCTCCACCGGCCGGCCGCCGCTGAGCGGGGGGGTGAAGGCGTAGCCCTCGGTCAGGGCCTGTTCCAGGTAGGGGATGAGGCCGGGGGCGTGGATCTGCGTGGCGCGGAACTTCTTCACCCTCCCGTCGGGGCCGATCCACACCACCCCCTTGATGGTCTCCCTCCCCGAGAAGTCGTCCAGGTCCACGTCGGCTTTTCTGAGATCGGGCATGGCGTCCACGGCGTGGATGTTCTCGGCGTCCTTGAACACGGCCGTCTGGTATTCCCCGGGGATGCGGTCCCGCTGGAACCCCCACGGGAGGAACACGGGGATGGGATCGTCCTGGGCGGCGGGGGTGAACTTCGCCGATTGGATGTCCCACTTGTACTTCGACTTCAAGCGGAGGACCACGGCGGTCCAGGTGGCCACCGGGCGTCCCGTTTTGGCCGCGGGGGTGAACTTCCACGCCAGCGCCTGCCGGACGATGGTGTCGCCGAACTGGGGAAAGTCCGATTGGTAGACCCGCGCCTGCCTCGGCTTGCCCAGCGCGTCCACCAGGACGGCCAGGGTGATGTCCCCCTCCATGGCGATGGCGCCGGGGGCTTTCTGGGCGGCCGGAAGGATCTTGTTGTCCAGCGGGACGGCAAACGGCGTTGTGGCGGGAAGGGAGAGCATCTTCACGGGGGGGGAGGGCAGGGCCTCCTCCCGCGCGGGGACGAAGAGGCCGGGGATGGGAACGGCGCGCTCGCCCAGCGGATCGTCGCCCGGCGACGAGGAGGCCAGCGTGCGCCTCAGCGAGGCCATCTCGAAGAGGCGGTAGAACTCCTGGTTGTAGATATTGGGGTCCACCGTCAGTTTGGGGTTGAGCGTCAGGGCCTTCTCCAGGGAGTAAAGGGCCGCCTGCTTCTCGTTGAGGGAGAACTGCACCCACGCCAGGCGGAGGAAGGCGTCGGCCTGCACCTGCGGGTCCGGGTTGGCGATGGCGATGGCGCTGTAGAGCTTCTCGGCGGACCTCAGCTTCCCCTGGGCGTAGGCCTCGTCGGCCTCCTTGAAGGGGGATTCCTGCGCCCACAGGGCGCACGCGAGCATAAGCAGGGCGATGGTCCGTCTCATTTGGTTTCGTACCAGTTGGACGCCGCGGCCACCGAGGCCGTCAGCGGCACGCTTAATTGTACCACTCCTTGCATCGCTCGGGCCATCCAATCCGCCGCGGCCTGGGCCCGCTCCGCCGGGGACTCGGCCAGGAGTTCGTCGTGGACCTGCAGGACGAGGGGGCAGTCGGGGAACCGCGTCCGCCCCTCCCGGTGCAGGGTGATCATCGCCTTCTTGATGATGTCTGCCGCCGTCCCCTGGAGGGGGGCGTTGACCGCCATCCGCTCGGCGTTGGCCCGGAGGTTGAAATCCTTCGCCTTCAACTCCGGCAGGGGGCGCACCCGGCCGAACAGCGTGGCCACCTTAAGCGTCCCGCGCGCCTCCTCCATCACCCCGTCCAGATAACCCTTCACCCTGGGGAACTGCCGGAAGTACGCCTCCATGAAGGCCTTGGCCTCGCCCACGGGGACCTCCAGGGCCTCCGAGAGGCCGAAGGCAGACATGCCGTAGATGATGCCGAAGTTGATGGTCTTGGCGCTGCGGCGCTGGCGCGGCGTGACCTCGCTTTCGGGGACCTGGTAGATGGAGGAGGCGGTGCGGGTGTGGATGTCTTCGCCCGCCTCGAAGGCGGCCTTCAGGACGGGATCGCCGCTGAAGTGGGCCAGGAGGCGCAGTTCGATCTGGCTGTAGTCGCCCGCCACCAGGAGGCGCCCGGGGGGGGCGGCGAAGGCCTTGCGCACCTCGGCCCCCAGGTCGGTCCGGATGGGGATGTTCTGGAGGTTGGGGTTGGCCGAGGAGAGGCGCCCCGTGGCCGTCCCCGTCTGGCGGAAAGTGGTGTGGAGGCGCCCGGCCGCGTCGGCCAGGGCGGGGAGGGGGTCGAGGTAGGTCCCCTTCAGTTTCGCCAACTCCCGGAACCGCAGGACCAGCCCCGGCAGTTCGTGCCCCTGGGCGGTCAGGGCGCGCAGGGCGTCCTCGTTGGTGGAGTGCTGCCTGGTCTTGGTGGTCTTCTTCCCCGTGGGCTCCAGCTTCATCTCCCCGTAAAGCACTTCCCGCAACTGCTTGGGCGAGTTGAGGTTGACGGCATGGCCCACGAGCCCGGTGGCCCGCTCGTGCAGATGCAGCATCTCCGTCCCCGCCTCGCGCGAGAGGGCGTTGAGGACCGCCGGATCCAGGAAGACCCCCGCCGCCTCCATGGCCGCCAGGACGGGGGTGAGGGGCTCTTCGATCTCCTCGAGGATGGCCCGCTGGCCGGTGGCCTCCAGGCGCGCTTCCAGCTCGGCCCACAGCAGGGGCAGGGTCCGCGCCTGCTCCGCCGGGTCGTCAGAGAGGCTCCGGCCCAGGACCGCCGCGGCGATATAATCCAATGGATAGTCGCCGCGCCCGGGGTCCACCAGCCACGCGGCCAGCTCGGTGTCCTTGAAGCGCAGGGCGTCGGGCTTTCCCTCCTCCAACAGGCGGCGGTACAGTTCCTTGGCCCCGTGGACGAGGATGGGGCGGTCGGAAGGCAGGGTGGCCAGGGCCTCCAGGGGCAGGTCCTCCACGGTGCCCTTGTCCAGGAAGAGGAACCTCCCGCCCGCCTCCACCAGGGCCGGGAGGTTCGAGGGGGCGCGCTCCACCCGCACCTCGGGCCGCGCCGTTTCTTCCTTTAATAAGGAAAAGAACTCCATGGACCTCAGCCACTCCTGAAGTGCCGGCGAGGCGGGGCCTGGGGGCAGGGGGGGCAGGACCGGAGCCAGCGGAAGGTCGTCCACCAACTGCACCAGTTTGCGCGAGAGGAGCGCCACCTCCCGGCTGGCTTCCAATTTCTTGCGGAGCGAATCGGGCTTCACCTCGTCCAGGTGGGCATAGACACCATCCAGCGTCCCCCATTCGGCGATGAGTTTGTAGGCCCCCTTTTCTCCGATGCCCTTCACGCCGGGGATATTGTCGGAGCTGTCGCCCATGATGGAGAGGATCTCCGCCATCTGCGCCGGCTCGATGCCGAACATCTCGCGCACCTTGGCGGGAGTGAGCAGCACTTCCTTGCCGGGCTGGTACACCGAGACGGTGTTCGAAACCAGCGGGATCAGGTCCTTGTCGCCCGAGAGGACCACCACCGGCTCGCTGTGGCTGAACTTGCGGGCCAGCGTGGCGATGACGTCGTCGGCCTCGTAGTCGGCCAGCTCCAGGCGGGGGATGCCCCGCAGGTCCAGGTACTCCTTGATCCTGGGGACCTGCGGAACGAGATCCTCGGGCATGGGCGGGCGGTGGGCCTTGTAGTCGGGGTAGAGGTCGGTGCGGAAGGTCTTCTTGGAGACGTCGAAGGCCACGGCGGCCCGCGCCGGCTTGAAATCGCGGAAGGCCTTGGTGACGATGGCGATGAAGCCGTAGACGGCGTTGGTCGGGACCCCGGCGCGGGTGGAGAGGCCGCGGATGGCGTAGTAGGCGCGGTAGAGGATGGAATTGCCGTCGAGGAGGATGATCACGAGTTTGAATTATAGCATGCGAAATTATCCCGAACTATGCTCGGTATCGGTATCGGAATCGGTATCGGAATCGGCATTTTGCCTTGATCGTAGTGTTGGAATCTGTCCCAAGTTAAACAGTTGGAGTATAATAACCCCATGAGCATTGACTCTACTCGGGGGCTAGTGGAACGTTTTACCACCCACCGCACCGCCTACACCAGTGGACAATACAGGCAAGCACAGGGAAGAGCGACCGAGCCATATCCATGCGATATGGTGAGGAGCGATGAGCGAGCACGCCTTTATATGGCAGGGATTTCCAAGCCGCAGTAGATGGCAAATGCATTTTCTGGGTTTAATGCCCTCTTGAAAGGATGTCACACATGGTATGGTTTAAGAAGACAAGTTTAATTTCTTTGAAAACAATGATGGCTTTCATCATTGCAGTAATGGCATTTTCACTGCTTGCGCAAGGCCAGTGCGCTCCGGCTCCCTCCGGAATGATTTCATGGTGGTCCGGCGATGGGCACCGCCTTGATCTTGCGGGAACCAATGACGGCACGATGATGAACGGAGCAACCTATGCCGCAGGCATGGTCGGTCAGGCGTTCAGCCTGGACGGGGTGGATGATTACGTGGACATGGGGAATAGTGATGCGTTCAATTTTGGAAGCGGTGATTTTGCGATCAGCTTCTGGGCAAAACCAAGAAATGGCGGGGGCGGTGAGGATTATGACCATGTAATAGCAAAGGCAGCCACGAATTCCTTCTCACCTTATATCATAGGCATTCATGATTCAAAATGGAAATTCTGGAGTACGAGTAATGGCAGTAGTTGGAACATCGCATCTGATTATGTATTGGGAGACGTTGCGCTGAATTCCTGGCAATACATAGTCATGACAAGAGCAGGGAATGCGATTAAATTTTATAAAGAAGGAACTCTAACAGCTACGCTTGCCACATCATCAGGATTATGGGTAAATACTGAAAAATTACTTATTGGAACCACCCCATGGACGGCTCAAGATCAACATTATATGGGCCTGCTTGATGAAGTCACAATTTATAACCGTGCCCTGAGTTCCGATGAAATCACCGCGATTTACAACGCCGGTAGTGCCGGCAAGTGTAAACCATGTTTCGAACCCCCTCCCAATATGGTGGCGTGGTGGTCCGGAGACAACCACCCCTTTGATCTGATGGGTACCAATGACGGCACGCTGATGAACGGCGCAACCTATGCCGCAGGGATGGTCGGGCAGGCTTTTAGTTTTGACGGAGCGGATGATTATGTGGAGGTCGGGAACGATTCCAGCATCACCAATGTGACGCCTTCGGCATTGACCATCGAGGCATGGGTATACAATACGACGCCTATAACCACACCAGCAGGATGGCCGGGAGATCTGAGGGCCGTTGTCGAACAGAGAAGCAGCAGCGGGCTTGCTGGATACGGGTTGGAGTATGGCTATGCTCAAGGTGCGACATCATCAGGATATTTGGTAACCCTTTATTTCCCCTTCGGGCGCCAAGCGATCATAGACTATCAAATCCTACCCAGTCAGTGGTATCACATCGTCGGTGTCTTTGATGACCTCGTCGGCACCATCTACATCAACGGTCAAGCGCAATCCACGGCGACCGTTGGTTTAGGTTACACCAATTCTACAGACAGCGTCATGATCGGCCGAGCCGGCAATTCCAGCGAGTATTATAAGTACCATATCGGTTTCATAGACGAAGCTGCCATCTTCAACCGCGCCCTTTCATCTGATGAAATCGCCGCGATATACAATGCAGGCAGTGCGGGCAAATGCAAGTCCAATATCTGTTTCCCATCTCCCTCCGGCATGGTGAGCTGGTGGTCCGGAGACCGCCACCCCCTTGATCTTGTGGGAACCAATGACGGCACGCTGATGAACGGCGCAACCTATGCCGCAGGGATGGTCGGGCAAGGGTTCAGCCTGGATGGTGCGAACGACTTCGTGCGCATACCGAGTGCCGCTGAGCTCAAACCACAGAACTTCACGATTGACGCTTGGGTCTTCGCAATGAATGCCGGTTCAATCTCCGATGCGATTGGGCCAATTATCGTTAGCAAGGATATCGGCGACACCACCTCTACCTCTCCGGGCACATCGTGGACTCTCACCGGTCCTGGAAACACTGGGCGCTTCAATGCATTTGTGGGTTTTTCGGATGGCTCGCACCCGCAGCTGACGAGCATTAACAGCTTCTCCTTCAGCACCTTCCACCACGTGGCGATGACCTGGAATGGGAGCTTGCTGCGGCTTTACGTTAACGATTCTCTCGAGGGCTCGGTCAATTTGGGCTCGAAGACTGTCTTTTACAATGACGATCCTATTAGCATCGGACGGCATAATCAAGATCTTGTTGGCGGCACCCGAGCATTCAACGGCTTCATCGACGAAGTGGAAATCTTCAATCGCGCCCTTTCCGCCTCTGAAATCCTTGCGATATATAATGCCGGCAGTTCGGGCAAGTGCAAACCATGTTTTGCACCCCCTACCGGAATAGTTTCGTGGTGGAGAGGAGAGGGAGACGCTATTGACTGCGTTGGCGCCAACGACGGTTCCACTGAAAACGGCGCTACTTTCGCTCCCGGCATGGTCGGCCAGGCGTTTAGCCTTGACGGAGTGGATGATTATTTGGACATGGGAAATAGTGATGCTTTCAATTTTGGAAGCGGTGATTTTGCGATCAGCTTCTGGGCAAAACCAAGGAATGGCGGGGGTGGTAATGATTATGATCATTTAATTGGAAAGGCAGCACTGTCTTCTTTCACACCCTATCAGATAGGCATTCATGATTCAAAATGGAAATTCTGGAGCACCAGTAACGGCAGCAGTTGGGACATCGCAGTTGAGTACGTTTTTGGAGACATTACGGCATATTCCTGGCAATACATAGTAATCTCAAGAGCAGGGAATGCAATTAATTTTTATATAAACGGAGTTCAAACAGCTACAATTACAACATCATCAGGATTATGGGTTAATACTGAAAAATTACTAATTGGGAAGACTCCATGGACGGCCCAAGATACTCATTTTAATGGTCTCGTTGATGAAGTCTCATTCTATAACCGCGCCCTTTCCGCTTCTGAAATCGCAGCAATATTTTATGCCGGAAGCGAAGGGAAATGCTTTTCCTGCGCTTCGCCTTCAGGAATAACCAACAATTCCGCCGCCGATATCAGCACTTGTGATACGGGAGTTCAAATCACATGGACGGCGCCATCCCAATGGGGAGACGATAGTACTTCGGGAAGAAACTTTGATATCTTTCGCGATGGTTCACCCATTGCCACAGGCATCCCGAATGGCACTTCAAGCCATATAGATGACACAGGAGCAAATGGCACTTCATATACTTACGCTGTCCGCCATAACAATAGCTGTGGTATGTCTTTTACCACTGCCGGCGCTGCGGCCGCGGATAACGCAGATACAACCCCGCCTGACACTGCAGGCTGGAACTCGCTTGTCGCGAACCGGAATAGCGGGAATGTGGATTTGAGCTGGGGTGCGATTGGAGGGCCAGACACCATAGGCTACAATGTCTACAGAGATACTATCTCTGATTCTCCATGGGGGCCTTCTCAAAAAATAAATGGCTCTCTCATCTCAGGAACCATTTATCCGGATGAACCTCCGGCAGGTGATTTGCTGTTTTATCTTATCAAGGCGGTTGATGTGTGCGGAAATGAGGCGAAGTGAAACCTAAGGCGGCATAGAAGCAACCAAAGGAAAAATGAGGAAAAGGCAACCTTCTGGCACGCGCGCTCGACGCCTGCCTCCCGCGGTCCAGTCCCCGTTTTCTGCCGCCTGCGGACTGCCGCCTTATGCCTGCTATAATTACCCCATGCGAAACGACCTCATCAAACTGATTCCCGAGTTCGATTTGATCCAGGACAAGGATCTGCGGGAGAAGTGCCTGCAGACCTGGGAGGAGGGGATGCGTCTGGGGGGCTGGAAGCCCGACGACCTTAAGCGCATGCCGTTTACCCTCCTCTACGACCCCTGCCCGGCCTCCATGCTGGAGCACACGCGGGGCAACGTCCTCGTCTGCGTGGGTGTCCTGGACGCGCTGAAGGCCGTCTACGCCCGTGACCTGGCCATCGACCGCGACATCCTCATCGCCGGGGCCCTCCTGCACGACGTGGGGAAGCTCCTCGAGATGGAGGAGAAGGACGGGAAGTTCGTCAAGAGCCGGAGCGGCAAGCTCCTGAGGCATCCGGTCTCCGGGGCCTGCCTGGCGGCCCGGTTCGGCCTCCCCGAGCCCATCCTCCACATCATCGCCAACCACTCCAAGGAGGGCGACGGGATGCGGCGCACCAACGAGGGGGTATTACTCCATCACGCCGACTTCACGAATTTCGAGATATTCGCAAAATAAAAGGGAGAAGCCATGGGCCTGACCTTCGTCCAAAAAGTGCTGGCGAGATATGCGGGGAAGCCCGCCGTCGAAGTGGGAGAGATCGTCAATGTGACCCCCGACCATGTCCTCTCGCACGACAACTCCGCCGCCATCGCCAAGACCTTTGCCAAGATCGGCAAACCCAGGGTGAAAGATCCCGCCCAGCCGGTGATCGTCCTGGACCACTGCGCCCCGGCGGCAGACAGCAAGTACGCCACCAACCACAAGGAGATCCGGCAGTTCGTCACCGCGCAGGGGCTGAAGAACTTCTTCGACATCGCGAGCGGCGTCTGCCACCAGGTCTTCATGGAGCAGGGGTTCGCCGCCCCGGGGCGCCTCCTCCTGGGCTCCGACTCCCACACCACCACCTACGGGGCCGCGGGGGCCTTCGCCGCCGGCATCGGTCGGAGCGAGGCGGCCGCCATCTGGGCCACGGGCACGATGTGGCTGATGGTCCCCGAGACGCTGCGCCTGGTGCTCAAGGGCGACCTGCCTGCCGATTGCTCCGCCAAGGATGTCGTGCTGTTCATCCTGGGGAGGATCGGGGCCGACGGAGCCCTCTACAAGTCGGTTGAGTTCACCGGCCCCGTGATCGAAGCGATGGATGTGGACGACCGGATGGTCCTGACCAATATGGCCGCCGAGATGGGGGCCAAGAACGGCTATGTCCTTCCCGACGAAAAAACGCGCGCGTGGTTGCGGGGCAGGGTCCGCGGGGAGTATCAGGAGATATTCTCCGACCCCGACGCCGGCTATTCCGAAGTGCTGGAGTGGGACCTCTCGGACCTCCGCCCCCAGGTGGCCTGCCCGCACTTCGTTGACAATGTGAAGCCCGCCTCCGACATGCGCGGGACGAAGGTGGACCAGGTGGTGGTGGGGACCTGCACCAACGGCCGCCTCCGCGACCTCCACGAAGCCGCCGCGGTGCTCAAAGGCAGGAAGGTGGCCTCCGGCACGCGGCTTTTGGTCTTCCCCGCCTCCATGCCCATCTTCAAGCAGGCCATGGCCGACGGCACCCTGGCGGCCCTCCTCGAGGCCGGCGCCGTCCTGATGAACCCCAATTGCGGCCCCTGCCTGGGGGCCCACGAGGGGGCCCTGGCGCCGGGCGAGGTGTGCGTCTCCACCTCCAACCGCAACTTCAAGGGGCGGATGGGGTGCAACGAGAGCGCCATCTACCTGGCCAGCCCGCGGACGGCCGCCATCACCGCGCTGAAAGGAGTCCTCGATGACACGCTATAAGGGGCGCGTCTTCAAATACGGCGACAACGTCAACACCNNGCAAGTACACCTACACGGTGACCGACCGGGCGGAGATGGCCAAACACGCCCTGGAGGACCTGGACCCGGAGTTCATCAAAACCGTGAAACCCGGAGACATCATCGTCGGGGGGAAGAACTTCGGTTGCGGCTCCTCGCGCGAGCAGGCGGTCACCTGCGTCAAGGAGGCCGGCGTGGCGGTGGTCATCGCGGTTTCCTTCGCCCGCATCTACTTCCGTAATTGCATCAACGAGGGGCTCCCAGCCCTGGTCTGTCCGGCCGCTGTCGAGGCCATCGCCAACGGGGAGAGCGTCGAAGTGGACCTGGCCGCCGGGACGATCGTCACCGGCAAGGGGACCTTCGCTTTTCCGCCGTTCCCGCCCGCCGTGCAGGCGATCCTTTCGGCGGGGGGATTGATCCCGTACCTAAAATCGATATGACAACAGCAGTTGGCAGCTTGTAGGGNNGGGCACAGCATGCTGTGCCCTTTAGGAATTCATCCGATCCGGAGAATGTTGGATTGCCGAAGCAATCACATGGGCGGGGGAAGCGTCCCAGCCTCCGTGCGTCCCAGCATGAGAAAGGAAGCGAATGACTAACCGATTTCTACTATTAGTCCTATCCGCCCTGTTGCTGACGGGCCTGGCCTGTGGTCCCAAGGCCCCCGGCACCGATGCGGACGCGGCGAAAAAGGCGTTGGACGCCGCCTACGAGAGGGCCGATGCCGCTCTCGATGCCGCCAAGACGCCTCAGGAAAAGGTGGCCGCCTGCGCCGCCTTCCTCCGGCAGTATCCCGAGTCCGGGCACACCATGGACCTGTTGGAGACCGCCCTTTACTACCAGCTCGAGGAGGTCAAGGACGCGACGGGAGCCAAGCCGATCGTGGACGACCTCCTGGCGGCGGTTCAGGACAAGGAACTCCTCCGGAAGGTCAAGATCGCCGGGCTTCCCGTTTGGGCCCGGCTCAAGGACGCCGAAATGGTGGCGGCCCGAGTGCGCGAGGTTTCCGCCGGGCCGCTGACCTTCGAACAGCGGATGACCGTCGCCGAGGCCGGCATCGAGGCGGGGCTTTGGCGGATGGCCGAGGAGTACTCCTCCGGCGCCCTGATGGTGGCCACTCCGGAGGCCTTTCAGGCCGACAATCCCGGACGGGAGTTCCCCCCCGACCGTCTGGAGCGGTATGTCAACCTGCGCAAGGCCCGGGCTCTGGCGGCCGCGGCCTGGGCCCGGGCCAACTTGGAAAAATTCGACCTGGCCCTGGCCACTTTCGAGCAGGCGCGCCCCTTCACCCTCTTCTCGTTCGTGGGCTCCTCCGAAACCGACTTCAACCTGTGGCTGGGGCGCACCTATCTGATGCGGAAAGAGTACGACCGGGCCTTCGAGGTCCTGACGCCCGACGCCGTCTTCGGAGGGACTCCGGAGGCGCTGGAGGCCTTCAAGGAGGTCTACGCGGCGCAGACCGGGTCCGGGGACGGGTTCGAGTCCAGGGTGGGGGAATTGCGCGACCAGTTGGCCAGGGCGGTGGTGGACTTCACCCTGCCCGATTACTCCGGCAAGGAGTCCACCTACAGCCAGCAGAAGGAGGGCAAAGTGATGCTCCTGGCCTTCTGGTTCCCCACCTGAGGGGGATGCCGCGCGGAGTTGCCGCGCCTCCAGCCGCTGTACGAGCAGTACAAGGACCAGGGATTCGACATCATCGCCATCGAGGCCCGCCGCGACACCGAGAGGGCCAAGAAACTCATCGCCGACCACAAGCTCACCTACACCTTGCTGGAGAACGGGGAGGGGGAGAGGGAGGTCGTCCGCCGTCTCTTTTCGGTCGGGGTCTTCCCCACCACCTTCGTCGTGGGGAGGGACAACAAGGTCTATTACTACCACCTGGGGTTCGAGGAGGGGCAGGAGAAGAAGTTGGAAGAGGAGATCAAGAGCCTGTTGGAGAAGACGTAGATCGTAGAGCGCAAATGCGCAAGTGCGCAAGTGCGTATGGCGTAGACCGTAGCTCGTAGAGCGCAAATGCGCATGGCGTAGACCGTAAAATGTAGCTCGTAGGCCGTAGACCGTAGTTCGTAGAGAAGCACTAGCGGGCCCCTTCGGAGGCTCGCCTTTTTCTTCTTGACGAACTACGCGCTACGCACTTCGTCTTCTTCTTTAGCGCCCCTCCGAGCCGCAACGATGATCGCAGTGAAAATTAGCCCCATGCCGACGAATTGGGGAATGCTCAAAGATTCTTTCAGAATGAAGAACGCCAGGATGGAGGCGCCGATGGGCTCGCCGAGGATGGTCACGGCCACCATGCCGGTCTTGAGGTGCTTCAGGGCCCAGTTGATTGTGGTGTGGCCGATGGCCTGGGGGAGGACGGCCATCGCGACGAGGGAAAGGTAGGATGTTCCCTTGAAACCCGACACAGGGAGCCCCATCACCAGGACCATCAGCCACAGCCACACGGCGGAGAAGCCGTAGACGAGGGTGGTGTAGGCCAGGAGGTCCATCTTTTCCCGCATCCGGCTCCCGGTCATCAGGTAGCCGCTGGCCATGACGGCCCCCGCCAGGGCCAGGGCATCGCCCAGCACCGCGCTTGATCCGCCGGCGAATAATTGGCCCAGGCCGCCGTCGCCCAGGGCCAGCACCGCGCTCCCGGCGAAGGAGAGGACGATGCCGGCGACCAGGGTGGGGGGCTGGCGCTCCCGGAAGATGAGCCAGGAGAAGACGCCGACGAAGATGGGGTTGGTGGTCACCAGCACCACGCTGGAGGCCACCGAGGTGTATTTGAGCGAGGTGACCCAGAAGGCGAAGTGCAGGGCCAAAAAGACGCTTCCCAGGAGAGCCCCCAGCCAGGCCCGTCGCCCCAGGCCTTTGAACGATACGCGCTTGACGGCCGCCAGGAGGCCCATGATGCCGGCGGCCAGGGCCATCCGGTAGGCGGCAATGGTCACGGCCGGAACATCGTCGCAGAACTTGATGAGGACCGACGCCGTGGACAGGCAGAGGATGCCGAGGGTGAGGACGAGGACCGTTCTACCCATCACCCTCCCCCCGTCGCGTCAGCCGCAAAAACCCCGCCCCCTCGGCCATGAAGATGGCCGCGACGATGAGTACGGCGCCGGCATACTGCCGCGCCTGAAGCACCTCGCCCCCCAGCCACCAGCCGAAGAGGGCGGCGGCGACGATCTCCGTCGTGTAGACCAGGCAGGCGCGCGTGGGGGTGAGGTATTTCTGGTATCCCACCATCAGGAGGAACGCCACCACCGTCGCCAGGAGCCCGGTCACCAGCAGGCCGGTCACGAGGACGGGGGTGAAACGGTCGGGGAGGACCGAGGGCTCCATCGCCGCCGAGCAGAAGAGGGACCACAGGGCCACAGTGGCGATCTGGGTGAAGGTGAGCGCCACGGTGCCGTGCCGCTTGCTGTAGGTGTCGGTCAGGAGGATGTGGACGGCGTAGACCACGGCGCACATCAGGACCAAAAACTCTCCCAGGGTGAGTTTGGGGGTCTCCTTCAGCGTCATCAGCGTCAGGCCGGCCGTGGAGAGCCCCACGGCGGCCCAGGTGATGGGGCGGGGGACGCGGCGGAAGACGATGCTGGAGAAGAGGGGGGTGAAGACGACATAGAGGCCGGTGATGAAGGCGGTGATGGAGGCGGAGACGGTGGTGAGCCCCCAGGTCTGGAGGGAGAAGGCGGCGAAGAGGAAGGAGCCCAGGATGAAGCCGTCGCGCAGGCAGTCGCCCCCCATCCGGAGGATGGCGCGGGGGTGGAGGAGCAGGAGGAAGAGGGCGGCGATGGCGAAGCGCATGAAGAGGAACGAAAAGGGGGAGGCCGCGTTCAAGGACTCCTTCACCAGGACGAAGGTGGAGCCCCAGATGATGGAGACTCCGAGGAGGCCGAGGTCGGCGGCGAGGGCCTTGTCGAGGGGTTTCATGGGGCCGCTATTTTACCGCATCGGGACACAGGCCGGGGGGGTTTGGATGCGGGGAGAACCCGTGGTTCCCCGCGACCATCGAGTTTTGGGGGAGGGGAATCCATGGCTCCGGGGACGGTTGCCTCTCCCGGTTCCCGTCTCCCGGGACTGACGGCGGGTGGTACCATAAGGCCATGCACGAGCCATCGGCCGGACGCGGAAAGTCCCCGGGGCTGCTGTTTTTCGGTTTCGGATTCGCCGCGACGGCGGGGCAGGTGCTCCTCCTCCGCCTGGGGGTGGTCCTCGGCGGGGGGAACGAACTGGTCCTGGGGGCGTACTTCGGCGCGTGGTTTCTCGGCATCGCCGCGGGGGCCGCGGCGGGCCGGCGGGTTGCCTGGAAGGCGGCCCATTTCCGGTGGCTCGCGGGCCTCTTTCCCTCTCTGGTCCTCCTCAACGCCCTCGCCGTGGCGGCCATGGCGGCGGGGGCGGCGCCCGCCTTCGGGCACCTTCCCTCCCTCGGCCGCGGGGTCCTCCTGGCGGCGGCCCTGGCGTTCCTGCCGGGCGCCGGGATCGGAATTTCGTTCCCCGCCGGCGCCGCGTCGGCGGGGGGCATCGCGCGTCTCTTTCTTCTGGAGAGTTTGGGTTCCGCCGCCGGCGGGACGCTTGCCACGCTTCTCTTCCTGCGGGTGGACCCCTCCGGCGCCCTCGGCGTCCTCTCCGGCCTCGGATTGGGCATCCTGCCAGGGAGGGCGCGTCTCCTGGCCCCGGCCGCGGCCGTCGCGCTGTGGGGAGGATGGGGAGCGCTGTCGGCCCATGCCCTGAAAGCGTTCCACCCGGTCGGACGCCTCGTGGCGGAGGTCCACAGCCCCTACCAGCACATCCTCCTGACCGAACTGGGAGGCCAGTACGGGCTCTATCTGAACGGGCAGGCGGCCGGGCAGAGCCCCGACCCGGCCGCCGCCGAGCGGTTCAGGATCGTCCGCCGCATCGCGGGGGGGACCGGCGAGGCGGCCCTCGTCGGCGCCTGGCCCGCCGTGGCGGTCCGGGAGGGCGTCGTCTGGATCCAGCCCGATGCCGCCCTGGTCCGGCTGCGGGAGGACGCCGGAGCCGGGCCCCGCTCGGTCGTGACGGCGGATCCCCGCGCCTATCTGGCCCGCCAGGAGGGACGGTTCTCCCTGCTGGTCCTCGACCTTCCCCCGCCGATGACGGTGGCGCAGGAGCGGTTGTTCACGGTGGAATTCTTCGGGGCCGCGGCGCGGGCCCTGCGTCCGGACGGCCTGCTGGTCCTCGCCCTTCCCGCGACGGAGAACTACTGGGGGGAGGAGACGGCGCGGCTGGTCGGCGGGATCCAGCGGACCCTGAAAGGGGCCTTCCCCGGAGTGGTCGCCGCCGTGGGTCCCATGCCCCTTCTCCTGGCCTCTCCCCGGGAGGGGTTGCCGGAGGGGCGGCTGGAGGCGCTGCGCGCGGAGGAGGGGACCGGCTATGCGGCCCTGTTCCCGCGGGAGCGGATGGAGGCGTTCAACCGCCGTTTGAACGAAGAGCGCGGCCGCGCCGCGGGCGACGCGCACCCCTTCGCCTACATGGATGCCATCGCCGTGCGCGAGAAGATGGACGGGCAGGTCCCCGTGGCCGGGACCCTCCTGGGGCTCGCCCCCTGGATGCTGGTCCCGCTGGCGCTGGCCGCGGCGCCCTATTGGCCGCGCCGGCGCCGGCCGCTGTTCCAGGTGTTTTCGACCGGGGCCCTGGGCATCGGGACCTTCCTCCTCCTCTCCATCCGGTATCAGGCCTCCCATGGCACCTATTACGGCGCCGTGGGCCTGCTGACGGGGCTGTTCATGGCGGGGTTGGCCGCCTCGGCTCCTCTCGGGAGGCGGATGGCTGCGCGCCCGACGGCGCCCTGGATTCCCGACGCCGCGGCGCTGGCGCTCCTCGCGCTCGTGTGGGCCGTTCCCTCGGGGCCGGCGTGGGGGTTCGGGATCCTGTTCGCGCTGAGCGGGGCGGTGACGGGGCTGCCGTTTGTCCATCAGGGAATCCGCTTCGGCGACGACCCGGCCGCCGCGGCGCGGATGCAGTTCCACGACCACCTGGGGGCGGCCGCGGGGGCGGTGGCGACGGGGCTCCTGCTGATGCCCCTCCTGGGGTTGCCCGGGACGATTTTGGCGCTGGCGGGGATGAAGGCGGTATCGCTGGGGTTGAACCTGAGGCCTATTCCGGCTTGACGCCCCACATCGCGTAATCCTGGTGGCCGAACAGCAACTCCCGGGCCGCCGGGGGGAGGTTCAACTCGGGCCGGGGCGGGAAGGGGTGGAGCATGCGGACCTCGACGCCGGTGAACCCGGCCTGCTCGAGATAGAACTTGAGGGTTTCCGGGTGCCAGGGGGTGACATGGTCCGGGTCCTTGTGCCAGTTGAGGAAGGCGGCCAGGGAGGCGGGGTTGGGGGTTTCGAGGAGGAGGAGGCCGCCGGGCCTGAGCCGATCGAAAGCCAGCCGGAGGAGGTCGCGGGCGTCGGCGGCGCTGAAGTGCTCGATGCAGTGAAAGGCCGTCACCGCCCCGAAATCGAGGACGCTTTTCTGCAGGAACGCAAGGATGTCGTCCCGCTCGAACGGCAGGCCCCCGGCCTTCAGCGACGCCGCCAGGGCGGGGTCGCGTTCCACGCCGAGACAGGGGATGCCCCTGTCCGCCAGGAGCTGAAGGAACTCGCCGCGGCCGCATCCCAGGTCCAGGACCGGGCGGCGGCTTCCGAGGATCTCCAGGTAGGGCTCCTGGCCTCGCCGGATCTCTTCCGGAGTGCCGCGGAACGCGTCCTCGAACTGGGCGTAATGGAGGGAACGGGAGGCCTCGCGGGCCTCGGCCGGTTCCAGCGGGACCCCCTTTTCAAGAAGCGCGCGCATCTGGAGGAGGCGGGCGAGGGCCCATTCGGCCTTCATGTCCACCGCCTTCAGCCCAAGGTCCTGCCCCTCGAGGAGGGCCGGGACCCTCTCATCCCGCAGGGTGAGCACCTCCCGCTGGAGGGCGTCGAAGGTCTCCTGGACGTGGCGCTGGTGGGCCGTGAAGGCGGCGCCGAGGGCCTCCACTTTTTCATCGAGCCGGGCCTCGAGGGCGGTCAGGCGCGCCGCCTGCTCCTCCAGGGTTTGGAGGAGTTGCAGGTTGAACCGACGCTGGGTCTCGCGGCGGCCGGCGGTGGCCAGGTCGCCCAGCGGCCGGAGGAGTTTTTTCAGGAGAACGATGAAGCCGCCCAGTCGCCGGTGCGACGTGGGCGGCAGGGATTGATCCGCTTCGAACAGGGACTGGAAATCGGGGCTCGCGTCAGGCTCCGGTTTCACCGACGACCTCGACCTTGAGGACCGCCTCGACTTCCTTGTGGAGTTTCAGGGTGACCGCGTGGGACCCCGCCCGCTTGATCGGCTCCTCCAGGTGCACCTTGCGCTTGTCCACGAGGATGCCCTTCTGCTCCAGGGCGTCGGCGATCTGCTGGTGGGTGACGCTGCCGTAGAGGAGGTTCTCCTCGCCCACGCGGGCGGTGATGGAAACGCTCAGCGTCTCGATCTTCTTCTTCAGCTCCTCGGCCTTGCCCTTCTCCCGGATGCTCTTGAGGTCCCACACCCGCCGCTCCTGCTCCAGCCGCCTCAGGTTGCCCGACGTGGCGGGCCAGGCGAGACCGCGGGGGATGAGGTAGTTGCGGGCGTAGCCGTTCTTGACGGTGACGGTCTCGCCCTGGGCCCCGAGTTTGTCCAAGTCCTGCGTGAGAATGATCTTCATGGCCGGCCCCCTCAGCTCTTGACGAAGGGGAGGAGCGCCATGATGCGGGCGTTCTTGACGGCGTCCTCGACCTTCCGCTGGTGCCGGGCGCAGTTCCCGGTCAGTTTGCGGGGGAGCATCTTGCCGCGCTCGGTCACGTAGTTGTCGAGGAGGCGGACGTTCTTGTAGTCGACGAAGTGCATCTTCTCCTCGCAGAACTTGCACTTCTTGCGGTGGCGGAAGAAGAACTTTTTCGGCGGCGGCATGATCAGGCCTCCTCTTTCTTCTGGCCGGGCAGGGGGATCTTGTTCTTGCGGTAGGCCTCGTCGATGCGGACGATCAGGTGGCGCAGGACCCCCTCCATCTGCTTGAGCTTGGTGTCCACCCGGATGAGGAAATCGGTGGGGCAGGAGAAGTAGATCACCTGGTAGATGCCCTCCACCTTCTTCAGGATGGGAAAGGCCAGGCGCCTTTTGCCCATCTCGCGCGACTCGAGGATCTGCCCCTTTTCATTGACCAGCGTCTGCACCTCGCCGTAGAGCTCGGTGCGCTTGTCTTCGGGCAGGTCCGCGGCCGCGATGTAGCACAACTCGTAGATTCGCATGCGGACTCCTTATGGACTGAATTTCTCAGGCTTCACCCTCGGGCGGGGAAGCAAGGAAGTGCCATTATACCAGAAAAAGGCCGTTTGGGGAAGGGCCGGCTGAATTCCCCTATCCCCCAAAATGCCCCGGCAGAGGCATCCACAGCGTCGAGACCAGAAGCACGAGGCATCTTTTCCACCGGTGCGAATGCACGCAGAGCCTCTGGAGGCAGCCGTAGCGCGTCCGGCACTCGGACCAACCGTGAAGCCCCATAATCATGAATGAGATCAACCTCTCCCTCCGGCAATGCCAGGGATCGCAGGCTTTGCACGGAGATGAGGAACAGATTGTCTGCGGGTGGAGCCTGGCCCACGCATGCGGGCCGGCCATCCGCAGACAGTCCGATGATGCCGAAGACAAGCAGGCTTGAAAGTAGCAACTTTTTGGAACAGAAGCGGACATACCTGATCATGACTGCCTCCTTATTTCGATATTGGGATGAAAATCGCATCCCCTGTGCGGTTGTCCACTACAGACGCATAAGCGTAACCCCTTGAGCCTGATAAAAGCATAATTCGCGCATAAGTAGCCTCGCTAGGGCATGATATCCCTAGCGTAGCGAACACATCATTGATCTGCACAGTCTGCCGCGGCGGTATCGTCAGGGTCTGGCTACCCAGGAGAGCTCCATCGAGGTCACGAATTTCGAGGAGAAGAGCCGTTTCTTTTCCTAAAAAATCGGCAAATCCAACATTCGTCCGATAGTCGGCTCCACACGCAATCTGCAGAAGTCTGCCATCGAATCCTAACGGGAGCATTTGACCGTCAGGTTTCGCAGGGATAAATTGTCCATAAGTTCCGTCAGACGTGAAATTGTAAGTCCGGGAATTAGCGAGAACCTGCCATGCATTATAGAAACGCAAATTGCCAGAACCATTCCCCGTTTCTGGGAAAAGTTGAGTTACAATGTCTTGAATTTCGATTTGTTCCTGAGGGGCAAGGAAAATGCTCCTTGAGAATTTCCCGGAATTAGTGTAATAATCCACGTTTACTTCTGCAATGTTTTGAAACCAGGCATTATACAGCCACAGATCGCTTTGCCATTGCGTGCCATAGGCACCTGGGGTGTGCGCTGCGGCGGGAATCAATTGAACTCCGGCTGCCGCGCCACCGGTATCCTTTTGGACGGGCGTAAAGATGGCGTCGCCGGTGCGGTTGTCCACGAGGGAGGCGTAAGCAAGGACCGCCCCACCGGCGGTTGTTTTGATCTCCGCTCTACCGAGGGCAATGGATAAAATCCCGAGCTCAATCAGGCTGACCTGGCGCCAGGCGTAAGGAGGAAGGAAGAAGGAAGAATTAAGAAGTTCAGATCCGGAACCATCATAGATGCGGAAAGCCACCTCCGTTTCCTGTCCGGTGATCTCGGAAAAGCCGATGTTGGTCCGGTAATCGCCATTCTGTTTCAAGACGATTAAATGCCCCGTCTCCCCGACGCCTATCGCCTCGCCCCGCGTCTGGGCCGGGACGAACTGGCCGTAGGTGCCGCCGTCCCCCCGTTCCGTATAGGTCCGCGTGCTCATCTTCAAGGGGCCGTCGGGTTCCACGCGCAGAGCGCCGGCGCTCGCCCCCGTCTGACCGCACGCCGAGGCGATGATGTCTTCATAACTCCACGCGGCATCGGGGGCGAGGCAGCGATGCTCACAAACAATATCCCCCCCTGAGGGCGCCGAGGGGCGGTAGATCAGGTCGTAGCAGGTCTCCTCGCCGTTCGGGTTGAGGATCATCCCATCGGTCCGCCAGCGCGTGCCGTACGCGCCGGGCGTGTGCGCCGCCGCGGGGACGAAGAGCCTCCGGCCCGGCCCGGCATAATCGGTGATCTTGGCGATCATCCCGTCCCAGGAGCTGTTGTAGGTTTGATCATAGCCGTTGGGGACCGGAAAATCGGGGGATTCGGTCGTCCCCCCGACGAGGATGTCCCCCGCGCCGTCCAGGGCCAGGGCATAGGGATAGTCATTGCCCCACCCGCCCAGATAAGTCCCCCATTGCACCCGCTCGCCCGTTCCGGCGATCCTGGCGAGGTACAGGCCGTTCCCCGAGAGCGTGCTGTAGCCGTTCGGGCAGGGGAGGTCGTGGGAATGCGTATACCCCAGCACGATGACATCGCCGTCCCCATTGACGGCTATTGAAACGCCGAAATCATCGGAAACTCCCCCCAAATAGGAACCCCACAACAGGCGGCTCCCGTCTGAGGACAGTTTTGCGAGATATATATCCACGTTGCCGTTGAAGGTCGTGTCGAATCCTCCCGGGACGGGCATGTCCGCCACATCGCTCTGCCCGAGAACATAGACATCGCCGGCTTCATCTATCGTAACGCACTCTGCACCACCGTAGAAGGTGAGCAGTCCCTGCGTGCCTTCAAGATATGTGCCCCATACCACAGCGTTTTCTTCAATAGAAATCTTTGCGATATAGCCGGCGCTGATCTCCCCGTCCAGTGTGGTATCAAAGCCCCCGGGCACCGGCATGTCAGGCGAGGAAGTCCCCCCGGCGATGACAAGATTCCCCCCTTGATCCAAGGCCACATCGAACGCGGCTTCGCGTTTGCTGCCCCCAAGATAGGTTCCCCAAAGAAGGGTGCGACCGTCGC
Source organism: Holophagales bacterium UBA2201 (assembly GCA_002327305.1). Classification (GTDB taxonomy): domain Bacteria; phylum Acidobacteriota; class Thermoanaerobaculia; order UBA2201; family UBA2201; genus UBA2201. Next base: position 44,360 of record DCUZ01000109.1, on the reverse strand, counting down.
CGCTTAGCCGGGCGAGATATATATCGCTGCCACCGTTCAACTGTGAGGCCAGACCTCCAGCGGTCGGCATATCGTTTGAATGCGTGCCGCCGGCTATGATGACGCGTCCTTGACGGTCCACGGCGCAGGCCCAGACCTGGTCGTCTTCTTTGCCGCCGATATAGGTCCCCCACAGAAGGGTGTCCCCGTGGCTGGATAGCTTGGCGGCGTAGATGTCCCCCGTGATGTATCCGGTTCCGGAGGTCCCTCCGTTATAGGTGGTGTCGAAGGCTTCCGGCGTGGTGGGGATGTCGGTGGACCCCGTCACGCCGCAGACGACAACGTTTGCCTCCGCATCCAGCGCAATCGCCCGCGTCATTTCATCCTTCGTCCCGCCTACGAACGTCCCCCATAGCAGATGGCGCCCATCTGGAGTCAGCTTCACGACAAAGATGTCTGAATAGCCGTTGAATGTCGCATCGTACCCGTCGAGGGTGGGAAAATCATAAGCCTGGGTGCTGCCGGCAGCGATGATATGACCGGAACCGTCCACCGCCAGGGCGGCAACCTCATCGGAAAATGAACCACCTACGTATGTTCCCCACAACAGGGCCTGATCCGGGTGCGCCGCCATCTTGGAAGTTCTGGGAAATGGCGCGTTCTGGGGGCTTTGTTCAAAAGAAAGCGCAACATTCGCGTCGTAGTAAGTTTTCATGATTGGCGCAATCATTATCCCAATGTCCGGTTGGGGTAGCTGCGCTTCCAGCTCGGACAACATCACCGCTTGGGATCCCTCCATGCACCAAAAGTCCGCCGATTGGGGGTCCAGGATCAGATCGGTGCCGGGGAAGAGGTTGTGAATCCGCAGGCGGCCGTAGGTGGGCACGTTGGTGACCCATCCGTTCGGGTCGTTGCCGTAGAAGAAGTTGAGCTTGGTCACTTGTTCTTCTTCTGGGATGACCTCCCGCCAGTTCGTGCCGGGGAGGTCGAGGAGGAGGGCTTTATGTCGGAGGGGGCGGGGTGTGGGGCGGCCGAACCCGGGGGTATCCATCCGATGCGTTAATGCTCCCCCGCCTTCAAGGCCCGATAAGGGCGGTCCGGATTCATTGGTTTCTCTTTCCTCTGGCAAGATAATGTCCGCCAGCAGGCCGTGATCGGTAACATACAACCGCCCCCAGGGCGCGTCCATGTAAAATGATGGTGGGGCGACCCACCGGGTCGCCCCTACGGAAAACCCGTTTTTCACTTGGCCGTGGTTGGGCACCACCAGGCCGCCGAAGGACCCGGCGGCTAAAGCGTTCCCCGACAGGGCGGCCCCCAGAACGAATGAGCAAAGGCTGAGATTTCGCATGGTTGTCCTCCGTCGTTTCAATGCGTGAACGGCGCGATCCACCGCGGTTTCGGGCGCGCGCAGGGTCTTCATTGCTATCCGATGCGGGCGCATGGATACCCTGAACGGACTTTACGCCCATGGAAATTCAATTGCAAGGGGGCTCCGCAGTGATGACTGGTCATGATGGGGAAAACCTGTGCAATCTCGATGCCAAACCGTGTCCCAAAATTCATCCGCTTGATATTGTTCCACTTAGGCGTTATCGCCCCCCTCGCGGCCCCCCCGGAATTGTCAATGGATTGAAAACTTGTCAAACTATTGAAAACCCACCCTCCCCGCCTCCAATGGCAACACTCACTTCGCCCTCTCCATCACCGTCTTTTGCTCCCTGCGCGGCCGCGGGGATTACCTTGCGCCTAACAAGCGTTGCAAAAGGAATGGGGATACTGCTATTGTAGAGGGGAGGAACGCCATGGACCGCCATATCGGCATTGTCGGATTGGGCCCCACAGGGGCCATTTTGGCCGCCCACCTGGTCCGGGAGGGGTACCGGGTGACCGGGGCGGAGGGGTGGGGTGAGCACCGGGAGGCCATCGCCCGGGCCGGACTGGAGGTGCGCGGCCTGGAGCCCTTCGGCCCCGTTTTCTTTCCCGTGGTGGAACGGCTGGAGGAACTGGAAGCCGGCGACCTGGACGCCCTCGTCCTCGCCGTCAAGATCCCCGACGCCCTGGCCCTCCTGCCCCGCCTGGAACCCCTCCCCGCCGACCTTCCCGTCGTCCTTCCGCAGAACGGGCTGGATGTGGAGGGGCCCTTTCTGGAACGCTGTCCCGGACGCCCGTTCCTCCGGATGGCCGTCAACTACGCCGGGGTCCTCCCCGCGCCGGGCCGGGGGCGCCTCTCCTTCTTCAACCGCCCCAACTATGTCGGATGCCTCTGCGGCGCCTGCGCGGAGGGGCACGCCGCCCCCTTCGCCTCCTGGCTCACCCGGGCCGGTCTGGAGACGGTGGTGGCCGACGACATCGGGCGGCGGATCTGGGAAAAGGCGGTCCTCAACGCCGTCCTGGCCCCCATCTCGGCCCTCCTGAGCGTCTCGATGGGGGAGGCCCTGCGGCAGGAGCCGGTGGCGCGTCTTTCGGGACACCTGCTCGCGGAGTGCCTCCAAGTGGCCGAGGCGTGCGGCCACCGGTTCAGCCCCGAATTCGAGGCCTTCTGCCGGGACTACCTCTCCAGCGGGGACGGCCACCGGCCCTCCATGCTGGTGGACCTCGACCGCGGGCGGGAGACCGAGATCGATTACCTCAACGGCCGCATCTGCGAATACGGCCGGCGGCACGGCATCCCCGTCCCCTACAACGAGGCCCTCACCATCATGGTCCGGGCCCGGCAGGGACTGCATGCGGGCATTCGCGAACGCTAAGGGTCTCCTCGGAAAGTACTACCGCGGGATGGCCGACGGAAAGCGGCCCGTCGCCTGGTGCTCCGCCATGGGGCCGGTGGAGGTGCTGCGGGCCCTGGGGTTCGAGGTCTATTTCCCTGAAAACCACGCCGCCATGCTGGGGGCGCGGAGGGCCCAGGAGCCGCTCATCGCGGCCGCGGTGCGCCACGGCTACGGCCCCGACGCCTGCACCTACCTCCTCTCCGACATCGGCGCCTCGCTCGAGGGACGGAGCGGCCTGGACCGGTTCGGACTGGAGGTCCTGCCCCCTCCGGCCGTCCTGGCCTGCAACACCAATCAGTGCCGGGAGGTGCTGGAGTGGTTCGCCTTTCACGCCCGGCGGACGGGCGCGCCGCTGGTCTCCATCCGCACTCCGAGGCCGCTGGAGGGGGGCGGGCCCTCCCTCGACGGCTACCTAATGGATCAGTGGCGGGCGGCCATCCGGGCGCTCGAAGGGGCCGCCGGACGCGCGCTGGATGCCGGACGGTTGAGGGAGACGGTGGCGTTCGCGGCGGAGGCCTCGCGTGACTGGGAGGCCTTCCTCCGTCTCAACGAGGGGGGTGGGTTCCGCCACGACTTCGGTGACGATCTGGTGCTCATGGCCCCCCTGGTGGTCCTGAGGGGGACCCCCGAGGCGGCCGCCTTCTACCGCGACCTCCTGACCGAGGTCCGCGCCCTCCCGGACCGTCCCCTCCGGCGCCGGATCTTCTGGGAGGGGATGCCGGTGTGGGGAAAATTGCGCTTTTTCCAGGAGTATTTCCCGAAATGGGACGCGGGGGTGGTGGCCTCCACCTACTGCCTCTCGTGGGTCTTCGACCTGGACCCCGCCGAGCCGCTGGAGTCGCTGGCGCGGGCCTACTCTTCCCTCTTCATTTGCCGGGACGAGGCGTGGAAGGAGGCGTGGCTGGAGCGCCAGGTGTGCGCCTTCAACGCCGGGCTCCTTCTATTCCACGAGGCCCGCACCTGCCACACCAACACCAACACCCGGTTCCGGATGCCCGAGAGGATGGAGGAGCGGACGGGCGTCCCCGCGCTGGTTCTTCATGGCGACATGGTGGACCTGCGCCACTTTTCCGAGGCGGAGACGCGCCAGCGCCTCGAAGCGTTCTGGGAGACGCGGGGATGAGGGCCGGGCTGGACCTGGGATCGTCCTACATCAAGTGGGTCGCGGGACCGGCGCCGGAGCGGGTGACGGTCCGGCGCGCCGCCGCTTCGGTCCTGGATTACCGGGAGGCGCTGAAGCGGCTGGACGCGCGGCCGGGGCCCGGCGGATGCGTCCTGACGGGCTACGGCCGCGAGGTCTTCCCCGGGACGGCCCGGACCGAAGTGGCCTGCCTGGCCCGCGCCTGGGCGGGGGCGGGATACGGCGACGGGTCCCTGGTGGACATCGGGGGGCAGGACATCAAGGTCCTCAGGTTCCAGGGGGGGAAGTTGAAGCATCACAAGTTCAACCGCCGGTGCGCCGCCGGGACGGGGTCCTTCATCGAGTCCCTCTGCCACCGTCTCCGCATTTCCGCCCGACGGTTCAACGCCCTGGCCGGGGAGGCGGACGGCGCCCGCCCCCTCAACAGTTTCTGCACCGTCTTCGCCGCCACCGAGATCCTGGAGCGGGTCCAGCGGGGGGAGCCCCTGCCGGCCCTGGCGCGGGGGGCCTACGCCTCCGTGGCCGCGCGCGTGAGGGAGGTGGGGGTGCTGGAGCCGCCGGTGCGCCTCTGCGGCGGATTCGCGGCCCACCACCCCGTGTTCCGCCGGGTTTTCGCGGAGGGGGGGGGAGGGGAGGCGGAGACGGTCCCGCATCCCAAGTATTTCGCCGCGTGGGGCGCCTTCCTCCTCGCGTGGGACGGAGCCGCCGGTGTCTGAGCGGGTTCTGACCAGCCCCATTCCGCTGGGAAGGGTGGAACGCTCGATGGCGCGTCTCATCCTCCGCACGGCCCGGGAGCATCCCGACCTCCGTTTTTTCAACGCGCTCGACCCGCGCCGACTGCCGGGCTTCACCTGGCGCCGGGCCTTGGGCGACATGGCCTCCCTTGCCGAGACCTTCCGCTCCTGGGGCCTCGGGAGGGGGGACCGGATCGCCTGCCGCCTCCCCAACGGCTACCCGATGCTGGTGTGGGAACTGACGGCCCTCTGCACGGGGGTCGCGTCGGTCCCACTCTACCCGGGCCTCGACGATGCCCGCGCCGGGGAACTCCTGCGCAGGATCACCCCCAGGGCCTTTTTATGCGAGGAGGCCGATAGGGGCGCCCTCCTCCTCGAGGGGCTGCCGGGCCGGCCCCGATCGATCGGGCCTCAGGGGGTCTTCGGGAGGCCGGGAGATCTCCAGGCCCTGGCGGAGGAGGCGCGGGCGGTCGGGCCCGACGATATCGCCCTCATCCAGTTCACCTCGGGGACCACCGGTCGGTCCAAGGGGGTGGTCCTGACCCACCGGAACCTGGCCTCCCAGCAGAGGGCCTACGCGTCCGTGTGGAAGGTTCCGCCGGGAAGCCGGTTCCTCTCCCATCTTCCCTGGCACCACTCATACGGCGGGATCTCCGAGCGGTTCACAGCCCTGTGCCGGGGGGCGCGGCTGTTTGTGGACACGGAGGCGGGGCGCGACCCCGACCGCCTCCTCGCCGCCTGGCGGAGGGTGCGGCCCACCCACTTCTGCACCGTTCCCAAGGTCTTCGTCCGCCTGATGAACCGGTTGCGCGGCGACCGGGCGGCGGAACGGGCTTTCTTCCACCGGGACCTGAACATGCTGTTCACCGCCGGCGCGCCCCTCCCCGCCGAGTGCACCCGGTATTTCGAGGACCGGGGCGCGCGCCTGATGGAGGGGTGGGGGCTGACGGAGACCTCGCCCACCGTCACGATGACCGACCCGGGCGACCGCAGGATCCACAGCGTGGTGGGGCGGCCCATCCCCGGCGTCCGCGTCCGCGTCGCCGCCGACGGCGAGATCCTGGTCAAGGGCCCCAACGTCATGAAGGGATATTTCAGGGAGCCGGCCCTCACGCGGGCCGCCTTCGACCGGCGGGGTTGGTTCCGGACGGGGGACCTGGGGGCGGTCATGCCCGAGGGACTGCGGATCATCTGCCGCCGGGACGGGGTGTTCAAACTTCTCAACGGCGAGAAGGTGGCCTCCATGCCCGTCGAGGAGGCCCTCACCCTCGGGTCGGGCCGGATCCAGCACGCCGTGGCCGTGGGGGAGGGGCGCGATTTCACGGCCCTCCTCCTGTTCCCCGCCTCCGGGGACATCCCTCCGGAGGACCTGCGCACGGAGGTCGAGGCGGCGGTCCGTCCGTGGGCCAGCACCTACGCCGAGGTCAAGGCGGCGGCGGTCGTCCCGCGGGAACTTTCCTTGGCGGAGGGGGAGCTCACCCCGACGCTCAAGGTGGTCCGCCGGCGGGTCATCCAGCGGTGCGCCGAATGGTTGGAGGCGATCTACCGTCCGCGGCGTCATCCCCGCCTCCAGCGCCATATCCTCCGGCTGGGGGACGCCGACGGGCGGGAACCGGCGGGATAAACGCTCCGGCGCCCGGCTCGCCCTCATCGCGCGGACGGGCGCGCCTCCCACTCCCTGAGCATCCTCCACAGGAACCGGAGGTCCCGCTCCCCGATGGCCGATCCCTCCAGGATGGCATAGAGGCGCCCCCGGCCGTGCCGCCGGTCGCCGGGTTTCAGAACGCCCGCCCGCGTGAGGCCGTCGGCCAGGGAGGAGGCGAACCGCCGGCGCTCGGCCGGGTCGGAGGGGGCCGCCGGCGCCGCGCCGGGGCGGGAGAGTGCGTACGCGAAGAGGGCCACCGCCACCGCCAGGTTCACGCTTCCCTTCTCCCCGGCCTCCGTGGGGAGGGTGGCGAGGGCGTCCATGGCGGCCAGTTCCCGGTCGTTGAGCCCGCGGGACTCGTTGCCGAAAACGATCGCGGGACGGCGGGCGTGCGCCAGCAGGGGGGGCAGTTCCTGGGGCGGAAACCGGTGGGATCGGTACCGCCCTCCGAGACGCGTGGTCCCCACCAGGAAGTCGTAGCGGGGCCGAAGGTCCTCCACCGTTGAGAGGACGGCGGCGTTGCCCAGAACCGCCGCGCCGCGGAGGGCGAACTTTTTCGCCCGGGTGCAGGCGGGATCGCACCGCGGGGCCACCAGGACCAGGTCGCTGAGGCCGAAATTGGCCATCGCCCGGCAGGCAAGACCCAGATTGACCGGGTAGCGCGGTTGGACGAGGACGATGGCGGGGCGGTTCATGCGGGCATCATAGCAGGGGATCGGGCGCCGGACAAGGGGGCTGAAAAGGTTGCAATAAGCCCTCCGGTCGGCTATACTAATCATCTTCCTATGGATCATCCCGTCCTCGTTCTCGATTTCGGCTCGCAGTTCACCCAATTGATCGCCCGGCGGGTCCGGGAACTGGGTACTTTTTCGCAGATCCTCCCTTTTTCCACCCCTGTATCCAAAATCAAGGCGCTTGAGCCGGCGGCCCTCATCCTCTCGGGGGGGCCGCAGTCGGTCTACGGCCGGAGCGCCCCCCGCCTGAGGCCGGCCGTCCTCGACCTGGGCCTGCCCACCTTGGGGATCTGCTACGGAATGCAGATGACGGCCCACCTGCTGGGGGGGAGGGTCATCCCGTCCGCGTCGCGCGAGTACGGGCATACCATGCTGGCGGTCGGCGGGCGGCACCCCCTCTTCGAGGGGACGCCGAGGCGGCAGAAGGTGTGGATGAGCCACGGCGACAAGGTGGGGAAGCTCCCGCCGGGGTTCAAGGCGCTGGCCGCCTCGGCCAGCACCCCCCTGGCCGCCTTCGCCGACGACCGGCGGCGCATCTACGGCGTGCAATTCCACCCCGAGGTCCATCACACCGACTACGGCACCACCATCCTCAAGAATTTCCTCCGCCTGGCCCGGGCCGGGGAGAACTGGTCCCTCTCCTCCTACAGGGAGCACCTGATCGAGGAGATCCGGCTCCGGGCGGGAAAGTCGAGGGTGATCGCGGGGCTCTCCGGGGGGGTGGACTCCACCGTCGCCGCCACCCTCGTGGCCGAGGCGATCGGAAAGAACCTGACCTGCATTTTCGTGGACACGGGACTGCTGCGCAAGAACGAGGCCGACGAGGTGATGGGGTTCTTCCGGAAATACCACCTGACCCTGCGCAGGGTGAACGCCGGCCCCGAATATTTCGAACGGCTCAGGGGCGTCCGGTCCCCCGACGTCAAGCGAAAGCGGATCGGAAAGCTCTTCATCGACGTCTTCGAGCGGGAGGCCCGCCGGCTCGGAGGGGCCGATTATCTGGTGCAGGGGACCCTCTATCCCGACGTCATTGAATCGGCCCCGGTGTACGGCCCCTCCTCGACGATCAAGTTGCACCACAATGTCGGGGGACTGCCGAAGCGGATGAAGCTCAAGATCATCGAGCCCCTGCGCGAGCTCTTCAAGGATGAGGTGCGCCGCCTCGGGACGGAATTGGGCATCCCCCACACCATCATCGGGCGCCACCCCTTCCCCGGACCGGGGCTGGCCGTGCGGATCCTCGGCGACGTCACGCCGGCCAAAGTGCGCGTTCTGCAGGAGGCCGACGCCATCTTCCTGGAGGAACTGCGGGCCGCCGGCCTCTACGACGAGATCAGCCAGGCCTTCGCGGTCCTCCTCCCCGTCAAGAGCGTCGGGGTGATGGGGGACGAAAAAACCTACGAAAACACCTGCGTGCTCCGCGCCGTGGTCACCACCGATTTCATGACGGCCGACTTCGCCCGCATCCCCCACGAGGTCCTGGGCCGCGCGGCGGCCAGGATCGTCAACGAGGTCAAGGGCATCAACCGGGTGGCCTACGACGTCACCACCAAACCGCCCGCCACCATCGAATGGGAATAATCCTGGTGTCCATCGCGAGCAACGCGGGCGGTTCCCTGTATGGAACCTGCAGGAAATGCACCGCCTGCGGAAGGCACGCGTCGGGCCGGCTCGGCCCCGGCGACGACCCGGGCCTGTCGCCGTGATCCCCATCCGTTAGGTCCGTCAACCAACCGAGGGAGCGCCAATCGTTCAATGGCGGTTGCGCTGCTTTAGAAAAAGGAGGAGTCATGAAAAAAGTCATCATCCTGGGCGCCGCGGGGCGTGATTTCCACAACTTCAACACGGTCTACCGCGACAACCCGAAATTCAAGGTCGTGGCCTTCACCGCCACCCAGATCCCCGACATCGCGGGGCGCGTCTACCCCCGTGAATTGGCCGGAAAACTCTATCCCAAGGGCATCCCCATCCTGCCCGAAACGGACCTGGAAAAGATCCTGGTCAAGGAGAAGCCGGACCAGGTGGTCTTCGGCTACAGCGACGTCACCCACGAGCAGGTGATGCACCTCGCCTCGGTGGCCAACGCCCACGGGGCCGAATTCGTCCTCCTGCCCGCCTCCGCCACGCAGATCAAGGCGCGGGTCCCTGTCATCGCCATCTGCGCCGTGCGCACCGGCGTGGGAAAATCCCAGACCAGCCGTTACATCTCCAACCTCCTCAAGGCCATGGGCAAGCGGGTGGTCTCCATCCGCCATCCCATGCCCTACGGCAACCTGGCCGAGCAGGCCGTCCAGCGCTTCGCCACGCTGGCCGACCTCAAGAAGCACAAGTGCACCATCGAGGAGATGGAGGAGTACGAGCCCCATATCGCCAACGGTTTCGTCGTCTACGCCGGCGTGGACTACGGCGCCATCCTCAAGCAGGCGCAGAAGGAAGCCGACGTCATCCTCTGGGACGGCGGCAACAACGACCTCTCCTTCTACAAACCCGACCTCCTCATCACCCTGGTGGACCCCCACCGCGCGGGCCACGAACTCAAGTACCATCCGGGCGAGACCAACCTCCGCATGGCCGACGTGGTCATCGTCAACAAGGTCGAGACGGCGAAGAAGGCCGACATCGCCCTGGTCAAGGAGAACATCAAGAAGGCCAATCCCGCCGCCATCGTCCTGGACTGCAAATCGCCCTTCATCGTCTCCGACAGGAAGGCCATCAAGGGGAAGACCGTGGTCGTCGTCGAGGACGGCCCCACCCTGACCCACGGCGGCATGACCTACGGCGCGGGCTACCTGGCCGCCGTCAAGGCCGGGGCGAAGAAGATCGTCAGCCCGGTGCCCTACGCCGTGCGCTCCATCGCCGCCACCTACAAGAAATACCCCCATTGCAAGGACATCCTCCCGGCGATGGGCTACGGCAAGGCCCAGATGCGCGACCTCAAGGAGACGGTGGCCAAGGTCCCGGCCGACCTCATCGTCATCGGCACCCCCATCGACCTGCGCCGCGTCATCGAATTCAACAAGAAGGCGGTGCGCGTCCGCTACGAACTGGCTGAAGTGGTCCCGGGCAAACTGAAGCAGATCATCAGGAAGGTCGTCAAGTAATCCCTTCGACCGGTGGAATCAAAACGGCCGGACGGGCGTCCGGCCGTTTTCTTATCTTATCAAAGCCGCAGGTTGGATGGAGCTACCTTGCGCTGCGACTCGCATGCGAGCGACATCCCTCATGCCGATTCAGCCACGGCCTGTGGCCGTGGCTCTCTCGGCTGAGGGAGAACCTGCGCTACATTCCGCCCCCCCGCGAAGCCGCAGGTTGGAGAACCTGCGCTACATTCCGCCCCCCCGCAAAGCCGCAGGTTGGAGGGTTTGCGCGAGGCCCCGCCGGCCCGGCGTGAACTTCGACTGAACAGGGTGGGCCGCCCCTCCAGCCGGCCGCCCCTTCACCCTCTTCGCCGGCGCCATGGACCCGGCGGACTCAATAGACCCGATAGACCTGTTGACCCGCCGTCATGATACAATAGGACCGATAAACCGCGTCCGCAAGGAGGGGCCGTGCCGTCATTCCGCAGTGAGAAACGCCTCAAGGAACTCGCCCGCATCAAGAAGCGCGAAGAGAAGCGACAGAAGAAACTCGCCCGCAAAGCGGGGATGGACCCGGAAGCCCCCCCCGAGGGCGGGCCTGTCGAGGGCGGGGGAGAGGTCCCGGAAGAGGCCCCCCAGGAAGGGGAACCCGAAACGCCGTAGCCGCGGCGGCGACGGTGCTCCCGGCCCGACGGCCGGGCCTGACATCCATCGCTTGGAACTGGTGTTGGTCCCAACCGCCCGCCGCAGGCGGGCGGTCAGCGTTTGGAGAGGAGGACCGCCTCGATCAGCGGCAGGTCCTCCGGGTAGGTGAGTTTGATGTTCTCCGGGGCCCCGTGCCCCCAGTAGACCGGCACGCCCATCCCCTCCAGCATCTGGGCCTCGTCGGTGAGGTCCCGCCACTCCGCTTCGGGGCGGGCGTAGGCCTTGTCCAGAAGGGCTGCGCGGAAGACCAGCGGCGTCTGCTCCTGGATCTTGTCCGTCCGCGGGAGAGTTCCGGTGACGCGGTCGCCCGCCACGCTCTTGAGGGTGTCCCGCACGGGGAGGGCGGCAATGACGGCCCCGTCCTCCCGGGCCAGGTCCAGGAGGCGGTCCAGCGCGGGCGGTGGAAGGCAGGGGCGGGCCGCGTCGTGAATGACGACCAGATCGTCGCCGTCCGGGGCGAGGGTTCGGAACGCGCCGAAGACCGAGAGGGCGCGGGTGGCCCCCCCCCCGATGATCTTGAACCCGCCGGGAAGATGGGGCGCCAGGCGGGCCGCCTTCTCCTCCAAACCCTCCCCCGAAAGCGTCACCACCCCGGACCGGAGGCCGGGGTGGCGGAGGAAGGGACCGAGGGCGTGCAGGAGGAGGGGCTTTCCGGCGACCTCGATCCACAACTTGTCCCGGCCGAACCGGGAGGCGGAGCCCCCGCCGGCCAGGATGAGGTGGAAGCCCCTACTGTCCAAGGATCTCCTTTTCCTTGGCCTTGAGGGTCTCGTCAATCTTCTTGATGAAGTCGTCGTGGAATTTCTGCACCTCGTCGAGGCCCCGGTGGAGGTCGTCCTCGGAGATCTCCCCCTCCTTCTCGTACTCCTTCAACTCCTCGTTGCCGTCGCGGCGCACCTGGCGCACGGCGGTCTTGGAGGCCTCCGCCAGGGTGTGGGCCTTCTTGATGAGATCCTTGCGCCGCTCCTCCGTCAGGGCGGGGATGGGGACCTTGACGGTCTTGCCGTCCGTGACGGGGTTGAGCCCCAGGTCGGCCTTGCGGATGGCCTTGTCGATCTCCGCGGCCATGGCGGTCTCCCACGGCGAGACGATGATGAGGGAGGGGTCGGGAATGGTGATGTTGGCCACCTGGCTCACCGGAACGGGGGAGCCGTAGTAGGGGACCTTCACCGGCTCCAGGATGGCGGGGTTGGCCCGTCCCGTCCGGAAGCCCTTCAACTCCTCCTTGAAGTGGATGAGCGCCCCCTCCATCCGTTTCGCAATGTCCTTTTTCAGTTCCTCGATCATGGCGTCCTCCTGACGACGGAGCCGATGCTCTCGCCGAGCACGGCCTTTCGGATGTTGCCCTTCTGGAAGAAGTCGAACACGATGATGGGGATGGCGTTGTCGGCGCAGACGGCCAGGGCCGCCGCGTCCATGATCTTGAGCCCCTTCTCCAGCGCCGTCTGGTAGGTGAGGACGGGGATGCGCTCCGCGCCTGCCACCTTCTTGGGGTCGGCGGTGTAGACGCCGTCCACCTTGGTGGCCTTGAGGATCACCTCCGCCTTGATCTCGGAGGCGCGCAGGGCCGCGGCGCTATCGGTGGAGAAGAAGGGGTTGCCGGTGCCGGCGGAGAAGATGACCACGCGCCCCTTCTCCAAATGGCGGACGGCCCGGCGCCGGATGAAGGGCTCGGCCACCTTGGGCATCTCGATGGCGGAGAGGACGCGGGTCTGCGTCCCCAGCCGCTCGAGGGTGTCCATCAGCGCGAGGGCGTTGATGGTGGTGGCCAGCATGCCCATGGTGTCGGCCGTGACGCGGTCGAGCCCCGTGGCGGAGGCGCTCATCCCGCGGATGATGTTGCCGCCGCCCACCACCACGGCCACCTGGACGCCCAGGGAGTGGACCGCCTGGATCTCGCGGGCCAGGTGTTCGATGGCGGGGGGGGAGAGGGCGTTCTGCCCGGGCTCGGTGAGGGTCTCCCCCGAAAGTTTGAGGAGGACGCGGCGGTACAGGGGCGCCGGGTCCACGGAACTACGCCTCTTCACCCACCTGGAAGCGGACGAACCGGTGGATCTGGATGTTCTCGGCCAGGGCCGCCACGACGGCGCCCAGAAGGTCCTTGACCTTCTGGGAGTTGTCCTTCACGAAGGTCTGCTCCAGCAGAACGGTGTCCTCGAAGAACTTGTTGACCTTCCCCTCGATGATCTTGTCGAGGACGGCGGCGGGCTTCTTCTCGTCCTTCAACTGCTCGCGGTAGATGGCCTTCTCCGACTCGATGACCTCGGCGGAGACGTCCTCGATCTTCACGAACCGGGGGGACATGGCCGCGATCTGCATGGCGAGGTCCTTGGCCAGGCCCTGCAACTGGGGGGTTTTGGCGACGAAGTCGGACTCGCAGCGGATCTCGATCATGACGCCGATCTTGTTGTTGTCGTGGATATAGTAGCCGATGAGCCCTTCCTTGGCGGTGCGTCCGGCCTTCTTGGCGGCGGTGGCGAGCCCCTTCATGCGCAGGACTTTGATGGCCTCTGTCATGTCGCCCTTGGTCTCCTCCAGGGCGTTCTTGCAATCGGAGATGCCGGCTCCGGTCTTTTCGCGCAGGTCTTTCAGTTGCTCCATGCTGTAACCCATGGGTGAACCTCCTCTAAAGGTGTGGGAATTCGCAAATTATAGCACAAAACGGTCCCCCGCCCGCCCGGTAGCGCGTAGAGCGTAGCGCGGTCCCCCACCCGCCCGGTGAGAAGTTTGATGGGAAATGTGGGGCCGACTCTCCAGTCGGCCGGCTTCGATGATCCAAAGCCGCAGGTTGGATGGAGCTACCTTGCGCTGCGACTCGCATGCGAGCGACATCCCTCATGCCGATTCAGCCACGGCCTGTGGCCGTGGCTCTCTCGGCTGAGGGAGAACCTGCGCTACATCCCGACCACCCTCAAAGCCGCAGATTGGGAATGTAGGGCCGACTCTCCAGTCGGCCGGCTTCGATGATCCAAAGCCGCAGGTTGGAGAACCTGCGCTACATCCCGACCACCCTCAAAGCCGCAGATTGGAAATGTGGGGCCGACTCTCCAGTCGGCCGGCTTCAATAATCCAAAACCGCAGGTCAGAGGACCTGCGCTACATCCCGACCGCCCTCAAAGCCGCAGATGGGGAATGTGGGGCCGACTCTCCAGTCGGCCGACTTCGATCATCCAAAACCGCAGGTTGGAGAACCTGCGCTACATCCCGACCGCCCTCAAAGCCGCAGGGCGCAGAACTCGCGTAAGCCCAGGTCTGCGGGACGCGGTCTGCCGTAATTAAAGGTGGATCGCCCGTCCCAGAGCGTCGAGATTCGCCTCGGCGAGGGCCTCCGAGAGCGTGGGGTGGGGGTGGATCATGTGGGCCAGGTCGGTGGAAGTGAGGCCGGCGTAGAGGACCGCCCCGGCCTCCATGATGAGCTCGGTGGCGTGGGGCCCCACGAGCGTGATCCCCAGCACCTCGTCGGTGGCGGCGTCGCGCAGGACGAAGGCCGCCCCTTCGTTCTCCCCCATGGCCGAGGCCTTGGCGTTGGCGACGAAGGGGAACTTGCCGAGCTTCACCGACCGGCCCGCCTCCCCGGCCTCCTTCGACTTCATTCCGACCGAAGCCACCTCGGGGAGGGAATAGGTGCAGGAGGGGACCAGGGCGTAATCGATGGGACGGGGCTCCAGGCCGGCGATGTGCTCGACGGCCACCTCGCCCTCGCGCGAAGCGGTGTGGGCCAGCATGGGGGTGGCCACCACGTCGCCGATGGCGTAAATGGAGGGGACCGCGGTGCGTCCGAACCCGTCCACGGGGACGGTGCCGCGGGGGCCGAGGACGAGGCCGCACTTCTCCAGCCCCAGCCCCGCCGTGGCGGGCTGCCGGCCCACGGCCAGGAGGATGAAGTCGGCTTCGGTCTGTCCCCGCCGGCCCTCCTGTTCCCAGACGGCGCGCACCCCGCCCTCGATCGGGGCGGTTTCCACGACGCGGGTCCCGGCCAGGACCTTGACGCCGCGCCGCTTCAAACTCTTCTCCAATTCCTCGGAGGCCCACGGCTCCTCGATGGGGAGGATGCGGGGGAGCACCTCCACGAGGGTGACCTCGGCGCCGAAGGCGGCGTAAATGGAGGCGAACTCCACGCCGATGGCGCCGGCGCCGATGATGACGACCCGCTTCGGGACCGCGGGAAGGGACAGGGCGTGGTCGCTCGAGAGGACGGTCCGCCCGTCGATGGCCAGCCCCGGCAGGGAGGCGGGGACGCTGCCGGCGGCGACGAGGATGTGCCGGGCCTCGTGGACCGCGCCGGCGGCCTGGACGCGCCGGGGATCGAGCAGAACGGCGTCCCCGACCACAACGGCGACGCCGCGCCGCTGGAGGAGGCCGCCGATCCCCTTCGCATGCTTGGCGACCACCCGGTCCTTGAACTTGAGGAGTCCCCCCATGTCCAGCTCGGCGGAGGCCTTCACCCCCCATTGTTGCGCCCTGCGGGTCTCCTCCAGGTACTTGGCGACATGGAGGAAGGTCTTGGTGGGGATGCAGCCGCGCCACAGGCAGGTGCCGCCGAACTCGCCGCGGCGGTCCACGAGGAGGGTGTCGAGGCCGAGCTGGCGGGCCCTCAGGGCGGCCACATAGCCCCCCGGGCCGCCGCCGATGATCACCAGGTCATGCATGGGCGAACTCCTTGGGTTTTTCGAGGAAGAGGTTCCCCTCCGCGTCGCGCCGGGGGACCCCGGCGGGGTGGAGCGGCTCGTGTCCCAGGATGACCAGGGCGCGGTGTTCCTCCGCTTCGGCCAGAATCCGCTGCTTCTCGCCGAGGACGGTGGAGGGTTCCAGGTCGTAGGCCGCCAGCCAGGTGGGGCGGAGGTGGCCGAGGAGCGGGATCAGGTCGGAGGGGTAGTAGGCCCTCAGCCCCTCCGATTCGACCACCACCGCCTGGAGGCCCGGGCTGTGGCCCGCCACGCGGACCAGCCGCACGCCGGGGGCGCACTCGGTGTCGCCTTCGACCAGCTTGAAGCGTCCCGAGCGGGCGAGGGGGAGGATGTCGAGGACGCGGTAGGAGGCCCGGTCGCGGACCCCCGGCTGGCGGGCGTGCTCGAATTCGTCGCGCTGGACGACGAACTCCGCCTTCGGGAAGGCGGGGACCCACTGGTCGTAGAGCTGGTGGAGGGCCCCCGCGGCGTGGTCGAAATGGAGGTGGGTGAAGACGCAGGTCTGGATGTCATCCGGCTTGAGGCCGTGGCGGGCCAATTCCGCCCCGATGTTGCCCGGGGTCAGTTTCAGGATCTCCTTCCACCGGCCTTCCCAGTTGGTCCCGAGGCCGGGATCCACCAGGACGCACCGGTCGGGGGTCCGGATGAGGAGGGCGCGGCAGACGATTGGGACCCGGTTGGCCTCATCGGGGGGGTACTGCCTGCTCCACAGCGACCGGGGGACGATGCCGAACATCGCCCCCCCGTCCAGCCAGAAGCGCCCGCCGTCGAGGAGGGCCAGTTCGATCCGGCCGACTTGGAACCGCACCGGGTCAGGCCCTCCCGTGGCTCTCCCCGCGCGCCAGCCCCGAGGCGATGATGTGGGCCACCCGCAAGGCCTCCGGCAAATTGCCCCGGGAAGTGGTGACCCTCAGCAGTTTCACCACCTCCTTGGGCGTGATGCCGTGCAATTGGCAGAAGAGGCGGTCCACGGGGACGATCTCCCCGGCGCGCTGGAGGAGGTCCAGCCGCTTCCTGGGGTTGGGCAGATTCATCGCGGCCTTCCGGATCGCCTCCGGGTCCGGGCGTTTCCGCATCACCACGATGACCGGCTTCTTCAGTTTCTCCGCGAGGGTCTTCACGTCCACGACGTTGAATCCCCCCACGGCGATCCCCTTGAAGAGGACCGCCTCGATCTGGTTTCCGAAGCGGCCCTCCCTGATCAGGGCCAGGATCTTCTTGGTGGAGTCCCACCCGTCCTGGCGCACCTTGGTGGCGACGAGGCCCTCCAGGAACTGATTGCCCCGGTAAAGGACCCCGATGATGGGGACGCTGTTGCGGACGCCGCGCTCGAACGGCGCGTCGTCAATTCCCAGGACTCGCGGGTGCAACAAAGGAGAGCTCCTCGTCGATGAGGGCCTTGAATTGCTCGTAGGGCTGGGCCCCCTTGAGGGCCCGGCCGTTGATGAAGAAGGAGGGGGTGCCGGTGACGCCCAGGGCCTGCCCCTCCTCGAGGTGGGCCGCGATGGTCTTCTCGTGGGGCATCGCGTCCACGCAGGCGTCGAACTTCTCCGCGTCGAGGCCGAGGTCGGCGCCGTATTTCTTCAGGTCGGCGTTGCCGAGCTTCTGCTGGTTCTTGAAAACGATGTCGTGGAATTCCCAGAACTTGCCCTGGTCCAAGGCGCACAGCGCGGCGTTGTGGGCCGCCTTGGCGTCCTTGTGGAAGTCGAGGGGGAAGTCCTTGAAGATCTGCCGGATCTTGCCCGGATACTCGGCAAAGACCCGGTCGAGGGTGGCCTGCACGCGCGAGCAATAGGGGCACTGGTAGTCGGTGTATTCCACAATGGTCACCGGGGCGTCCTCGGGTCCCTTGAAGGGGGCGTCCCCGCGGGGGATGGCCAGCCGCGGCGGCTGCATCCTGACCACCACCTTGGCGGCGGCGAGCAGTTCTTCGCGATAGGCCAGCTCCCGCTGACCGGCGGCCTGCCCCTTGAGGTAGTCGACGATCTGCTTCCTGGCTTCCTCCTCGTTGGGGTTCAGGCGGGCGCGGTTCTGGTTGTAGAAGGCCGTGACCTGCTCCTCGGAGGGTTCCTCCAGGGGGTCCAGCACCTTCTTTTGGTAAAGCGCCTCGGCAGTGACCCCCTCCCGCGCGGCGGCTTCTTCCTGCAGTTTGAGGAAGATCAGGTCGTTGAGGGCCTGGCGCTTGAGATCGAACTCCTCCTGGCGCTTGACGGTGAGAGCGGGGCCCAGCAGGTCCTCCAGCTCCTTCTCGGTGATCGCGACGCCGTTGACCACGGCCACGGCGGGCGAGACGGAGGCGGCATCGGCCTTGCCCGGAGAGGGAGGGGCGGAAGAGGGGGTGGTGGCGCAGGCGATGGAGAGGGCCACGCAGGCAACCAGAAGCAGTCGTTTCATGCGATTCTCCTTTGGGTGTGAAGTGGGGGTGATTTTATCCCAAATCGGGCCCTTTGACAAGGGCCCCGGCCTCCCACCGGTCCAGCCAGATGGATTCGAGGATGAGGAGGCGGTTGAAGGTGGGGGGATGGGAGGTGAGGATCTGGAGGTATTCATAGGCGGCCTGGGTGAGGACGGGGCGGTGCCGCTGTTCGGCCAGGTGCAGGAGGATATGGGGGATCTCATGGTAGTCGTATTGGGAGAGGTTCTTGAGGAACCCCATCAGGGCCAGGAGGGAGCCGTCGGCCTCCACCGCCTCCCACAGCCGCCCCAGGTCCTCCGGCGCGGCGGCCAGCGTCAGGGTGTGGGGGAGGGCGAACCGGAAGCACCGGCTCCTCAGGGTGGGCAGGAGGAGGAAGGGCTGGCTGGTGAGGAGGAGGAAGTGGGTGGATTCGGCCGGTTCCTCGAGGACCTTGAGGAAGGCGTTGGAGGCGTTCACCCCCATCCGGTGGGCCGATTGGAAGATGAAGAAGCGCCCCCGGCCCTGGAACGGCGGTTTCTGGGCCTCGAGGCGCACCGCGCGGACCTGTTCGATCTTGATGGTGGAGGGGTCGGGGCGGACGATCGCCAGGTCGGGGTGGTTATTGGAAGCCAGAAGACGGCAGTCCGAACAACGGCACCCCGGTTCTCCATCCTCCGTGCAGAGGGCCTGCCGGGCCAGTTCGAGGGCGTACTCCACCCCCCCCTCGGGCATGGCATGGACCAGGATCACCGACTGCGGCAGTTCGCCCTTTCGGGCCCGGATCAGAAGATGGTCCCAAACCGTCGGCGCAGGCATCCCAGCACCCGTTCGAAAACTTCGTCCCCGGACCCGTGGGCGGGGACCGCCTGGACCCGCTCCGGTTCGGTCCCGGCGATTGAAAGAAACCCTTCGCGCACCCGCTCGTGGAAGGCGTGCTCCTCCCGCTCAAACCGGTCGTTCAGCGGCCGGCGGAGGCGCTCCCGGCCCTCCTCCACGGGGAGGTCGAGCAGGAGCGTCAGGTCGGGGTAGAAGCCGTGGCAGGAGAGGTCGAAGAGGCGGCGGATCCAGTCGGCCCCCAACCCCCGCCCGTATCCCTGATAGGCCAGGGTGGAATCGATGAAACGGTCGCACAGGACCACGCGGCCCGCCTCGAGCGCCGGGCGGATGGCCCGGTCGATGAGTTCCCGGCGGGAGGCCATGAGGAGAAGGGTTTCGGTCCCCGCCTCCATGGCGATGTGGGTGTCGTTGAGGATGAGGTCCCGCAGTTTCTCCCCGAGTTCCGTCCCTCCGGGCTCCCTGAGGGCGAGGCGGGGGACGCCCCGGGCCTCGAGATGGGCGGCCACGCGGGCCGCCTGCGTGGATTTTCCCGCCCCCTCCACCCCCTCGATCGTGATGAAGGGGGCCTTCATCCGATCAGCGGGACGGGACGCTGGGAACGCGGCAGAGGTTTGAAGAACACCCACAGGGCGAGGGCCAGGAAAACGGAGTCGCGGATGATCTCGTGCCAGGAGATGGGGACGCCGTCCGCGCCCGTGCCGAAGCAGCCGCAGGAGATGTCGATGCCCCGGGCCCAGGCGGAGACGATGGCGGCGAGAAAAACAGCCATGAGCATGGCGGAGGCGAGGGAGGCCGCGCGGACTTTGATCCCCGCGATCAGGAAGATGCCGAACAGGAATTCCACCCAGGGGAGGGCGATGGCCGCCAGATTGACCAGGAAGTAGGGGAGGATCTTGTAATTGTTGACGGCGTCGGCGAACTGATCGGGCCGCCACATCTTGGGCAGGGCGGCGGCGAGGAAAACGCCGCCCAGGGCCAGCCGCGCCAGGACGTACGCCACGCGCCAGAAGCGCTCCGACCGGCTCATGCCCCCGTCTCCGTCGGGAACCCCGCCGTCTCCCAGGCGTGCCAGCCGCCGAAAAAGATGAATACATTGCGGAATCCTTCCCGGTACAGCCGCCGGGCAAGCGCATGGGAGAGGTCGCAGTCCTCCCCGGCGCAATAGATGACCAGACCGGGCTTGGACCGCAGGTCCACCCGCGCATTCGGGCCGATTTCCGACCCGTTCCCGTCCGGGGGCTTGATGCGGAGGGAGGAGTCCCGGGACGGCTCCGCCTGGGGGTAGTATTTCTCGAACTCCTCCCACGGAAGGTTGACGGCGCCGGCGATGTGGCCCTGGGCGTATTGGACGGGGGAGCGGGAATCGATGAACAGATACTCCCCCAGGTCCCAAAGGTCCTTGGCCTGGATCACCTCGATCTCGTCAATGGTGACATCGGTGGGAAGGTCCACCATCACGGGCGGCTTGGCCTTCAAATAGGGGATGCCGTGGGGATGGACCAGGTTGGCCGCCAGCCCCAGGCAGGCGGCGGCGAGGCCCCACAGGATCATTTCGATGAGCGTCGTGCGGACGAACATAAGGCGTTATTATACCTCAGCCGGCGGTTCCGGCCTTCCTGTTATAATACGAAATCCATGAAAATAGTGTTCATGGGGACGCCGGAGTTCGCCGTCCCCACCTTCGAGATGCTGGCGGATTCCCCGTGGACTCTGCAGGCCGTTTTCACCACCCCCGACAAGCCGCGGGATCGGATGGAGACCATCCCCACCCCCATCGGGGACCGGGCCGAACGCCTCGGCCTGCCCCTTTACAAGTTCCCCTCGCTCAAAAAGGACGATCGCGGTTTGACCGTTCTCAGGGACCTGGCCCCGGACGCCATCGTGGTGGTGGCCTACGGAAGGCTCCTCCCTCCGCCCATCCTCGCCGTCCCCCCGCTGGGGTGCGTCAACCTCCATCCCTCCCTTCTGCCCCGCCACCGGGGGCCCTCGCCCGTGCCGGCCGCCCTCCTGGCGGGGGAGGAGACCACCGGCGTCACCACCATGCTGTTGGACGAGGGGATGGACACCGGTCCGATCCTCCTCCAGGAGGAGGTGGCCGTCCTTCCGGAGGACAACGCCGAGACCCTCTCCGCGCGGCTGGCCGTCCTCGGGGCCGGCCTGATGCGCCGCACCCTCAAGGGGCTGGAGGCGGGAACGCTCACCCCCCGTCCCCAGGACGAATCGCGGGCCACCACCTGCAAACTGCTGGAGAGGGAGGATGGGGGCGTCCATTGGGAGGACCCGGCGCAGGTCATCCACAACAAGGTGCGCGCCTTCACCCCCTGGCCCGGCTCGCACACCACCCTCCACGGAAAGCGGCTGAAGATCCTGGAGGGGCGCCCCTTTCCGGAGGCGAAGGCCGAGGCCCCGCCGGGGACCATCCTGCAGGTCCGCGCCCGCGGCATCGACGTGGCCACCGGGAAGGGGATCTACCAGGTCACGACGGTCAAATTGGAGGGGAAGAACGCCTGCCCCGTCGCCGTCTTCATCTGCGGACACCGGATCATCCCCGGGGAAATATGGCTGTGACCCCGGAGGTCCGGCGGGCCTGCGCCATCCTCGACCGCGTTTTTCACGACCGGGACCACATCCAGCCCCTCACGGCCGCCCTGCCCCGCGGGGCGGCGGGGACCGCCCGCGTCACCGACATCACCTACGGCGTGGCGCGCTGGGCCCTTTATCTCGACGCCGTCGTCGCCCGCCTGTCCACCCGCCCCCTCGAGGCCCTCGAGCGCCAGGTGGTCCTGGTCCTGCGCATCGCCCTCTATCAGCTCATCTTCAACCCGCGCCGGCCCGACTACGCCGTGGTGGACGAGGCGTGCGACCTGGCCAAGGAACTCGGCAAGGAGCACTCCGCCCGGTTCGTCAACGCCATCCTGCGCACCTACCTCCGCAACCCCGGGATCAAGAACGAGGTGGGCCTCTACGGGGACCTGGACGAGCGGCTGGCCGCGTGCCATTCGCACCCCCGCTTTCTGGTCCGGCGGTGGCTCGACCGCCTGGGGCACCGGCGGGCCGAGGCGGTCCTGCGGGCCGACCAGGAGGTCCCCAAGCCGGATCTTCTGACCGACCTTCGGCGCGTCTCCCGTGAAGACCTGGCCGAGCGGCTCCTCTCCGCCGGGGTGACGACGCGCCCCTCCCCCCTCTCCCCGGCCGGGCTGGTGGTGGAGCAGGGGCACCCGCTGGAGGTCGCCCCGGACCTGCGCCGCCTGTTCTACATCGAGGACGCGGGGTGCCAGGCCTTCGCGTGGCTGTTCAGCCGGTTCGGCGGCGGGCGGCTGTGGGACGCGGCGGCCGCGCCGGGGGGCAAGACGCTGGCCCTCTCCCGCTTCCACCGCTACGCCGTCCACGTGGCCGGCGACCTCTTCCCCACGCGTCTGGCCAAAATGAAGCGCAACCTGGACGCCTTCGGGACGACGGCCGTGGCGGCGGCCGTCGACGCGCGCCAACCGGCCTTCCGGCCCGCTTTCTTCGACCGCATCCTCCTGGACGCCCCCTGCTCCGGAACGGGGGTCCTGCGCAAGAACCCCGAGGCCCGGTGGCGGCTGGAGGAGGGGACCTTCGCCGCCTGCGCCGCCCGGCAGGGGGAGCTGCTGGAGGCGGTCCTCCCCTTCCTCGCCCCCGGGGGATACTTGCTTTACATGACCTGCTCGCTGGAGCCGGAGGAGAACGAGGNNGATGGTTCCGCACCAGGAGAAATCGGGTTTCTTCCGCCTTTTCCCCTCGGCCGAGACCGACGGGTTCACCGGCGTGATTCTGCATAAAACGGCCGGCAGCCGGTAGCCGGAGAACGGAAAGGCGGCGGGGCGGAGCCACCGACCCAGAGACCAGCCGGACCCCAAGGACCCGATCGACCAGGCCGGCCAAGCGTGCAACAGAGCCCCCGCGTCCATCGCCTCCTACAGATTTTCTATAAGAAAATCGTAAATGGCGCCGAACAGATGGATCCGCGCCGCATCGTCCCGGATGCTGTGGTCGCGGCCGGGGTAGAGGTGGAGTTGATAGGGTTTGTTTTCCTTCACCAGGGCGTCGAGGAAGGTGATGGTGTTCTGCATGTGCACATTGTCGTCGCCGGTGCCGTGGGCCAGGAAGAGGGCGCCGTGGAGGTCCTTGGCGAAGTTGACGGGGGAGGAATCCTTGTAGCCCTGCCCGTTGTCCTTGGGGAGCTTGAGGTAGCGCTCGGTGTAGATGGAGTCGTAGTAATGCCAGTCGGTCACCGGCGCCACCGCCACCCCTGCCTTGAACTCCTTGGAATGGGTCAGGGCGTACAGCGTCATGAACCCTCCGTAGGACCAGCCCCAGAGGCCGATGCGCCCCTCGTCCACCCAGGGCTGGCGCCTCAGCCACGCCACCCCCTTCAGCTGATCCTCCAGTTCCTTTTGGCCGAAGCGTTTGAGCAGTTCCGCCTCCCACACTTGTCCCCGACCCGCCGAGCCGCGGTTGTCGAGGGTGAGGACGAGGTATCCCTCCCGCGCCAGGAGGGCGTGGAACAGGAAGGTGGCCCGTCCCCAGGCGTTCTGCGTCATCTGGGGGCCCGGGCCGCCGTAGACATAGACGAGGACGGGGTGGCGTTTCGCGGGGTCGAAATCGGCCGGCTTCATCAGCAGGGCGTCACAGCCGTCGATGGCGAGCGATTCGATTTGCGGCAGGCGCATCCGTTTCAACTCCGGCGTCGCCGCCTCGGCCAGGACGAATCCCGCCTTGCGGCCCATGCGGACGAGTTCGGCCTTCGGCGGGGCCAGGAGGGCCGAGGAGACGTCCACATAGGCGGAGGCGTCGGGGGAGAGGGTGACGCTGTGGGTGTAGCGCCCCTCGGTCAGGAGGGTGCGGCGGCCGTCCTTGAAGTCCAACCGGACCAGGTTCCTGCCGAACCGGTCGGCCTCCGTCGAGAGGAAATAGACGCCGGTTTCCTTGGGATCGGTCCCCAGCACCTCGGTCACCTCCCATTCCCCGGAGGTGAGGGGCCGGACCGTTCTGCCGTCGGTCGAAACCTCGTAGAGGTGGGCCCAGCCGCTGCGCTCGGAAAGCCACAGGAAGGCGGGGCGGGTCTTGAGGAAGAGGGGGCCGTCGAAAAGGTCCACCCAGGCCGGGCTTTGCTCTTCCAGGACGAGGGACTTCTCCCCCGTGGCGGGGTCGATGCGCAGGAGCGCCAGGCCCGTCTGCTCCCGGTTGAGGACCTGCGCGTAGAGCGCCCCGCCGTCGGGCGCGAACGCCAGGCGGCCGAGATACTCCTCGGCCGTGAGTTGAAGGACCTTCCGGGGGCTTTCGGCCCCCAGGCGGTACACCCACGCCGCCACGGTGGGGTTGGTCCCGCCGGCCTTGGGATACTTCTGCCAGGTGACGGACGGCACGGGGGGCTCCAGGTCGAGGATGGGGATGGAGGAGACGGCGTCCTCGTCGAATTCGTAGAACGCCACCGCCTTGGAGTCGGGCGACCAGTGGATCGCCGACCGCAGGTCCAGCTCCTCCCCGTAGACCCAGTCCACGCTCCCGAAGAAATGGTGTTCCCTCCCGGCGGTGGTGACGGGTGTGTCGGCGCGGGAGTCCAGGTCGAGCAGGCGCAGGTTCCAATCGCGCACATAGGCGAGATGCCTGCCGTCGGGGGAGGCGGTGACCTCCCCGGCGCTTTCGTCCAAAAGGCGCTCCAGGGCGTCCGGGGGGCGGAAAAGGAAGGTGCCGGAATCGAGCGTCAGGAGAAACCGCCCCGGGGCGAGGATATGGAAGGCCGAAAGCGACTCCACCTTGTCCCCCAACAGCCCCTTGAGCGTCTCCTTCGTGGCCAGCGTGGAGGCCTTGCCGCTCGCGGGGTCCACGGCCGTCAGGTGGGTCTCGGTGCCTTTGGGCTGGAGGTAGTGGAGGACCCCGGCCGGATCGAAGGCGTAGTCGCGGGGCATCTCCTGCGTCAGCCCCGGGGTCCCGAAGATCCTTGCGAGGGTGAGGTCCTGCGCGGCGACGGCGGAGGACAGGAGCCAGAGCGCGGCGCAGAGGCGGCGCATCATTGCGCCCCCCGAACGTGGGCCCACAGGACCTGGCTCCAGACCTCCATGTCGGGGACCCGTTTGTCCACCTCCGCCGCGGGGAGCCATTCCCCCTTCAGTTCGCGTTCCTCCGCCACGCTCACCTTCGCCGGGTCCTCGGGGACCACGCGGTACACCAGGCCCAGGTGGACCTGGCAGACGGGGGTGAAGTCCTCGTTGAGGAAGCCGATGAACTCCTTCACGTAGGGGGTGTCCATGTGCAGTTCCTCGTGCAGTTCCCGCTCCAGGTTGGCCTCCAGGTTGGCCGCCGGGTCCTCCTCCATCCGCCGCATGTGCCCCCCGACCCCGATGGAATAGAGGTCGTGGAGCCGCTTCTCGCCGCCCCCCTTCTGGCGGCGGTAGGTGAAGGTGAGGCCGCGGGCCTGGAGGAGCAGGTAGGGGATGGGTTGTTTCAGCATGGGGTCCTCCTCCACGCTCCCGCGGCCCTCGTAGCGGCCGTGGGAGGCGACGAGGGCGAGGGCCCGGTCGAGGGGGGCCTCCAGCACTCCCTTGGGGCTCAGCACTTCCAGAAGGGCGCCGCGCGGGACCACGAGGATCTGTTCCATTTGACAATCTCCTTCCCGATGGGGGAAAATGGGGGTGCATGATCACGGGGTTCAATACGGACGTAGATTACAACAATAAGACCTACCACGTCCAGACCGAAGACAAGGGGACGGACAACCCCTACATCGAGTCGCTCGTTTACCGGGGCGGCGGGATCATCTTCTCCAAGCGCACCTCCTACGCCTCCAAGCTGGCCGCCGGCATTTCGGAAAAGGAGATCCGCGCCCTCCTGGAGGGCCAGCACAAAACCATCATCGCCGCCATCCGGAAGGGGAAGTTCGAGGAGGGGGTTCCGCCGCCGGAGGCCCCGGTGACGATGGACGCCGGCCCCAAGGCCGCCCCCGCCACGGCCGCCGCCCGCAAACCCGCCGGTCCCAAGGTGACCGCCGTCGCCCCGCCGGAGCCCGCACCGACCGCGGCGCCGACCGTCCAGGAGGCCCCCACCAAGGCCTCGCTCGACGAGATGATCCAGGCCTACCTCATCCAGGAGAAGCAGAAGGACCAGTTGGAGTTGAAGGTCCCGCAGGGGATCGAGTTCTTCTCCGGGAGCATCGTCCCGTTCCAGATCAAGGCCGAGACCTCGGTCTCCAAGAAGCCCATCCCCGGGGTGGAAGTGGTGGCCAAACTGATCACCACCTTCAGCCCGGCCCAGGACCTCTTCACCGGCTACACCAATCCCGACGGCATGCTCACCATGACCCTCAAGATCCCCCCCTTCAAGCACGGCAACGCCGCCGTCATCATCATGGGGAAATCGAAGGAGTACGGGAACACGGAATACAAGCAGTTGGTGAAGAAGAAGAATTAGATTCGCGGGAAGGCAGGAAGGCAGGAAGGCAGTTGGCAGCAGGGCAGTTTCCCCCACCACAATGAAATCCATCCAATTTCAGGGTGCTTATTATTCCTGAGGCTCCGAAAAATATGGAAGCATTTTCTGCCGGGCGTCCGGATCTTGGGCCTGGCTTTCCATCCTCCTGAACTTTCCAGTCTTCCATCGGCGGAGGGGAAAACAGCACCGCTGCTCGCCTGTCCCGATGACCAGCCGGCAATTGAGTGGGCGGGGGAACTGCCCGCCTGCCTTCCTGCCCCGCTGCCCGCCTTTCTTTGGGGCGGGCAGGGGAGCCTTCCCGCCTTCAGCCTTCAGCCTTCAGCCTTTAAAACGGCACATCCTCGTCGGCGGGGCCGGCGATGTCCTCGGGGGGGGCCTTTAGGGGGCGGGCGGGGGAGCCTTCCCGCCTTCAGCCTTCAGCCTTCAGCCTTTAGAACGGCACGTCCTCGTCGGCGGGGCCGGCGATGTCCTCAGGGGGGGCCTCGACGTCGCCCTCCTCGTGCCCGCCCACCGTCTTGCCCTTGGCCTCCATGAAGAGGATCTGGTCGGCCCGGATCTCCACGGTGGTCCGCTTCTGGTTGTTCTTGTCGGTCCAGTCGCGGGATTGGATGCGCCCCTCCACCAGGATAAGGCGCCCCTTGGAGATGTAGTTGCTGACGAAGGTCGCCAGCCGGGCGTAGGCCACCACGCGGTGCCAGGAGGTCTGGTCCTTCCGCTCGTTGGTGGCCTTGTCCTTCCAGGTCTCGGTGGTGGCCAGGGAGAAATTGGCGACGGGGGTGCCCGAGGAGGTGGCCTTCATCTCCGGGTCCCGCCCCACGCGCCCGACGAGAATGGCTTTATTGTAGTTCATGGGATTACTCTATCATAGAAAAAAGCGAAAGTAAAGCGAAAGAGCGCGTAGCGCGTAAATGCGTAGGGGCGTAGAGGCGCAGATGCGCAGAGGCGTAGTGGCGCAGAGGCGTAGAGGCGTAGTGGCGTAGTGGCGTAATGGTGCAAATGCGTAGTGGCGTAGTGGCGCAAATGCGTAGTGGCGCAAATGCGTAGAGGCGCAGAGGCGTAGAGGCGCAGAGGCGTAGAGGCGCAAATGCGCAGTGGCGCAAATGCGTAGTGGCGTAGGCGCCCGCCCAGCCGGTAGCCGGAAGCCGGCATTTGTAGCCACAACTTGAATCGAGATTCCGGATCAAGTCCGGAATGACAAATAGCAGTTCTCAGCTTTTCTCCGAACTCCCAAACTCCGAACTGCCGAAGGCGACAGTTCTGTGAACCGTGGGCGCCCTTCACGGAAGGCCGGCGGGATTGTATTCAGCATAGCGGGGGTTCAGAACTTTCAATAGATTGACAACTTGTCAAAATATTGAAAACGATATTCCTTTCGGGTAATGCTAAAACATAAAAAAACAATAGCCTAACGGTGGTGGACCCTGCCACTTAAAGTGTTGAATCCATTGTATTTAACAAATGTTATTCCAGTCGCTTATGCGGAATTGTGTTTAAGTTGCTCAATTTCCTGCCAATTTGGCACAGAATATGCAGGGTATTCGTCCATGAAGGCCGATAAAGAGAGCCGCGATCGTCTTTTCACTTATTTTAAAGGCAGGGGGAAGACCGAATGAAATGGCGTGTTTTCATTCCCACGGTGGTGGCGCTGGCGATTGGCATTCCGGTGCCTGGTGAGACGGCCGGGCCCATCGGAAGCCTCGCTTCAGATGCACCCATCAGGGCGGACTTTGTTTCTGAGGGCGTAACTATCGAAAATAGATATGCCGTAGATTATTGCGCCTCAAGCAGTGTTGGCGAGGATAATGGGGTTTTTGATCCAGGCGAAACACTGACTGTGTGGTTTTGGCTTCGCAATGATACGGGATCTCCGCTTTCAAAAGTTTCAGTCACACTATCCTCTTTGAGCCCAACATTGATCGTGCATTCTGTAGCCATCCGATATCCTGATTTGCCATCGGGCGAGGTCGGAGTATCGTCCAAGCCCTTCATTGTGACCATTTACTCCGAGCGTGTATCTGAGCCTTGCGCACTCCTTGTTTCTGCGGCGGAAGGAAGTTGGGAAATTCCCCACTCTTTTAGGGCATGCGGCTTTTTTTCGAGCCCATTAAGAAAGGAATTCGAGATTTGGCCGATTCGGGATTGGCAGTATTATGGAAATCCGAACTATGGCGGATGGAAAAGCAATGAGGAATGGGGGCATCCCAATACAACGGGCGGGACACCCTACAATACAAGCTACGGCCAGTGCGCCGAAGGCGTTGCTTGGCCAAGCGGATCAAGCCTCTGGCAGGAACTAAGGACACGTCCAGTCGATTTCATTGGAATGGAAGGGACCTGGGGCATACGGTATAATAGTAAATTCACTGGTGCATTCGGTGGGGGAATAGCCCAAGTAGAGATGTCGCAGGATGGCGGTTTCTCGTGGTCTGTGATTGGAACCAAATCATATGATGACCCTGCCGATGGGCTTTACACAAGGCATGAATTTGAGGTGGAATGGGGCTCTGACGTTATATTTTTCCGCTTCCGATTGTCCAGTGGAAGCCATGGAGCAAGCTGGCAGATTGACGCCCTGACGGTTTGGATGGTTGGTGGTCCGGCCGGTCCGCTTCCCGAAATGTGTGTGCCCTGTTCCGCCCCTCCTCCATGTGACACGCCGGCCGATGCGCAGCTGATTTCGCCTCAGGACGGCATCACGGGGCTGGGAACGGAGGTCATGCTCTCCTGGGACCCCGCCGACCACGCTGATGCTTATGAGGTCTTCGTTGGGCCGCGAATGGGGGAACTCACGCTGATGGGAACGACGACCGACACCTCGTTTCTCCTTTTTGGCCTGGCTGAAGGCACACGCTACGAATGGATGATCTCGGCCGTCAACGAATGCGATTTCAACCACAGCCGGGTATGGGTGTTCACGACGGCGGGGGGGGAAGACGACGGTGGCCACGTCCGGCCGGTGAGTCCGCCGTAGATCGGCCGGAGGAGTCAGAAATGATATCGAATCCGAATAAGCATCAACCGGCGGAAATAGGCGAGACTTGGAGGCTGAAATGAAAATGGTCGCTTTTGCGCCCGTATTTCTTGCCATGGCGCTCGGTGCCGCGGTACTCGCAGAGACAAACCGCACCGATCACACCAATCGTCCCGGTACGCCTACCAAATCCAGTTTGGCAATTGATGGCTTAAGCATTGTTGGTCTCAATGTCATTGATTACTGTGCCTATGCTGGTTTGGGGGAGGATAATGGCGGCATGGACCCAGGTGAAACAGCATCCTACATGCCCATCTTGAAAAACGATTTAGCATATCCAATCACCAACGTGAACGCCGTTTTAGTTTCCAATTTTCCTGAAGCCATCGTTCTGCAAGATGTAGCTACCTACCCAGATATCCAGCCCGGAGAGACAGCCGGTCCAAACCAGCCATTTTTGATCCAGTGGAATGAGCATATCGAAGAACACTCGCCTTTGATTACTGTGCGTATCGTGTCCAATGAGGGAACGTGGGATACTGCAGGATGGCTGGGCGGATGTCAGCATTTCACTTTGCCTCTTCGAAGGGAATTCGAAGTGTGGCCGCTAAGTGGGTGGTCATTCCATGGCGACATGGGTTTGGGCGGGTGGAAAAGCAATTCAGTGTGGGGCAATGTTAACAACACAGGAGGAGAAGGGCTATGCGCCGAAGGTCAGGCCGCGCCAAGTGCGGCAGGCAGTGGGCATGAGCTTTGGAGTCCGGTTTTAGACTTTGGGTCTGGAGTGGATTGGTGGGTAATGCATTATCGGTGCAATTTTCAAGGTGCCGCAGGCGGAGGGATAGCCTATGTGGATCTTTCGACCGATGCAGGAATTTCATGGATAACTATTAGTATGGAAACCGTTGATGATCCAGCCGGCGGACATGATGTCAATCTTTGGGTTCCTCTGCAAGATATTACACATAATGCTCTTGTCCGTTTTCGTCTTTTCGGTGGAACGCAAGGTGCCAATTGGCAAATTGACAATCTATATTTCCTTTGGGCAATTGGCCCAGCCGGCCCTACGCCTGGAACCTGTGTGCCCTGCACATCCCCTCCCCCTCCTCCTCCCTGTGACACGCCGGCCGATGCGCAGCTGATTTCGCCTCAGGACGGCATCACGGGGCTGGGAACGGAGGTCATGCTCTCCTGGGACCCCGCCGACCACGCTGATGCTTATGAGGTCTTCGTTGGGCCGCGAATGGGGGAATTCACGCTGATGGGAACGACGACCGACACCTCGTTTCTCCTTTTGGGCCTGGCTGAAGGCACACGCTACGAATGGATGATCTCGGCCGTCAACGAATGCGATTTCAACCACAGCCGGGTATGGGCGTTCACGACGGCGGGGGGGGAAGACGACGGTGGCCACGTCCGGCCGGTGAGTCCGCCGTAGGAAGGCAGAAGGCAGAAGGCAGAAGGCAGAAGCCGGCATTTGTAGCCACGGCTCTGTGGACGATTTGACGGGCGGGCCTGAACTCCTAACTCCTAACTACATGGCTTCCAGGGCGGGTGGGACCCTTTACCCTTTACTCTTTACTATTTACGTTTTTATTTTCGCCGCCCACCTGAGCGGCTTCAGACTGCCCCGCTGCCCTCCTGCCCTCCTGCCTTGCTGTTTGCGCCGGG
>DCUZ01000109.1:7380-13509 GCA_002327305.1 Holophagales bacterium UBA2201 | reverse complement strand
CGCGCGGGGGTGTTGGAGACGCGCACCTCCAGGGTGATCTCTTCGATCCCCTTGGCCGCGCAAAATGCGAAGAGGTCCTCCATCAGGAACCCGGCGAGGCCCCGCCGCTGGAAGGCGCGGTGCGTGGCGATCTTGGAAATGTGCAGTTCGGGGACGACATAATGGCAGAAGAGGTAGCCGATCACGTGCCCCCGGAGCGGCCCCTCGCCCTGATGGATGGCCGCGCGGTTGTAGCGCCAGGGGAGGTAGAGCTCGTGGAGGAAGTAATCGCGCTTCCACGGGCTGGGGAAGTTGTCCCGCTCGATGGCCGCCACCTCGTCCAGGTAGGGCTGTTTGACGGGGATGAGCTGGATACGGGACCGGTCGATCATGAAAACGAGCGCAGGTAGAGGGGGTCCACTTTCGTGGCCGCCCGGCCGCATCGGGCGCGATGGAGGAAGAGCGCTTCGGAGAGGGGGCGCTTCAGCGCCTGGTGGGGGAGGGGCGGGGGCGTAAGGCCGGCGATGACCAGCACTCCGGCCCCCCGGGCGGCCCGCTCCAGGGCGGCCGTCGCGAGGACGGCGGGGGAAGCGATCTCCACGAGCCTCCGGCCGGTCCGGTACCGGGCGGCGTACCAGAGGTCCCGCCCGGCCGGCAACAGGGGGAACACCTCGTCCCCGTCCCCGTCGAGGGCCATGGCGAAGAGGGTGGAGACGGGGTGCAATCGGACGGGGCGGCCGAAGGCCAGTCCGAGGGCGAAGGCGATGCCGATGCGGGTCCCGGTGAACGATCCCGGTCCGATGGTGAGGTAGAGCCCTTCGAGGGCCGCGGGCGAGGAGCGGACGCGGGCGCACACCTCGTCCAGGCCCGCCGAGAGGTGCCGGTTGCTCCGCCGGTCCTCGGGGGCGGTGAAGGTGGCCCGCCGCGAAGCGGTCCCCCCCGTGAGGGAGAGGCGGGGGGTGGTGGTGTCGAGGGCCAGGTCCATCAGTTGAGGGAGCGGCAAAAAGCCGCTCCATCCAGCCGGTGCGAAGTGTGCGCCGGATGAGGGTGAGGGTGGAACCAACTGGATTTACTCCAGTTGGCGGGAGAGGGGGCGCCCTCTCCCGTCCGGGAAAAAGTCGCATTGAAGACTTTTTGCCGGATCATCAACTTAGACCTCCAGCGTCACCAGCTCGTACTCCGAAGAGCCCAGTCCGACCGCCTGGGCGTGGACCAGTTGGGCGTTCGGAAGGGGCCGCCCGGTGGCCTGGGCCAGGGTCCCGCCCAGGGCCTGTTCCACCAGGTCCAGCGCCGCGGCGTCGATGGCCACGGGGTCGGTGGAGGCCAGGACGCCGATGTCGGGGAGCAGGAGGGGGTCATCCGTGGCCAGGCAGTCGCATTCGGCGGTGATGTGGGTGAGAAAGGTGAGGTGGGCCGACTTTTTCTCCTTCCCCATCAGGACCCCCAGGGCGTGCTCCACCATCTTCTGCTGGACCAGGGCGGGGGACTCGTCCCAGTTGAATTGGACGGCGTGGTGGGGGCAGACGGAGAGGCACTGGCCGCACCCGATGCAGGCGCGGCCGTCGATGGACGCGAGGGCGTCCTTGACCCGGATGGCCCCCGTGGAGCACCATCGGACGCATTCGGCGCACCCGGTGCATTTCTTGAGGTTGACCCTGGGGCGCACGGCCGCGTGCTGGTGGAGCTTGCCGGCCCGGCTGGCCCCCCCCATCCCCAGGTTTTTGAGGGCGGCGCCGAAGCCGGTGACCAGGTGGCCGGTGAAGTGGTTGATCCCCACCAGCGCCCGGGCCAGGGCCAAATCGCGCGCGATCCGCACCTCCTGGAAATGCTTCCCCTTGATCTTCACCCGCACCTCGTCGTTTCCCAAAAGGCCGTCGGCGATCAGGACGGGGGCCCCCAGCGCCTCGGGGGTGAAGCCGTGCTCGTGGGCCAGGAGGAGATGGTCCACGGCGTTGGCCCGGCGGCCGACGTAGAGGGTGTTGGTGTCGGTGAAGAAGGGTTTCGCCCCCGCCGCCAGCAGTTCCCGCGAAACCACCGCGGCCAGGTCCGGGGGGATGTGGCCCCGGTTCCCCTCCTCGCCGAAGTGGATCTTCACCGCGGTCAGGTCGCCGGGATCGAGCCGGGCGGGCAGACCGGTGGCCTGAAACAGGTAGGCGACGATGCGGGTCAAGGTCTGGCGCGGGGTCTGAAGCGTGGCGGGGATGAAAAATACCGTGGCCATAGGTGCGTATTATACCCGCTATCGCCCGGCCGGGGCGTCCCCCGGGCGGTCCCGAACGGCCCTCCCCCCCCCGGCGGAGCGAAAATCGGGCTTGCCTTATCTAATAAGTAATGGCATAATCTCAACGCAACCGTTCCAACCGCCGTACAAACTGACGATATGCTCAAACTCATGGTCTTTCAACCGTCCGACGCCGCCCAGGAATCCGACCTGTCCCTCATGGAGCGCATCCAGGAGAGGGATGAGAACGCCCTGCGCCTCCTGATGGAACGCAAGGCGGAGAAACTGCACGCCTTCTGCACCCGCTATCTCAACGACCGCGAGTGGGCCAAGGACGTGGTCCAGGAGGTGTTTCTCAGGGTGTGGGAGCAGGCGGCCCGCTTCGATCCCACCTACAGCGTCAACACCTGGATCTACCGCATCGCCACCAACCTTTCCATCGACCACATCCGCCACGAGAAGAGCTCCCACGGCACCCACGAGCGGTTCTTCCACCTCGTCGCCAAGGTGCAGGAGACCCCCGCCGTCCCGCTGAACCATCTCCAGAAGGGGGAGGTGGAGCGCATCCTCCGGGAACTCTCCCGCTTCCTCTCGCCCAAGCAGAAGGCGGTCTTCATCCTCCACGAGGTGGACGAACTGACCACCCCCGAGATCTCCCAGGTGCTCAAATGCCGGCAGACCACGGTGCGCAACCACCTGTTCCACGCCCGGCGCATCCTCGGCGAAAAGCTGAGGGAATTCTATCCGGAGTATGTCCATGCCTGAGGACAAGTTTTTCCCCACCCTGGCCGGAACGCCCCTCGACGAGCCCCTCACCCGGGCGGAGATGGACTCCCTTTGGGAGGGGGTGCACCGGGGCATCCACCGCCGTCGGGCCCCCCGCCACACCGCCCGCAACCTGAGCCTGGCGGCCGCCGCGGTCGTCGTCATGGCGCTCGGAACGGCGTTCCTCGCGCTGCGGACCGCGGCGCCGGTCCCCGTCCCCGACGCGCCCCCCGCCGTCATCCTCGCGGCCGCCGACCCCCTGCCCATGATCGATTCGTGGGAGGGGACCCCCTCCATGATCTACGAGACGGAGGGGGCGGGGGTGCAGGTGGCCTTCGTGGTGGACGCCGGTCTGCAATGGGAATGAAGCGGAGCGCGGTCATCGCGGTGTTCCTGCCGCTCCTCCTCTCCGCCTTTCTGGCGGCGCAGGAGCCGGCCACCGTCATCCGCGTCTACAGCCTCAAGCACATCCCCGCCCCGGAGATGGTCCGCTACATCCAGCCCCTCCTCAGCCCCGCCGGAGACCTGCGGATCCAGCCGGCCCAGAACCTCCTGCAGGTGCGCGACATCCCCGAGCGGCAGAAACTGGTCGAGCAGATGATCGCCTCCCTCGACGTGGCCCCCGCGGGCTACCGGATCGCCATCAAGTTCATGGAGGGCTCCCAGGCCCCGCCGGCCGGCGGCGTCCGGGAGGAGGTGGCCGGCATCGGGGCCCAGTTGAAGGGGCTGATGCCCTACGCCTCGTACGCCATCCTCGAGCAACTGGTGATCGAAGGGGTCCCCGGCGACCAGATCTCCTACCGCCTCGGCAAGGACTACCACGTGGAGTTCAAACTGACCCGCGTCCTCCAGCACCCGCAGATGATCCAGCTCGCGGGCCTGCGCCTCTTCAGGGTCAAGGGGGCCGGGGAGGGGAAGGAACGGCTCATTCCGGTCCTGCGCACGACCATCAACCTCACCGTCGGCCGGACGCACGTCCTGGGGGCCTCCGCCATGCAGGAGGGGTCCAAGGCCCTGGTGATGGTGTTCCAGGCGGAGGTGCAATGACCGAATTCCTCTGCCAGATCGCCGCGCCCGACGGGAGCGTGAGGACCGAGACCCATTCCGCGGAAAACGCCGAGGCCCTGAAACAGGCCCTGCAGGACCGCGGATACCACCTCCTCTCCCTCAAGGCCCGGTCCTGGCTCTCGCTCGATTTCCTCGCGCGCCGCGACAAGCTGAGCACCGAGGCCTTTCTCATCTTCAACCAGGAACTGGCCGCCCTCCTCAAGGCGGGCCTCCCGCTCCTGAACTGCCTGGAGGTGCTCTCCGAACGCCAGCAGGACAAACTGCTGGGCCGCATCCTGGCGGAGGTCATCGCCAGGATCCGGGGCGGGGAGTCCCTCTCCGACGCGTTTGCCTCCTACGGGGACCTCTTCCCGAAGCTCTACGCCACCACCCTCCGTTCCGGGGAACGGAGCGGCGAACTGGAGACGGTCATCCGCCGGTTCATCCAGTACGAGAAGATCGTCCTGGGGGTCAAGCGCAAGGTGCGCGGGGCCCTCGTCTATCCGGCGGTCCTCTTCACCCTCTCGGCGATCCTGATCGCGGTGATGGTCACCTATGTCATCCCGAAATTCACCGCCTTCTACGGGGAGATGGACGCCAGCCTGCCCCTCCTGACGCAGGTCGTCCTCGGGGTTTCCGATTTCGTCGTGGGCAACGGCCCCCTTTTGGTCGTGGGGCTCGCCGCCGCCGCCGCCGTCTTCTGGTCGTGGTCGCGCACCCCGGCGGGCCGGCGCGAGGTGGACGCCTTCCTCCTGAGGGTCCCCCTGCTGGGGAGCGTCCTGCACCTGTTCGCCGTCTCCCAGTTCACCCGCTCCATGGGGACGCTGGTGGGCGGCGGCACCACCGCCGTCCTGGCGCTGGAGATCTCGGCGCAGACGGTGGCCAATCGCGACATCTCCCTGGCCCTCCAGGGGGTGGTCCAGCGGGTGCGGGAGGGGGAGTCGTTGTGGAGCTCGCTGGAGTCCACCCGCCGCCTCCCCGCCGTGGCCGTCGAGATGATCAAGGTCGGGGAGTCCACCGGGGCGCTGGAGGACATGCTCTTCGCCGCCGCCGAGTTCTTCGACGAGGAGATCACCGCCAAGCTCGGCCGGCTGATGACGCTGATCGAGCCCCTCATTCTCATCTTCATGGGGTCCCTGGTGGCCACCCTGCTGGCCTCCGTCTACCTGCCCCTCGTCTACCTCGTGGGGCACATGAAATAGGCCCGCGGCGATGGCGACCCTCTTCGACGGCGGCGCCGGGCAGGCGCGGGAACTGGCGGCCAAACTGGGCCTGGAGTTCGTGGACCTGGGCGCCTTCCAGCTCGACTACGAACTCTTCCACTCCATCCCGCAGGAGTTGATCGTCAAGTACCACTTCCTCCCCGACCGCCGGGAGGACGGGGTGCTGTGGATCATCGTGGCCGACCCCGCCCGGCACGCCCAGTGGGACGAGTTGGAGATGCTGCTGGGCGAGCCCATCCGCCTGAAGGTGGCCGACGCCGCCGTCATCCAGGAACTCCTGGAGAAGGGGGAGTCCACCCAGCGCATTCTGGACGACGCCACGGAGGACTTCCGCCTCCAGTTGGTGAGCGAGGAGGAGAAGGGGGAGGAGTCCCTCTCCCTCGACCGCATCGCCGCCGACACCAGTCCCATCATCAAACTGGTGGATTCGGTCATCTTCAACGCCATCCAGCGCCGCGCCTCCGACATCCACATCGAGACGCGGGACAAGCAGGTGATCATCAAGTACCGCATCGACGGCATGCTGTACCAGGCGCTCGAGCCCATCGACAAGCGCCACCACCAGACCATCCTCTCCCGCATCAAGGTCATGAGCGAGCTGGACATCGCCGAGAAGCGGATCCCGCAGGACGGCCGGTTCAAACTGCGCATCCAGGCCCGCACCATCGACTTCCGCGTCTCGGTCATGCCCACGGTCCACGGCGAGGACTGCGTCATCCGCATCCTCGACAAGGAGTCGCTCAACGAGGAGTTCAAGAACCTCCGCCTCGACATCCTGGGGTTCGACGCCGAAACCCTCAAGAAGATGCGCAAGTTCATCCACGAGCCCTACGGGATGATCCTGGTGACGGGGCCCACCGGCTCGGGGAAGACCACCACCCTCTACGCGGCCCT
>DCUZ01000109.1:0-7345 GCA_002327305.1 Holophagales bacterium UBA2201 | reverse complement strand
TGGTCGGCGAGATCCGCGACGAGGAGACCGCCCAGATCGCCATCCAGTCGGCCCTCACCGGGCACCTGGTCTTCACCACCGTCCACGCCAACAACGTGGTGGACGTCATCGGCCGGTTCCTCAACATGAACGTGGAGCTCTACAACTTCGTCTCCGCCCTCAACTGCGTCCTCGCCCAGCGCCTCATGCGCGTCATCTGCAAGCACTGCAAGACGCAGGTGCACTACCCGGACGAGTTCCTGGAGGAGTCGGGGCTCCCCCCCTCCCAGTACCGGGACCGCCCCTTCTACGAGGGGAAGGGGTGCCTGCAGTGCAACGGCACCGGCT
Organism: Holophagales bacterium UBA2201; assembly: GCA_002327305.1. Taxonomy (GTDB): domain Bacteria; phylum Acidobacteriota; class Thermoanaerobaculia; order UBA2201; family UBA2201; genus UBA2201. The sequence goes on along the minus strand of DCUZ01000109.1, from coordinate 7,018 downwards.
ACTTCGGCCGCAACGCCATTGGGGAACTGCTCGACATGTCCGACAGCATCCGGGCCCTCATCCTGGACAAGCGTCCCGCCTCCGAGATCAAGAAGGCCGCTGCCGCGGAGGGGATGCTCTTCCTCCGCCAGTCGGCCCTGGACAAGGTCCTCCAGGGGAAATGCTCCCTGCGGGAGGCCAACAAAGTGACCTTCGTGGACTGATGACCGTCGCCGTCCTCCATCCCGACGCCTCCGAACTCCGGTTCGCCACCCTGCTGAGGAAACGGCGGGAGACCCTCCTCGTCAACGCGGGGAGTTTTCCCTTCGCCGACGACTCCATCAAGCTCCACTCCGCGGGGCCGCAGATGGTCCGGCCGGCCGAAGCGGCCGAGGTGTTCGTCCAGGCCGCCGCCCGCAGCGGCGCCCGGCGCCTGGTCCTGGTCCTCCCCGACGCCTGGATGCGCTCCTTCGTCCTGGAGGGGGAGGCCATGCCCCACCGCGAGAAGGAACTGCGGGAGCGCGTGGCCTGGCACCTCAAGAAGGCGTTCCTCCTCAAGCCCGACGAGGTGCGTTTCGCCTGGGCCCGCCTGCGCGACGGCGCCGGGGGCGTCGGGCGCCTGCTGGTCACCTTCACCCTCGACCGGTTCCTCTCCACCCTCGATGAGGCCTTCGACCACCGCAAACTGCGCCTCGGGGCGGTCGTGACCAGTTTCTGGACCCTCTACCACGCCCTGCCGAGGCAGGGGGACTGGGGCCTGCTGGTCGTGGAAGAGGGGCTGTGGACCCTGGGCGCGTTCACGGACGGCCACCTGCTCAGCCTGCGCCAGCGCCTCCTCCCCCCCGGGGGGCCCGGTCCGGTCATGGATGAGGTCCGGAGGACCTTCGCCCTCGGCGGCGCCGCGCCGCCCTCCCGGCTGGTGGTGTATCAGCATCCGGCCGTCCTGCCGCTGGAGGAGGGGGGCCTGCCGGGCGAGGTGCTCGCCCCGGCCCTGCGGGGGCGCGTGAGGGCGGACGCGTCGCGCCTGCCCCAGTTCTGGAACCCCGAGGGGGAGATCTTCGCGGGAGGGCTCCATGTCGTACCCTGAGCTGAACCTCGCCCGCCGCCCCTTCCGGGACTACCGCCTCTTCACCGCGGTCGTGGTCCTCCTCTACGCGGCCGCGGTGGCCGTCACGGCCCTGTCGGTCCGCGGCGTCGTCCGCGGCCTGTCGGTCAACGAGGCCACGCAGGCCCGCATCGCGGAGCTGGACCAGGGCATCCGCGAGGCCAAGGGGGAGAGCGAGGCCCTGCGCAAGGAGCTTTCCGGCGTGGACTTCCAGCGCCTCCACGGGGCCGCCCTGGCCGTCAACGACCTGATCGGGCGGCGGGCCTTTTCCTGGAGCCGCATCCTCGAACGGCTGGAGCGGGTCCTCCCCGACGACGTCCGGCTGGTGGCCCTGGGCACCACCCAGGACGCGAAGGGGGGCGGAGTGGCGGTCCGGCTCACCTGCATCACCCCCGTCCGGGACGGCATGATCCGCGCCTTCGCCGCCCTGCGCGACGACCCCGCCTTCGACGAGATCGTCCCGGGCAACTTCTCCGACGAGGAGTTTTCCTCCGCCCACGGCAAGAAGTTCGATCTGACCGCCCGGTTCAGGGAGGTGCAGCCATGAGGTTCTGGCGGCTCTGCCTGGAACGCCGGTGGGTCTGGCTGCCGGCCGTGGCGGCGCTGTTCCTCAACGGGGCGCTCACCCTGGGCTACCGGACCCTCGTTGCCGACCGGTTCGACCTCGCGGCCCTGAAGCGGGACCGGCTGGAGTCGGATTTCCGGACGGCCGCCGGAAAGCGGGACGAACTGAAGCGATCGCTCGAGGGGTGGCGGGCCGTGGAGACCGGCGTGGCCGACTTCTACGCCCGCGCGGGGAGCCGGGAGGAGCGGCTTCCCGACCTCCTGCGCGAGATCGACGACATGGCCCGCAAGGCCGGGGCCGTCCCCCATCGCATCACCTTCGACCAGTCGTTCCTCAAGGACGCCGACCTCGCCGAATTCGGCATCGTCTTTCCCTTCGAGGGGGATTACGGGAGCGTGCGCAACCTCCTCAATTTCATCGAGGTGACCCCCACCTTCCTGATCCTGGACACCTTCAACCTGACCAGCGCGGGGGACCTCCAGGAGAAGGTGCGCCTGCAGTTCCGCCTGCGGACGGTCTTCCACCAGGAGGCGGCCCCGTGAAGGTCCGGCGGGGGATCCTCCTCCTCCTGGGGCTGGTCGCCCTCTACGGGGTGAGCAAGGTCCTGTCGAAGGGCGGAGGAGCGGACGCGTCCCGGTCGCAGCGGGCCGCCGAGATGTTCGAGGAGAGGGCCCGGGGCGGCGCGTCCGGCCGCAAGGCCGCGCGGCTCATGGACCCGCCGCGCCTGCGCCTGGCCGCCTTGGAGGGCGTGGAGGGGGGGGAAAGCTTCAGCGTCGGCCGCAACCTCTTCCGGTACGCGCCGCCCAAGCCGCCGGAAGCGTCTCCCGGCGGGCGCCCCGGGGCCGGAGGCCCCGGCGGTAAGGCGCCGGCCCCTCCTCCCGAGGCCCTGACCCCGCCGCCGCCCGTCCAGCCCCCGGCGCCCCCGAAGCCCCAGCCCCCGGCGGTGACGGTGCGGTATCTCGGCGCGTTCGGGCCCGAGGGGAAGATGCTGGCCGTGTTCACCGACGGCGGCGAGATCTACAACGTCTTCGCGGGGGAAACCTTCGCCTCCCGCTACATCCTGCGGCGCATCAACCTGGAGACCGTGGAGCTCGGCTTCGTGGGGTTTCCTGAGGACATCACCGAAAAACTCGAGGTGGGACCGTGAGAAAACTGCTGATCGCCCTGCTCCTTCTGGAGCTTTCCTGCACCGGCTACCAGGCCTTCCGCTCCGGCGAGAAGGCCGAGAAGTCGAGGGACTACGACGCCGCGGTGGCCGAATACCTCTCGGCCCTGGCCAAGGACCCCGACAACGTGCGCTTCCGGATCAACCTGGAGCGGGCCAAACTCAGGGCCTCCCAGTTCCATTTCGAAAACGGCAAGACTCTGCACGGCGGCCGGCAGTACCCGGGCGCCATCCTGGAATACCAGATCGCCGTCCAACTCGACCCCAACAACCAGTTCGCCGCCGACCAACTGGCCCGGGCGGAGCGGGAGTTCGCCGAGATGCAGGCCTCCCTCACCAACCTCGACAAGGAGAAGCAGATCGCGGCCAAGAAGCCGGCGGTCCTGCCGCAACTGGACCCGCGCTCCAAGGTGCCGCTCAGCTTCTCCTTCCCCAAGCCCACGGAGTTCCAGGACATTTGCAAGGCCGTGGCCAAGGCGTTCGGGTTCAACGTCCTTTTCGACGCGCAGATGAAGGACAAGAAGGTCACGGTGGAGATGCAGGACGTCACCCCCGAGCAGGCGCTGGACAACCTGATGCAGGTGGGGGGGTGCTTCTACAAGGTGCGCGACGAGGCCACCATCATCGTGGTCCCCGACACCCAGCAGAACCGGCGGGCCTACGAGGACCTGGTCATCCAGACCTTCTACCTGTCCAACGGCGACGTCAAGGACGTCTCCACCGTCCTGCGCGCCATCATCGACGCCAAGCGGATGGGGATCAACCAGCAGTTGAACGCCATCGTCCTGCGCGACGGCGTGGACAAGGTGGCCCTGGCCCAGAGAATCATCGAGAACAACGACAAGGCCAAGGCCGAGGTGCTCCTCAACGTGGAACTGCTCCAGGTCAACTCCAACAAACTCAAGGAGTTCGGGACCGAACTGTCGGCCTACGGCGTCACCCTCACCCACAAGGGGGCCACCGACTCCGAAGGCAACAGCGTGCCCATCGATTTCGGCAACATCGACCTCAGCCGGAGCAACTGGAACATCACCATTCCCAACATCACCTTCCATTTTCTGAAAAGCATCTCCGAAGCGGAGGCCCTGGCCCAGCCCCAATTGCGCATCTCCGAAGGGGAGAAGGCCTCCCTCCACATCGGCGACCGGGTCCCCATCGTCACCGCCTCGTTCCAGAGCTACAACCCGGGCCAGACCCAGGGCTACAACTATATGCCCTACAACTCCTACCAGTACACCGATGTGGGGATCAAGATCGACATCGAACCCCGCATCCACCACAACCGGGAGGTGACGCTGAAACTGAAGGTGGAGGTTTCCAACGTCTCGGGCGAAGTGGACATGGGCGGCGGGCAGAAGGTGCCGCAGATCTCCACGCGCACCATCCAGTCGGTCATCCGCCTCAAGGACGGCGAGACCAACCTTCTGGCCGGCCTCCTGCAGACCACGCGCACGGCCGGAAAGTCGGGGATCCCCTGGCTCCAGGACCTGCCGCTCCTGGGGTCCCTTTTTTCCTCGCAGAACAAAAAGGAGCAGCGCACCGACCTCATCCTCTCCGTCACCCCCCAGATCATCCGGATGCCCGACATCGGCGACGAGGACCTCCTCCCCATCTGGGCCGGGACCGAGGACAACATCTCCATGAAGGGGAGCACCTCGCGGGTGACCTCGGAAAGCCCCGGGCCCTTCGACGGGAAGCCCTCCGAGCCCGAACCGGCCGCCGCCCCCCGCGATCTGAGGAGCGACCCCATCCAGCGGGACCGAGCCATCCAACCGGGCAGTCGGCGGGGCCTCCAGCCGCCGGGCGGGGGCAACCGTCCCCCCACCGTCCCCGGGCTCCCCGGGTCGCAGAGCGCGCTCCCCGCCTTCGGGTTCAACCCGTCGGCCATTCTGGGCGGGGTGGGGGAGCCCTTCACCGTCAACCTGACCGGCGACGGCGAGGGGTACGGCCGGGGCAGTCTGATGGTGGCCTTCGATCCGTCCGGGGCCGCCCTGGACGGGGTGGAGCCCTTTCCCGGAGTGGAGCTCGTCACCACCGTCGAGGGGCCGGGGCGCCTGCGCGTGGACTTCGCCCTCCCTTCCGGGGCGTGGGACATCGCCACCCTGAGGGGGACCCTCCTCTCCGGGGAGCGCACCACGCTCTCCATCGTCGAGGGCGCCGTCTACGACGACCAGGACAACCAATGGCCGATCGAGGCCTACCCGGTCATCATCCATGCCAGGACGCCGTGACCTCTTGAGGCGGGAACGCTGGAACGCTGGAATGCTGGAATGCGGGAACGCTGGAATGCTGGAACGCCGAGACACGACGAGCTTGAAAGCGATGGATCATGGAGACCGCAGCTCGCCTGCCCGCCTGCCCGCCTTCCCGCCTTCAAGCCCTCAAGCGCCCCGACGCGTGTCGCGTCGGGGCTACACCCTGGCCGAACTGATGATGGTGTGCGCCGTTTTGGTCATCCTGGCGGCCATGGTCATCCCCACCGCCAAGCACTCGGTCAAGCGCCACAAGGAGCTGGAGTTGAAGTACCATCTGCGCACCATGCGCACGGCCATCGACGAATACAAGAAGGCCTTCGAGATGTTCAAATTCGCCGTCGAGATCGATTCCGAGGGCTACCCCCCCGACCTGGAGACCCTCGTGGAGGGGGTGGAGGTGAACAACAAGAAGCTGAAGTTCCTCCGCCGCGTCCCCGTGGACCCCATGACCGGGGAGACCGAGTGGGGCCTGCGCTCGCTCCAGGACGAACCGGACACCGACTCCTGGGGGGGGCAGAACGTGTACGACGTCTATTCGCTCAGCGAAGGCGTCGGCCTGGACGGGAGCAAATACAGTGAATGGTGAACCCATGATGATCACTGATGCCACGATGGGGTGCGGGAACGCGGGAACGCGGGAATGCCGAAACACTTTGACCAGAACATTTCAGAATTGCGGGGACTATCCTTTGTTTGACCGCCTTCCCGCCTTTCCGCCTTTCCGCCTTTCCGCCTTTCCGCCTTTCCGTCTTTCCGCTTTCCCGCCTCCCCGCCTTCCCGCCTTCCCGCCTTCCCGCCTTCCCGCGCCCCGACGCGCGGCGCGTCGGGGCTTTACCCTGATCGAGCTCATCATCGTCATCGCCATCATCGGCATCCTCGCGGCGGTGGCCCTGCCGGCGATGAAACAGGCCCCCAAGCGGGCGCGCGAGGCGGCGCTGAAGGAGAACCTGTTCACCATCCGCTCCTGCATCGACCAGTACTACGCCGACTACCAGAAGTACCCCTCCTCGCTGGAGGAACTCGTCAGCAAGGGATACCTCCGCCGGGTCCCCATCGATCCGGTGACGGGGCAGGCCGACTGGGCCACCGAGGAGGGGGAACTCGGCGACGACGACGGCTTCGGGTCCTTCGACGATTTCGTCGAACCGGGGATCGTGGATATCCGCTCCGCCTCCTACGAGACGGCCCTCGACGGGACGGCGTATTCGGAATGGTGAGGCGGGAAGGGACGCTGGAAGGCTGGAATGCTGGAAGGCTGGAAGGCCGAAACACTTTGACCAGAACATTTCAGAATTGCGGGGACTATCCTTTGTTTGACCGCCTTCCCGCCTTCCCGCCTTCCCGCCTTCCCGCGCCGCGCGCCGCCGCGCGCGGCTACACCCTCGCCGCCCTGATGGTCTTCGTCACCCTCGTGTTGATCGGCCTCACGGCCGGCTTCCAACTGTGGAGCAACCGCCTCCAGAGGGAGAACGAGGACGAGCTGATCTTCCGGGGCAAACAATATGTGGAGGCCCTCCGGCTCTTCCAGCAGCGGTGGGGTCGGCCCCCGACCAAGTTAAAGGAACTGATGGAGATCGGGCCGGGGAAGCACCGGTGCATCCGCCAGTTGTGGAAGGACCCCATCACCAACTCCGACAAATGGGGCCTCATCTTCGCCGGCGGGGTGAAATGGCCCGCCGTGACCATCCCCGGGTCCGAGGGGACGGACCCGGTCAAGCCCGGGTCGCCCCCCATGCCTGGCCAGCCGCCCGGCGGAGGGCTGGGGACCCTGCCGGGCTCCACCATCGAGATCAAGCCCTTCGAAACCACCGGCATTGACGGCGAGGCCCCGGCGGGCCCCATCATCGGCGTCTTCTCCACTTCGACGAAGGAGTCCCTGCGCGCCTACAACGGCCGCCGCCACTACTGCGAATGGGAGTTCAGCCCCATGGTGGGGACGCCGGGAGCGG
>DCUZ01000066.1 GCA_002327305.1 Holophagales bacterium UBA2201 | reverse complement strand
CCGCCGCGGTTGTCCACCAGCAGGACCGTCGTTGCGTCCGGCCCGATCAGCCGGATCTCCACGTCCCCGGTGTAGCTGTGGGTGATGTTCCCGATGGTGACGTTCACATCCTGGATCACCTTGTTATCCGCCACCTCAAGGGTGGATTCCACGGAAGTGTTATCCGAAATCGTCTTGGGCACATCCGTGCTGGCATAGGTCGGGTTGGTCATCTGCGGCGTTTCGAACGAATAGTAAGTCCCACCATGATCATCGGTGGCCCGGTTGCCGGCCGGGTCGTCGGAGCGGACGAAGAAATAGTAGGTGGTGCAGGGCGAAAGCCCCGCCAGATGGATGGAATGGCCCGTGACGAAGGCGCCATCCATGGCGGTATGCTCCACGGGCGGAGCACCATCGTCGTATTGGACAAAGCTGTCCGCGGCCTCGTTCGTGTCCCAGGTGATGTCGGCGGAACCGTAGGTGACGTTGACGGCCAGTACGTTGGAAATGACGGGGCCGACGCAGTCGGCGGTCGCCGTGTCGGTTTTGGTGACATTGGTCCCCCCGTGGCCGTCGTCGGCGTCGAGGTAGGTGACCGTGATGGTGTCGCCGTGGGCGACGGAGAGAAGGCCCGGCGACGGGGGCGCGGAGGCCGTGGCGGCGATGGAGCCCGTGAAGGAGCCCGTGTCGGGCGGGTCCTCGGTCAGCGTCACCGTCTCCCCCCCCGGCTCGGTGGTGCTAATGATGACGACCGGGTGGCTGCCGTTCCCCTTGAGGTCGAAATCGGCCAGTTGGATCCCGACGAGGCCGTCGCAGGCGTAGAAGGCGACGTCGAGGGCCACGATGCCGTCGCGGGTGGCGCACCCCTCGTTGACCGAGGCGTTGGTTACTTCGATGTCGTCGAGATAGAACCCCTCGAACTCGGCCCCGCCGTCGGAGGAGAAGTTCCACCGGACCATGACGGTCTGGCCGGCGTAGGCGGAGAGGTCGTGATGGTAGTTCGTCCAGGCGGTCAGGGCGGCGTTGCCGCTGGGACCATTGAAGCAGTCCTGGGTGAGGGCGTAGTTGCAGGCGTTGATGGGACTGGACACTCCACCGCCCGTGGAGAAGTCGCCGGGGTAGCCCTCCGTCGGCGTGAGGGCCGTCCAGGTGGACCCCCCGTTGGTGGAGATCTCCACCACCACGCCGTCCCACTGGTATTCGACGTTGTACCGAACCCAGTAGGACAATTGGGCCCCGGCCTGCAGGGGCAGGGGCGGCGTGCGGAGGTCGGAGCACTGCCCGGCCTGGTAGGTATTGCCGTCGAGGGCGTTGTAGTAAGAGAGGGAGCCGCCGGAGGTGTGGTTCTGCCGGTTGGTGACGCGCCAGACGCCGTTGGCGAAGAGTTTGGCGGCGGTGTCGCCCCCATCGTCGGTGAAGGTCCCCGGCACGGTGGTGGCGGCCCAGGGGGTCCCCTTGAGCATCTTCGTGTTGGTGTCCTGGTTCCCGCCGTTGTGGGGGCCTCCGTTGAGGGTGGTGGAGTCCTCGGCCCGGACGACATAGTAGTAAGAGGTCAGGGCGTTGACCGAGTAATCGGTGTAGGTGGTCCCGGCCACCCCGTGGGCCAGGAGCGATGTCCCGTCGAGGGGAAAGTAGGGGGTGGTCCCCCGGTAGATGTTGTAGACGACGGAGGGGCCCAGGGGGCAGTTGCTGGTCGCCGCCGGCCAGGAGAGAACGAGGTCGCACACCACCGTCCCCAGGTCGTTGGCGACGCTCCCGATCCCGGTGAAAGCGGGATAGAGGGTGCAGTTGCCGGTGTAGGTGGCCGAGGCGGCCGACGAGAGGGGCGATTCCGAGCAGTTGTCGGTGGCCCGGACCTTGTACCAGTAGGTGTAGCCGCCGTGCACTTTGGTGTCGGTGAACGCGGTGCCCGCCTGCTGGACGAGGACGCTGTAAGCCCCGGGGGCGGGGCTGGCGCCGACGGCCTTGTAGACCACATAGCCGGTGGCGCCGGAGACGCTGTTCCAGGCCAGATCGATGCCGGTCGTGCCGTTGTCCGCGGCGATCAGTCCCGTGGGGGCGGAAAGCGACGAGGCGCAGGCGGCATAGGTGGCCACGAGGGCGTACCCCTGCCGGTTGCTGTAGGGGGCCGTCGCCGCTCCGGGGACGCTGGTGGCCTTGACGCGCAAGGTCCAGTCGCCCGTGGCCGGACTGTTGAGGACAAAGCCCTCCACGGGGTTGAGGGCGTCGGCGGTCCCGCCCGTCGTGGACTGCCCGGCCGAGAAGACATTGCCCCGGTACACGGTCCCGCCCGGGGCAACCACCTCCAGGTCCAGGTTGTTGACCAGATTGACCGCCGCCAGGGTGGTGGATTCGGGATCGGTCCACACCAGGTGCACCTTGAGCGGCTGGGCGTTGGAGGGAACGGCGACGGTGTATTCGGCCTGCTGGCCCGTGATGAGGCCGTCGGGGTTGCGGATGTCCCACACCCGCGTCCGGCGGGCGTCGCCGCTGAAGTAGAGGCCGTTCTCCAGGTGGGTCCGCCCCCACCCCTGGTCCATCGAGGGGATGCGGGTGATGGTGGAGGAGTTGACCAGGTCGGTCCCCGTCATCTCCATCGCGCCGTTGACGAGGACCGCCTTCATCAGAGCGCCGGAGGGGTTGCGGGCGTCGGCCGCGGTCTTGGTCCCCGAAGGGTACCAGCCGTCGGTGAAATACTGCCGGAGGAGGGCCAGGTAGCCCGAGGTCGTGGGGGTGGCCATCGAGGTGCCGGAGAGGGTCTTGGGGGAGCAGTTGCCGTCGCCGGCCGTGGAGTTGCCTGAGGCGGAGTTGATGGAGGCGCCGGGGGAGCAGATATCGGGCTTGCGGCGGCCGTCGTCCACGGGGCCGCGGCTGTAGGCCTGGAGGTTGTTGGCGTTGGAGGAGGAGCCGTTGGTGGTGGCTCCCACGCTGACGATATTCTTGGCGGTGGCGGGGGAACCGATGCTCCCGTCGCCGGGGGCGGTGCCGGAGTTGCCCATGGCCACGACAAAGAGGAAGTCCTCGTGCCGGTACATGAACTCGTCCATGTCCTGCGCCGTGGCGTCGTAGAGACTCTCGGTGGTGCCCCAGGAGTCGGAGTGGATGCGGGCCCCGGCATTGTAGGCCTGGAGGAACATCAGGTCGAGGTCCCCGACGAGGCCGGAGAGTCCGGAAGTGCCGCCCACATCCTGCAGGACCAGTTGGGCATTCGGCGCCATCCCGTCGCCGCTGTCGTGGCCGCCGGAGGTGGGGGTGGAAAGGGTGGCGTAGTTGTCCCCCACCACCGAACCCGAGACATGGGTGCCGTGGTAGGAGGAGCCGGCGTAGTCGTAGGCCACGGCGCCGGGCTGGACATAGTAGGCGATGACCTTCTTGGCATTGTCGATGGTCCCGGTGTCCGGGGGCGTGAGTTCCTGGGCCTGCGTCCAGGCGTTGGCGTTGGAACTGTAGCGGAAGAAGCACATGTCGGAGTCGAGGCCCGAGTCGTTGACGCAGACGACCTGCCCCGTGCCGGTGATCCCCTTGTTCCAGATCGTGGCGGAGAGGGCGTAGTTCAATTTGTTGGTGGTGTCGTAGTTCTGCCCCACCCAGATGGAGTTGTCGTTCAGCAGTTGCTTCTCCTCCCACGGCAGGATGGAGAGGACGGCCTCGAGGCCGGCGGCGTAGTCGAGGAACGGGGGCAGGGACTTGACGGGAACCTCCGCCACGATGCGGCCGCCCTTGTGGTGAAAGGCCTGTGTGACGAACCGCAGTTCCGGGAATTGCTTGGCCAGCAGACCGGCCGCGGGGGAGAGGGAGGTCCCGGCGGGCGCCACCAGCTCGATCAGCCGGTCGCGGTCCAAGTCGGCGGTGAGGTCGGGGTCCAATTTGGCGAACTTGGGAAGCCGGAAAGCCGAGCGGACCGCGGCTTCGCCGTGGAGGCGGGGAAAGCGTTCCGAATCCATCCGTACCAGGTAGGCATTGTTGGGAACGTAGTGGAGGATGGTCCCGCCCTCCTTCCCGATCATCGTCCGCTCCCCCTCGCCCGGCGTCTTGCGGAATTGCACGACATAGAGAAGGTCGCCGTCGTCGTGGTCGCGGAAGGAGGAGACGGCGAACCCCGCGTCTTCGGGCACCCCCTTGGCGGGGTCGAAGACCCCCGCGCGGAAGAGGACCAGGTCCCCGTTGGAAGCCAGGACCGACATCTCCTGGACGAAGGCGTCGGTCTCGGTCATCGGCTCCTGGGTTTGAACCTGGGGCAGAAGCAGGAGGGCGGCGGAAAGGAGGGCGGCGATAAGGGCGTGCGGCATGGGAAACCTCTAAAATATAGGAATGCTTTACCTTAACATATGCGGGGCCCCGCCGCAACCGCTCGCCCGGGGGGGGTGGCCGCGGGCAAGGTACAATAATGGGGATGCCCGTCCCTTCCGACCCGGCCGCGCGTAAACTCGCCGCCATCATGTTCACCGACATGGTGGGATATTCGGCCCTCGCCGAACACGACGAGGGCGCCGCGCTGGACTTGCTGGAAGAGCACCGCGTCCTGGCCCGGCCCCTGTTCGGCCGGTTCGGGGGCCGGGAGGTGCGCACCATGGGGGACGGATTCATGGTGGAATTCGCCAGCACGGTGGAGGCGGTGGAATGCGCCATCGCCCTGCAAACGGCCCTCCGGGCACGCAACGAGCGGGCCGATTCCGACCGCCGCATCCTCCTGCGCGTCGGGATCCACGTCGGCGACGTGGTCGCCCGGGAAGGGGACCTGTTCGGCACCGCCGTCAATGTCGCCGCCCGGATCCTCCCGCTCGCCCCGCCGGGGGGGATCTTCCTCACCCGGCAGGTGCGGGACCAGGTACGGGGCCTGGTGCCCCACCCCCTCACCGCCATGGGCAGTCCTCCGTTGAAAAATCTCGAGATCCCCGTCGAACTCTACAGTGTGGCCCTCCCCTGGCTGGAACCGCCCCCCTCCGCGGCGGCGGCATCGGGACCCCGCATGGGGTCCGGCCGCTTTTGGATCTGGATGGCCGTGGTTGCGGCTATCCTGACGGCGGCCTGGGGCTTTTGGCGGTCGGCCCATCCCCCCTCTTCTGCTCCTCTTTCCGGCCCTGCGGCCCAGGAGAGCCCCTGGGTCGACTCCATCGCCGTCCTTCCGTTTCTCAATCTGACTCCCGAACCGGACAACGAATACTTCAGCGACGGCATCACCGAGGAATTGATCGACAGCCTCGCCCGCCTGGAGGGGTTGAAGGTGTGCGCCCGCACCTCCGTTTTCGCCTTCAAGGGAAAAGGGGTGGACATTCGCGCCGTCGGGCGCCGGCTGGGGGTGAACCTGGTCCTGGAGGGAAGCGTCCGCCAGGCGGGGGACCGGTTCAAGGTGACGGCCCAACTCATCCGGACCAGTGACGGTTTCCATGTCTGGTCCGATTCGATCGTCACGGTAGCGGCCGATCCCCTCATCGTCCAGGAATCCATCGCCCGCAGTGTGGTCGGCAACCTGCGGGGCCGCCTGGGACGGGAGGGGACCGTGACGGCCGGCCGGCCGGCGACCGCCGTGTCGGTCTATCAACTGTACCAGCAGGGCCGCCGCCATTGGGCGCTCCGCACTCAGGAGGACCTCGAGCGGGCGGTGGAACTGTTCGCTCAAGCCCTGCGCCAGGACCCCGCTTTCGCCCCGGCCGAATTGGGAACGGCCGAGGCCTACGCCATTTTGGCCACCTACGGCACCTCCTCCCGGGACGCATACTACGAAAGGGCCAAGGAACACGCCCGGCGGGCCCTGCAGTTGGACCCCCAGTTGGCGGAGGCCCATGCCACGCTGGGATGGGTCCTGTCCTCCGGGGACTGGCAATGGGACGAGGCCTCCCGCCTGTTCGAGCGGGCCATCGCCCTCAAGCCCGGCTACGCCACCGCCCACCAGTGGTTCGCCGTCCATCTCCGCCGTATCGGCCTCCTGGATGAGGCCCTTCGCCAGGCGCGGCTGGCCCGGGACCTCGACCCCCTCTCCCTAATCATCCGGTCCAGTCTCGCCGACATCCACCAAGACCGCCGGGAATATGACGAGGCCGAATCCGAAATGCAAGTGATTCTGCGGATGGACCCGGATTTCTTCGGCCTGCACACCTCCCGGGCCTCCCTCCACATGCGGCGGGGCCGCTGGGACGAAGCCCTGGCCGAACTTCGCCTGGAGACGGCGGGCCAGCCCTTCTGGATGGCCATGAATCAATCTTTTCAGGCGCGCGTCGCCGCCCACCAGGGGGACGCGGCGGCGGCGCGGAAGGTCGCGGCGGAATTGGAAACGGCGATCCGGAACGAGGGGGAGCCCTATTGGATGTTCGTGGCCCTCATCCACTGCGCCCTCCGCGATCCCGGCGCCGCTCTCGACGCGATGGAGCAGGCCCTCCTCCATCGCGACCTCTATTTCTTCTACAGCGTGCTGGACCCGGAGGTGGACTTCATCCGCTCCCATCCGCGGTTCCGGCCGCTGCTCCTGAAGTTCGGCCTGCCGGAGCGGTTGGCGAAGACCCCCGGCGTCTGACCCGCTCAGCGCTTTTTCGGTTTCTTCCCGGGCGCGGCCGCTTCCAGCATTTTCAGGTGGTCGGCCATCGCCCGCAGGTTCTTGGCCAGGGCCCAGCGGCCGTCGGCGAAGACACCGTAGTCTGCCCCCCCCATGGCGGAGGCGAACCGGACCGAGTTGGCGAAGAAGAGCCACTGCTCCACCCACATCCGCTCGATCGCCTCGTCGAAGAGACCGCCGCCCCGCGCCGGCCCCGCCGCCAGCCCCCCATCCCACGCCTGCAACAGGAGTTGGGTGGCCGACAGGGTCATGGCGTTGGTCGTCTCCACGGAGCGGTCCAGTCGCTTGAAGTGCCCCTCAATCCAGGAGGCGGCGTGGCATTGGGCGCAAACCGATTTCAGTGCCCCTTCTCGCTTTTTGGCCTCCGCAGCGTCGATCAGGTGCTCCGCCGCCGGCTCCCCCGTCAATTCCGTGGGCAGGGGGAGGCCCGCGGCGTTCCGGATCGTGGTGGTGTCGGGCGAGACGGGATGCGCGGTGGCGTAGACGGGACCGAAGAGGCGCAGGGGGAGCCGGTCGTTCATCCGGTGGCTCCGGCGGGCGATCACCCCGCCGTCGCCGTCCGCGAGGAGGGAAGCGTGGCAGGCGGCGCAGGTGGGGGCGGCAAAATCGCGCCCCGGGACCCACGGCACGGCGCCGTAGTCCCACTTCTCCCCCGCCGCGTCGTAGATCCGCCCGTGGGCGCTGACGGTGTAGACCTTGTAGGCGGGGACATCGGGTCCCTTGTGGCACCCGGAGCAGGCCGCGGGCTTGCGGGCCATGGCCAGGGAGAAGGCGTGGCGGGTGTGGCAGGCGGCGCACGACCCCATCGTGCCGTCGGGGTTGAGGCGTCCCACGCCGTTGTTGGGCCATCCCGTCAGGACGGGGAACTCCATCTCGCCCAGGGCGGTCTCCCGCGCGGCGCTCCCCCTGACCTCCACCCGGGTCCCATGGCAATAGAGGCACGAGTCCTCGGTCGTGAGGGGATCGGCGGGGGTGGCCGTCAACCCCTTGGGCCCGGGGGTCTGGACGCCGTTGATGGACTCCATCAGTTGGTGATATACGGCGTTCCCGGTGAGGTTGCCGTAGGCGTGGGCCATGATGTTGTGCGCGTAGTCCTCCGCCTCCTGGGCGTGGCAGACGGCGCAGTCGGCCGGCGAGACCACGATGGAGATCGTGAAGCCGTTGTGGTCGAAGGCGTCGGCGTGCGCTTCGGAGCGGAGCTTATGGCACTCGGCGCACCCGACCACTTCGTTCGACGGCCCCTTTTCGAAGGTCGAGGAGACGCGTCGCTCGAGCTCCGGTCGTTTCACCGCCTCCGCGGGGGAGGTGCGGGCGTGGGCGCTGGCGCGCCAGTCGGCCACGATGCCCGGCGTGGCGCTTTCGTGGCAGTCGAGGCAGGCCTGCGTGGCTTCGCTCACCGGGGCGGCCGGCGCGGCCTGGAGCGGGAGGCAGGGCGCAACGGACAGAACGAAGGGGATCAATGCTCGGACGATGGTCATGTCTCCTCCTGCGGGGGATTCATTTCGAAAAAGGGTAGCACAAAGCCGGCCCGGAGGATATGCATGATGCGGGGACGCGGGTTTCCTTGACCGTCGTCCTGACCTGTGCTATTTATGGTTCGTCCGCGTCCGTTCTTGCGTCTGTGGCATTCGGAACACCGCGTGGCAATGAAAGGGGGACGGAACCATGAGCATCTTTTGGGCCGCGCCACTTCCCCGGTTGCGATCGCTCCTTCCCGTCTGCATGTTGGCGTGCGTACAGGCCTCCGCTTGCGCGAAGCCGGCGGCCTCCGTGGGACCCCAAGCCCCTTACCGGCTCGCGCCGGAACTGTCCGTGTGTTTCTGCCAATCCAGCCACAAGACCGCCGTCCTCTCCAGCCGGGCCCAGCTCGACGAGTGGCTCGCCTCCGCGCCGTGCACCTCCCGCGGGGACGGCGCGGAGGAGCGGGCGAGGGAGTGGAGCGGGCGCTGCCTCCGGGCGGTGGCCGAGGCCGGCCTCGACTTCGAAAAGGAGGCGGTGGTCTATCTCGCCCGCTTCTTCTCCTCGGGGAGCATCAAGGGGTCCCTGGAGATATCCGGCCCGGAGGAGGGGGTGCTGACCCTGACGGTGCGCCGCCATGAACCCCCGCCCCCCTGGACACCCGACCTGGGGTTTTTCGGGGCCGTGCTCGTCGTCGACAAGGCGCGCGTGCATCAAATCAGCACCGACGACGGGTGGGGGAACGAACTTCTCCTGCCCACCGGGGGCCCAGCGGATTCGTGAACGCGGGCCGCGGAGGAGACGGAGGAAGGCGCTTCTTCCCCCCCACCGGCGACCCTATTCCATCAACCATGAACCAATACGCATCAGGAGGATCAAGCATGTCTCAAAAGCGCACCGGCATCCTTTACATCGGCATCGGCGGCCACGCCGCAGCGGTGGACCCCACCACCGGAACGGAATTGTGGCGCACCAAACTCAAATCCAGCCCCTTCGTCACCCTCCAGCAGGAGGGGGCCCGGGTGTTCGCCGGGGCGGGCGGGGAATTGTTCTGCCTGGATGCGGCCACCGGCAGCGTCCTCTGGCGCAACCGGCTCAAGGGGCTCGGAACGGGCCTTATCGCCTTCGCTTCCGGGAGCGACGCCGTCGCCCCCGCGGCGCTCCAGGCCCAGGAGGCGGCCGTGGCGGCGGCCGCCGCGGCCACCTGATACCGCTTCAGCGGCACCCCACTTCTCAGGGCCTCCACGCCAGGCCGAGCCAGAGGCGGGTTTTGCCCTCCAGAGGGGCGTCGAAGAGGTAGGCCCCGCCGAGGGTCAACCTGAACCCCGGCATGCGGACGAGCGCCAGCGGGCCGCTCGTAAGGTCCCACTCAAAGCCGGCGAGGTCGTGCCATTCGCCCTCAGAGGGCCCGTCGAACCACAGGCGGAACCGTTCATAGAACAGCGGTAGGCCGGCCGCGGTCAGATGCGCCTTCCACCCTTCGTACCGGTCGCCGCTCCACTGCGCCCGCATGAAAGCGGGATGGAGAACCGCGTCGAATTGCGCGGCGCGAGGCAGTAGCGAAGTCTCCACTCCTCCAAACGTTGTGATCTCGACGAGACCGTCAATAGTGATTCCAACGCCAGAATACGCCCGCCGTTCATAGGAGACGACGAGCGAGAAGCTCCCTTTTCGGATTCCCCCGCGCAGTTCCACCTGGTTTCTAGTCCACCCTTCCCACCGGTTGCCGGTCCATCCCGCTAAGCTTTCGGGGGCTTCGGTCTCCCCCCATTCGCGCCTGATCGAGAGCGAGGCCAGGGTTTCCCAGCCGCCGAAGGGGTGGAAATGGGCAGCGGAGGTTTCCAGATAGACAAAGCGTCGGTCGGGACCGTGCTCCTTCCGGAAATGTCCGACATCTTCCCACAATCCTCCGCCCACCAAACCCGCCCGCCCTCTCCGCAGGATCCAATCCTTCGACAAAGTGATCACGGCTCCTTGGCGGTTCCGGTCGAAATGGCGGGGCGATGCATCGGGGGAATCCCAGTAGGGCCACCCCTTCTGCTTCGTGGGGTACTGCTCCACATCATAGATTTGCGCCGTCACCTCCACCGGCCAGCCGCGCCAGCCCAGGGCGAAGGTCCCGCCCCGGGGGGCGCCGTCCTCCCCGCCTCCCCCCGCGATGAAGTAATTAAAGCGCCCCAGGACATCCCCCCCGCGCACCCCGGCCTCCCAGGCCCGGGTGTAGGCCGTCCAGTGGCCGCCGAAGAGGAGGGAGAACTCCTGCCTCCCGGCGCCGTAGGGACGGGGCTCGGCGATGGCTTCTTCTTGAAACTCAATCGCGGCCGGCGGGACGGGCCGGACGGCCGGGGCGAAGGCGGGATCCCCCTCCGTCTCCGGGGCGGCCCCGGCCCCTGCGTCGAACGCCAGGGTGCGGACCTCCAGCCCGTCCGGTTCCAGGGAAAGGTAAAAGAGCCCTTTCCCGTCGGGGGTCGGCGCGGGGGCGAAGGCGGCGCCCCGCGTCCGGGTCACGGCCGCGGTCATGGCCTCCAGGGCGGGGTCTGAGACATGGATATCGATGAACCCGCCGCGGCCGACCGAGGCGAAAACGCTCCGGCCGTCGGGGGCCCAGGCGGGGAACATGGGAACGGCCCCCTCGGGGAGGGCGATGGCGGCGGGCTGGAGGGCCCCCTCCGGTCCAGGGTTGAAATGGACAAGGTCCCACCGCCCCTCCGTGTGCCGGAGGGCGGCCGCCCGGCTGCCGTCCGGGCTCACCCGCGGCTGGGCCCAGACCATCTCCAGCGACGGCTCCGTCAGGAACTCCACACCCCCGGTGGCGAGGTCGATTGCGGCGAGACGGGTGAAGCCGAAGCGGCTGTGGACCGCCAGGGCCCGCTTCCCGTCGGGGAACGGGTCGGCCTCCTTGACGCGCGCCCCCTTCGTCACGCGCCGCACGTCGCCGGTTTCCGGGGTCCAGAGGAACAGGTCGGGCGAGGTGAATCCGTGGATGTCGGGCTCGAAGGAGGTGAAAAGGATGGATTTCCCATCGGGCATCCACCGCTGGGCCATGGGTTCGCGCGCGACGGACAGGGGCATCCGGAACAACTCGGTCGCCGGGAACGGCTTGGTGCGGACGCCGGGGAAATCCTCCGGGTCCTCCCTCTTGATGCGCTCGACCGATTCGTCCCACTTCTTCTGCGCCTCCGGGTCGGGCTGCGTGTTCCACACCACAAGCCGCGAGGGTTCGTCCTTGGCCCGGAGGACGATGGCCATGCGGGTCCCGTCGGGGGAGAGGGCCGGTTCACCCGTGGTCCACGCGGTGTCCTGCCACAGTTCCCCTTCCGCGAGGACGGGCTCCATCGTCCGCTCCAATTCCTTCGCCCGCCAGGTCAGCTCCGCGGTGAAGCGGTCATACAGCTTGGCCGGCCCCTCCCCGAAGACCCCCTCAAACGCGGCGTCGAACGAGCGGTCCCTCTTCGCCGTCAGCCGCGCCCACAGCCGCTTCCACCCCCCCTCGTCGGTGCGCTCGGCCAGCCACTCCATGTATGCCGAGCCCATCAGGTAGGCCATGGACATCCCCAGCCACGACTCCCCGTCCGAGGCCATCTGGCCGTAGGAGGGCAGGTTTCCCTCCACCGCCCATTTCCGCAGGACGGCGGCCCGGAAATCGCCGTTGGGGCGGCCGACCCCCGTCAATTTCCCCTCCAGAAGCGTTGCGTACCCCTCGCTCACCCAACGGGGCGCCTTGCGGCCGATGGCGCCCAGGGGGAGAAGCCGCTCGATCAGGCGGCCCCACGCCCCGCGCGAGGGCCTCAGCAGATGGACCGCGTGGACCTCCTCGTGGAGGAAGAGCAATTCGGGCCAGTCGCGGTAGTGGCCGATGGGTGACCACGGCTCGGGCGGGGTGGTCCACAGGACCATGCGGGGATACCGGAGGAACGGAAGGACCATGCCGTTGGCCGCGGAGTAGGGGTCCATGACCAGGACATCCACCGTTTCCCCGGGCGCGAACCCCACCTCCTCCGTCACCACCCGGCGGATGGCTTCCATCCGCGGGGCCAGGCGCAGCGTCCACGCTTCATAGCCGGCGGGATAGTGGACGCGGAAATGGGCGGTCTCAAGGGTCATCCACTTTTCCGATGGGGCTTGGGCGGGAAGGAGGGCGGCCGAAAAAAAGAGGGGAAGGAGGAGGCGGATCATCGTTGACATGGGTTTATTGTACCCGTTTCACCGCCCGGGAACGAAGCGCCGAAGGGGAAAGGGGCGGGTCCCGCTGTCCGGACGGATCGCGGGCCGAAAAAAGCCCCGGCGCGGGCCGGGGCTGAATGCATCAGAGGCAGGATCGTCTATCGCGCGCAGTACCCGTCGGCGTCGCGGGGCGTGGGGACCGAGTCGGTCCCCAGCGGCCCTTCCGTCCCGGCGCCGCTGTCGGCCGTCACCAGGAAGTAGAGGGCCGCCGTCGGGCCGGTGATCCCCTCCTCCAGGGTCACGCCTTCCGTCAGGCGCATGCCCCCGGCTTGGGCCGTGGAGGTGATGCCGCACTGGATGTTCCCGAGGAGGGGGGACGCAACCTGGAAGGGATGGGTGGAGGGATCGTTGGAGACATACAGGTTGTACGCCGCCGCCGACACATCCTCGAAGACGAGGTCCACCCGGGCCGGCTCCGCGTTCTTGGCCGCCGTCATTCGGTGGAGCGCGTCGCCGGAGACCTCCGGGACGATGGCGAGGCAGGACGCCGTTCCGGTATCGCACTGGGGGTCCCCCGCGATCTTCTCGACGGTCATCGCGATGCCGCCGGCGTTGACCGAATCGTTGGCGGCCCCGCACCCCGACTGTTCGGAAACCCGCAGGACCCAGGCTCCCGCCCCGTGGCCGTTGTAGAAAGCCGTCGCCTCGTACGAGGCCTGCGCCGCCTCTCCGTAGCCCTTCAGCGTCAGGGCGGCGTTGTCGGGGGCCACCAGTTCCACTTGGACGCAGGCGTCGGGGTTGGGATGGCTGGACAGGGTGAAGGCCACGGCCGCCGATTCCACGGCCGGGGTCAGAGTGAACGCGGGGCTGAAGGTCGAGGACTTGCTCCCGTTCTTGGCATTCACGATATTGGGGGCCGTGGCGTTCTCGGTCGTGATGCCGCCCAGCGCGCCGACCTGTCGGGTGGTGAAGTCGGCGTCGGCGGCGTAAGAATAGGTCCCGCCGTCGGACGATTTATCGATCAGGTCGAACCCGATGGACGCTCCGCAGGGGTGGGTGCCGTACCAGGAAGCCGGATCGGGGATGAACGTGAAGGCATAGGCGCCCGTTTGGCCGACGGCGATTCCCCCGAAGGCGCCGGGATTGTCGCACACCACGATCCCCTCGCCCGCCAGGGAGCCGACGACGGCCGCGGCGGGGGCCTGGCCGTTATTGGTGACCGTCACCGTGATCTGCCACTTCTCCCCCGCCTCCAACACTCCGTCGCCGTCCCCCTCCACCTCCACGGGGCCCGTGTGGGAGAGGTAGGCGATGTTCGGAATGCACGGAACGATGCTGACGGTATGCCCCGCCGAGGTGGCGGTGCATCCGCTCCCGTTGGTGTACCGGACCGTGTAGGTTCCGCTCTGGACGACCGTATAGGCGCTGGTGGTCGCTCCCCCGATGGCCGCGGCGTCGCGGTACCACTGATAGCCCGTCATCCCCGTCTGCGTCGTCAGGTCCACCGTGACGGCGGGGCAGGCGTTGGCGCCGGCCCCGGTGATCGTCGGCGTGGTGCTGTTGTTCGCATCAGAAAAGGCCTGGGCCGCGGAATCGGCCGTGCAGGTGCCATTGACGGCCCGCACCGCGTAGTTGTGGGAGGCCCCGTCGCCTGGGTTGTAGAGGGCGTTGGAGGCGTATCCCGACACCACGGAGACTCCGTCCCTGAGAAGATTGTGGCTCGTGGCTCCCGACCCCGCCGTATAGGCGATCCGGATCCCGCTTTGGGCGCACGCGTCGGCGTCCGTGATCCCCGTGATGGCCGGCGCCCCCGGCATGGCATTGGCGTCACTGAAGGCCTGGGCCGCGGAATCGGCGCTTCCGCAGGCGTTGACGGCCCGCACCGCGTAATTGTAGGAGGTGGTCGAACCCGGATTGTAGAGGGCGTTGGAGGTGTATCCCGTCACCACGACCGTCCCGTTGCGCAGAAGGTCGTGGCTCGTGGATCCGCTCCCCGCGGTGTAGGCCACCCGGATGCCGTTCTGGGCGCACGCGTCGGCGTCGGCGATCCCCGTGATGACGGGGGCGCCGGGCGCCCCGTTGCCGTCCGTGAAGGCCTGGGCCCCCGAGTCCGTGTAACAGCTTCCGTTGACGGCCCGCACCACATAGCTGTGGCTGGCACCGTCGCCGGGGTTGTAGACCGCGTTCGAGACATAGCCCGTCACCACGAGGGCGCCGTCCCGGTACAGGTTGTGGCCCGTCGCCCCGCTTCCCGCCGTGTACGCCACCCTGATGCCGTTCTGGGCGCACGGGTCGTTGTCCGTGATTCCCGTGATGGTCGGCGATCCGGGCTTGGCGTTGGCGTCGGCGAAAGCCTGCGCGGCCGAATCGGTGCTCCCGCAGGCGTTGACGGCCCGGACCACATAGTTATAGGAGGTCGTCGCCCCCGGATTGTAAAGCGCCCCGGAGGCGTACCCCGTCACCACCACCGTGCCGCTGCGGACGAGGTTGTGGCTCGTCGCGCCGGTGCCCGAGGCGTAGTTGATGTGAATGCCGCTCTGGGCGCAGGCATCCTCGTCCGTGATGCCCGTGATGGAGGGCGTCCCCGGCGGGCCGCTGAGGGTGTGGGTGCCGATTCCGCAATTCGGATAGTCGCCCGAACTGCCGCAGGCGTTCTTGGCCACGATGTAATAGCCGTAGGTGGTCCCCGCCGCCGCGCCGGTGTCGGTCCAGGTGGTGGCGGTGATGTTGCCCCCCCCCGTCGGGATGGACCAACCGTTCTTGGTGCAGGACGTGGCGGCCTTGCGGTACACGTCGTAGGCGGTCGCCCCGCTGACGGCCGTCCAGGAGACGACAAGGCCGACACAGTCGTCGGTGACCGTCGGCGCGGCCGGCGCCGCGGGGGTGCTCTGCACGGTAGCGGTGACGCAGTTGGAGTCGCCCGATTCACAGGTGGTGTCCCCCGCGTAGCCCCGCACGACATAGGAGTACTGGCTCCCTGCCGTCAAGCCGCTGTTGGTGTAGGTCGTTCCCGTGATGCCGCTGGCGATCGGGGTATAGGTCCCGCCGCAGGTCCCCACTTTGCGGTAGATGTTGTAGCCGTCGGCCCCGGAGGCGGTCCAGGAGAGGGAGATGCCGTTGCAGGCGTTCGTGACGGTCAGGCCCGAGGGGGCGGCGGGAGGAGTGCAGACGGAACACTGGGTATAGTTCTTGCCGTTGACATACTTGGTCCCGGTGCCGCCGGGGTCCAGGTGTGCGTTGGCGCCGTTGTTCCACGCCGTTAAGATGCGGCCGTACCAATCGGCCGAATTGTTGCCGCAGGCGGCGTACCCGCCGTGCAACTGCCCCACGAGGCGGCGGGTGGAGTCGGCCCACAGCCCCGACCCGGAGGACCCCCCCTCGGTGGTACCGGAGTCCCAGTCGGCCACCCGCCAATGGGTGCCGTCCCCGGGGGAGGCGGTTTGCAGATAGGTGGTGATGGTGAGGGCCTGGTTCTCGTGGCTGATCTTCTTGTAGTCCCCGCTGGGATGGTGGATGCAGGTGGCGCTGCTGACGGAGGTGGCGGCGGCGTCCCACCCCGCCAGGTAGGGGACATAGGCGCTGGGGGGAAGCGCGCTCAACTGCAGGAGGGTGGAGTCGGACCCCGAATAGGTCCAGACAAGGGAGGAGCCGCTCACGGTGTGGTTGGTGGGGCCCGTGCCGCTACCGCAACTGGAGCGCTCGAAATTCCAGTAGGTGACCACCTTGGAGGCGTTGGCCGAGGTGCTGACACAGTGGTTGGCCGTCCAGAAATAGGGGACACAGTCACCCGGAATGCGGTTGATGAGGGTCCCGGTGCACATGTACATCCCGAAGACATAGTGGGCCACCGAGTTGATCTCGTTGCCCCACTGGGCCTGCTCACACGCCACGTCCACGTTGCAGGTGCCGCTGCCCCCGGGGTTCGGTTTGTCCGGGGAGACCGCCTTCAGCAGGGTGTCCTTGTAGGCGTGGACGGCGGTTTCCACCCCCAGGAGCGGCTGTTCCTCCGCCCCGGCGGGAAGATAGAGCTCCAGCACGGCGCTGTCGTAGGGGACGGCGGGGGTCCAGAACTCGCGGCCGGCCGAATTGTCCAGATGGGTGTACGGGCCCCACACCACCGACCCGTCCGGCGCATAGAGGAACAACTGCGCCCCGGGCGGGAGATAAAAGGGCTTAAGCTGGAAGCTGAGGGTGTAGGCCAGGATGGAGGTGATGCGCAGACGCCAGAGGTGGTCGCTGTTGGGCAGTTGCTCGTGGAGGCCGTCGGCCAGCAGACTGATCTGCGTCGGAACCTCGGCGGCATAGCGGAAGGGAAGGTCCTTGCGGCCGGCGTTCTGCTCGTCCTCCAGCAGAAGCGCCCCGGTGTCGATCATGGGCAGGAGGACCTCCGGCACGGCGTCGAGGGGAGCCACTTCGTTCACGACGCTGACGGGGGTCGGCATGGGGCTCACGGCGGCGCCCAGCGGCCATGCCGCCAGGAGCACCAGCAAGGCCGGCGCCACGGCCGCGAACAGCCGGTGGATGGGGTTGGGTTCAACGGTCCATGTCATGTTCGACTCCTTTCGTTCCGCTCCCGCGGACGGAAGCACGCGGCGATAAGCGGGATACAGAAAACACTAATCCTTATTGAATAATGTAGCAATTTCCGTGCCAAATAGTCACGCGCCGATTAAGTGCAATGATATCATAAACTTACAGTAATTCGCTATTGGCTCTTCTCATCGTGCCTGTATATATTTTACCCACTTTCGACATCAACAACCCCAAAGAGGCATACCTGCGCGGCCGGATGGAGCCCATGCTAAAATGGCGCCGTTGGATACCGCCTCCCTGCCTCCTCCGGGATCCCCTCCCCCTTCCATCGCCCCCGGTGAGTTCTTTGCCGGCCGGTTCGAACTGCGAGCCCTCCTGGGCCGGGGCGGCATGGGCGAGGTGTGGTCCGCGCGGGACCGGGTCCTGGCCCGCGAGGTGGCGCTCAAGATCTTCCCGGCGGCCGGCATCGGCGGGCGGGCCACCGAACGCATCCGGCGCGAGGTGACCGTCGCGCGGGACCTGGCCCACCCGCACCTCGTGCGCTACTACGACATCCACGAGGACGGCGGCCGGCTGGGCCTCTCCATGGAGCGCGTGTGCGGCCGGACGCTCCAGGAGGCCCTCGCAAGCGACGGCCCCCTGCCGGAGGAGCGGCTCCGGCCCGTCCTGGCGGCGTTGGCGGAGGCCCTCGCGCACCTTCACGCCCACGGCGTCGTTCACCGCGACATCAAGCCCTCCAATATCTTCCTGGCAACCGACGGGACGGTCAAACTGGGCGATTTCGGCATCGTCCACATCGAAGAGGAGGAGGGGCTCACCCGCACGGGCGAAACCCTCGGCACGCCCACCCACATGGCGCCGGAGCAGTTCCTGGGAGAGCCCCCGGCCCCCGCCGCCGACTGGTACGCCCTCGGGATCGTCGTGCACGAGATGGTGACGGGGCAACCCCCGTTCGTGGGGACCTACGGCACCATCGCCGCGGGGCACATGGACCGCCCGGCCCCCGTCCTCCCGCGCGGGGCCGCTTCGCGCCCCCTGCGCCGCCTCGCCGAGGGCCTGCTCCTGAAGGCGCCCCGGCGGCGGTGGGGCGCCGCGGCGGTGGAGCGGTACGCCGCGGGACGGACCCTGCCCCTCCTGCCGCGCCATCGGCGGGNNGGCGGGCCGCCGCAGCCGCCGGCGGAGCGCTCCTCCTGGCCGCGGCGGGCTGGGCCGGAGGACGGCACATCCTCCACCCCCCGCCGACTGCGATCCAGGTCGAGAGAGAATCGGTCCGGGCCTATGCGGACGACCGTCTGGCGTGGGAACGCGTGGTGCCGGGGCTGTCCGATGCACTGCTGGTCGATGTGGACGGCGACGGCGACCGGGAAGTGGTGCTGGGCGGGAAGGTGGAGCCGGGGATAGCGAAACAGCCGCTGATCCTGGAGGTTCTGGATGGGCGCGGCCGCCCCGCACCCCCCCTGTTCCTGGGCCGGGTGCTGGGGCGGGATTTCCCCGGGTTCGACCGGAATTTCCAAACCGTTTTCCAGAGCGCCGGCGGCGGACGGTTCGCGGCCTACATCCACCATTACTGGTTCTACCCGACCTACGCGTTCCTGTGGGACGCCTCCCTCGGCCGGGTGGTGTTCAATGTCAGCCACTCCGGACGGTTCTACCGGGCCTTCCCCTTCCATGGAGGCGCCGCCTTCGAGGGGTTCAACAACCGGCTCCTCCACCAGCGGGTCCTCCTGGTGACCGGCCCCCTGGACGGGTCTCCGACCGGCGCCCAGATCGTGGATGACGTCAACCAGTTCGCCTTCCGCAATTTGAGGGCCTACCACCTGTTGGGCGACGGGGACGCCGTCCTCTTCGACGGACCCGACCGGGTCCGGGTCCGCTTATCGGAAGGGGGTGAGCGGACCGTCACGCCGGAGGGGGACATCGAGGGGGCCCCCGGTTCGGGCGCGGAATCGCTCGCCTTGCTCATGGAGTACCGACGCATCCGCGATCTTCTGCTCCAGGGGGACGGGGCGGCGGCCCGGCCGCGGGCGGGATTGGCCCGCGAGCGGGCGGTCCTGGCCGGCCTGGCGGGTCACGGCGCCCTTTTCGCCGCCCTGGAGGCGGAGGCCGACGCCGTCGCGGGAGATTTCCGGCGGGCCTCTGAAACGGCCCGCGAAAGGGCGGGGCATTTCCCCGGCTGCGACCAGGACCTGCTGATCAAGGCGGCGCTCTACGCCTTGATCGACGGCGACGCCCTCCGCGCCGGAGAACTCCTGGAGGGCGTCTCCGCCGAGGGGCTGGGGAGCCGGCGGGACGAGGTGCGCACCCTCGTGGTGTGGGCCGCCCTCCTGCGCTCCCCCCGCGAGGGGCGCGCCACCCTCCACCTCCAGCAGACCCTCCTCGGCTCCGGCCCCTACTGGGGCCCCTACATGGCTTTCCAGGAGGGCTGGGCCGCCCTGCTGGAAGGGGACGCGGCGGCGGCCCGCGCCGTCCTCGCCCCCGCCCTCCGCGCGGAGGGGATGGAACACCACGCCGCCGGCCACTTCCTCGCCCTCATCGCGGAGGGCGCCTTCGACGCGGAGGCCTTCGACGCCTACCTCGCGTCCGCCGGCGTTCATCCGGCCTACCTGGAATGGGTCGGCGCCGTCGGAAAAGGCGAGGCGAAGGCCGCCGAACGCCACCGGGCCCTCCTCGAGGCGGACGCCGTCCACGCCCCCGATTCAGCCCTCATGCTGGCGCTGATGAATCGAGTCCCCACTGTCTACCCCGTCCTGCGCTGACGCAAGACTGGCGCGGGACGGCTCTGGCTTCGCATACTCTATGTAAAGCAAGCCCCGTGCCACGACTTCGGTCGAATTTGGATTTCTTAAGTGGCTGAATTATTAAAACTTACGGATTCACCGGATTGCCCAGCCGGGAACGGCGTTATCACCGACTGGGTCCATCGTTATCGGTGTTCATCAAGGGCACGGCATGCCGTGCCCCTACGGAATCGGGCGCACGACCGTGCGCCCCTACGTGCCCTATGCGATATGCCGGTGGCTGGTGGGGGCACAGGGCGTGGCGCAGAGGTGATCAGCTCCTGCTTTCCAGCATTATTCGAATGTTCTCTTTGAGGACGGGGAGCCTTTGATGGATGGCCGCCCAGACCAATCGGAAATCCACGCCGGAATAGGCATGAATCAGTCTGTCCCGCATTCCGGCCATGTCTTTCCAAGGAACCGCCGGGAATCGTTGTCGGAGTTCCTCGGGAATCTGTCTGGCGGCCTCTCCGATGATCTCGAATTTTCGGATCACCGCGCTGGAGGTCTTGTCATCGTCGCGGAAGTTCTCAAACGACATCCCCGCCACGAATGATTCGACGCTTTCAATGGCCGCCAGGATGTCACGCAGGTATGGACCATGGTCCTTCATACCGGCACAGCCTCGGCCAGAACCGCGTCCCGAAATTCCTTCCGCAAGGCCCCTTTCGATACTACGTCCACTTTCCTCCCCAATTCCCCCTCCAAGAATTCGGCCAGGGCCATCTGGTCGAACAGATCCGCTCCCTCCTCAAATTCCACCAGGAGGTCCACATCGCTGTCCTTGCCCGCCGTCCCGCGAGCAAGCGAGCCGAACATTTCGATTTCCCGGACCTTGAACTCCACCTGAAGGCGTGGTTTGAAGGTCCGGAGTCTGTTCAGCACTTCATCCATACGATTCATGAATTCACTCCCGATCGGGATTTCGGGGACCGGCCTCCCAAGCTTTGTCTGCACAGCGTATTTATTATACCCCTTGTTCAGGGCAACACAGCCTGGCAAACGACATGGGTTCGATATCCCTCTGTCTTTCATGCCTCCAATGCCTGGCTTAAAACGGCATCCTGAAATTCCTGCCGCACGCCAGGCCGCGCCCTTACTTGTTGATCCCCATCCGCTTCATCATCTTGCGCGGGCCGACGGTGGAAACGCCGAGATGCCGGGCGGCGCGGGTGAGGTTGCCGGCGTGCCGGCGGAGGGCCTCGATGATGCGGTCCCGCGACAGTTGCTCCAGGCCGGGGGGGAGAGTCTCCGCTCCAAGGGAAAGCAAATCGGGCCCGCCGTCACCTGAAGAGACCTTCAACTCGACGAGGCCGGCCGTGAGCGTGTCTCCATCGGCCAGCGGCGCGTTCTGGACGGCCGTTCCGTTCAGGAGGGTGCCGTTTTAACTGCCCAGATCGCGAACGCCCCAGCGGCCGTCTTCCCATTCCAGGACGAAATGGCGCCGGGAGACGCCGCGGTAGGGCAGGTAGAGGTCGTTGTCCGGCATCGCCCCGGCGGCCAGGCGGCGGCGCCCGCCATCGAGGGGATACCGGATCTTCCGCCCGAACAGATCGGCCGTGAGATAGAGCACCACGGCCATAGTGTACCAAAGCCGGCCGGGAACCCGAACGACATGTTGGCGTCCCCCCATCTTCTCCTCCACGGACATGCTACAATTTCCCCCCAATCCCCCAAGGAGCCGTCCGATGCGCCGCTTTATCGCCCCGCTGATCCTGCTTTCCTGCGCCGCCTTCGCCGCCGACCCCATCGTCCTTGTGACCCTGGACACGGTGCGGGCCGACCGCCTCTCCCTCTACGGCTACGCCCCAAAGACCTCGCCGAACCTGGACGCGGCGGGGGCGAAGGCGCTGGTGTTCGACCAGGCCTACACCATCGTCCCCCTCACCTTTCCGGCCCACCTGGCCATCCTCGCGGGGAGGACCCCCTTCGACACCGGCATCTTCCTCAACGGCCAGCAGTTCACCCCCGACGCCGGCTACCTTCCGACTTTATTGAAGAAGAAGGGCTACGCCACGGCGGCCTTCCTCTCTTCGGCCATTTTGGATCGCACCTTCGGCGCGGCGAAGGACTTCGACCACTACGACGACACGATGACGAGGAAGACCGGAGGCGACGTGGACGCGGAGCGAACGGGGGCCGAAACGGTGGCGGCGGCGCTGGCGTGGCTGAAGACGGCCAAGCGCCCCTTTTTCCTGTGGGTCCATCTTTTCGATCCCCACGCCCCCTACACCCCCGCCCAGCCGTGGGCCGGCCGATTCGCCCACCCCTACGACGCCGAGATCGCCCAGATGGACGCGGCGCTGGGGGACCTGTTCCGGGCCCTGCCGCGTGATGCCAGGGTCCTCGTCGCGGCGGACCACGGGGAGATGCTGGGCGAGTGGGGGGAGGAGGAGCACGGCGTCCTCCTCTACCAGCCCGCCGTCCACATCCCGCTGATGGTCTGGGGCCCGGGGATCAAGGCGGGACGGGAGCGCCGCCCCGTGACCCTGTTGGACGCCTATCCCACCCTGCTGGCCTTCGCCGGCCTCAAGCCCCCGGCCGGCATCCCCGGCGTCAACCTCCTGGCCCTTCCCGAGGGCGAGCGGGAGGTGCTGGCCACCTCCCTCTACGGCCGCGAAGTGCTGGGGTTCCTCCCCTCCCTGGCCCTCCTCCGCGAAGGGCACAAACTGCTCGCCTACGGCGACCGGGACTACAAGCTGTTCAACCTGGCCGACGACCCCGGGGAGAAGGAGAACCTTTTCCTGACCGACCGCCGGCGGGTGCGGGAGATGCGCCGGGGACTGCAGGCGGTCGAGTTCCCTTCCACCCTCCAGGTGGCCCTCCGGGACGAGGACAAGAAAAAACTGACGGCCCTGGGGTACTCCACCCCCAAGAAAACCGAAAAACTCATCCACCCCGAGGAGGGGCTGAAGTACGAGGCGATGTTCGCCGAGGCGAAGCGGTTGATGGCCTCCGGCCGGGAGGAGGAGGGGGAGATGCGCCTGCTGACGGTGCTGGAGCGGGCGCCCCACATGACGGAGGCGCGCTCCTTTCTGGGCAAGCACTACATGAAGACGGGACGGCACGCCCAGGCGCGGGAGATCTTCGCCGGGATGATCAACGAGCAGGCCATGGACCCGCGGGTGCGGGTCAACTTCGCCCAGAGCTTGATCGGGCAGGGGGAACTCGACAAGGCCGCGGCGGAGCTGAAGGTGGCCCTGGCGATGGACCCCCGCGTCCCCGAGGCCTACGGCCTGCTGGGGCAGTTGCTCCTCGACCGGCGCGATTACGACGCCCTCGACGGCCTCTACGCCCAGGCGCGGCAGTACAGCATCGAGAGCGCCCCCCTCTTCGCCGCCCTCGGCATGATGGAGCGGGACCGCAAGAACCCCGCCGGCGCCGAGCGCCATTTCCGCGACGCGCTGGAGGTGGACCCGGGGGCGATGATGGCGCTCAAGGGGCTGGCCTCCATCCTCCGCTCCAGCCGGCCCCGCGAGGCCCTGGCCCTCTGCCTCAAGGGGCTGGAACGGGCCCCCCGCGACCCCGAATTCAACTACCTGGCGGGGGTCCTTCTCTTCCAACTGGACGGCGACCGGGTCGCGGCGAAGCGCTGCCTCGAAACCGCCCTTTTGGGGTGCGGCCCCCTGGGGTTCTGCGACCGGGTGAACGAGGAGATCAGGAAAATAGACGGCAGCCGGTGATCCGCAGGCAATCGGCAGGAGGCCGATGACCGGCCCCTCCGTGGGCGGGCGGACTCCGACCCATCAACCTGGAATTTCCCGTTATTGAACGACGATCCCGCCCCCGCCGGTGAAGCGCCCGACGGCCCACGCCCCCTGCTCCACGCGGGCGCAGGCGGCGAGGAAGGGTTCCACCCGCTCCGGCGGCAGGGCCAGGAGGAGGCCGCCGCTGGTCTCGGGGCCGTAGCAGGCCAGCTGCTCCTCCTCCTCGAGGGCGGCCTCGAACCGGACATGGGGGGCGTAGAACTGCCGGTTGGCGAAGGCCCCGCCGGGGAAAACGCTCTGCCGCGCGAGTTCCATGGCCCCGGCGTGGAAGGGGAGCGCGGCAAAGTCCACCTCGGCGCCGGTGGAGGGGGTGAGCATTTCCATGAGATGGCCCAAAAAGCCGAACCCCGTGACATCGGTTGCGGCGGTGGCCCCGTGGTCGAGCCCCAGGCGGGAGGCGCGGGCGTTGAGGGTCTCCATGGCGGCGATGGCGGCCCCCAAGTCCCCCTCGGTGACCACCCCCCGCTTGAGGGCCGTGGTCAGGAGCCCCACCCCCAGGGGCTTGGTCAGGAACAGGCGGTCGTCTGGACGGGCGGTGTTATTGCGCATCACCCGGCCCGGGTGGACCGTCCCCACCACCGCCATGCCGTATTTGGGCTCCCGGTCGTTGACCGAGTGGCCGCCCACGATGACGCATCCGGCCTCCTCCGCCTTCTCCCGCCCCCCCTCCAGGATGGCGCGCGCCACGGCGGGGTCCAAGTCGGCGGGGCAGGCGAAGAGGTTGAGGGCCATCAGGGGCCGCCCCCCCATGGCGTAGACATCGGAGAGGGCGTTGGCCGCGGCGATCCGGCCGTAGGGGCGGGGGGAATCCACCACGGGGGCGAAAAAGTCGGCGGTGAAGACCAGGGCGGTGTCGGCGCTGAGGCGGTAGACCCCGGCGTCCTCATTCTCCTCCAGGCCGCAGATCACCTCGGGGGGCAGGAGGTGCCCCTTGAACCCTTCGAGGATGGCCGACAGGTCGCCCGGACCCGTCTTGCCGGCTCAGCCCGCGCAGGCGGCGAGGGCGGTGAGCTTGACCGGTTCTTTCCCGTACATCGTGTGGATTTTATCACGCGGCGCCCCCGTCTGCTTGAACGGGAGGGGGCTTTCTGGTAAACTACCGCTCCTATGGAAAAAAGCGAACGCCACCATATAAAAGAAAACGACTTTCTCCTGATGGTCGAAAAGGGCTACGACCTCCTGCTGAAGTACAAGCGGGAGGTGCTCCTGGCCGTCGGCATCATCGCGGGATTGGTCGTCCTCTATTTCGGATGGACCGCCTTCTCAGGCGGCCGTGACCGCCACGCCTCCCGCCTCCTGGCCCAGGCCCTTTCCGGGGAGACGGTCGACATGGAGAAGGTGAAGCGGGTCGCCGCCAAGTACCGCCGCCTCCCCTCCGGTCGGAGCGCCCAGGCCCTCGTGGCCGTCCAGGAGGGGGGCGCCCCCCAGGAGACGGCGAAACAATTGGAGGCCCTCATCCCCAAGGTCAAGGACGCCACTTTCAGGGGGATCCTCGTCTACAACGCCGTCATCCTCACCGCCGAGGGGGGCGATACCGGGGGGGCGATCGAGTCCATCAAGCGCCATTCGAACGACCTTCCCGCCGACATGGCCCTCTTCCTGGAGGGGCGCGTCCGCGAGATCGAGGGCAAGACGGCCGAGGCCAAGGCCCTCTACAGCCGGTTGATGAAGGAGTTCCCGGAATCCACGGTCCGCTACATGGCCCAGCAGAGGGAGAGTGCTCTTTAAACGCGAGTGAATTAAGCAGACAACTTCGCGCAGACCATTCCCACCAATTCCCGCAGTTCGGCCCCGGCGGGGCCGCAGGGCTCCAGCAGGGAGAGGCACTCCCCTTCCATCGCCCGGGCGCGCCGGAGGGCCCCGTCGAGGCCCCACACCGCCGGGGCCGTCAATTTCCCCTGTTCCCGGTCCTTTCCGGCGCTCTTGCCCATCTGTTCCGCCGTGGAGGTCTCGTCCAGGATGTCATCGGCCACCTGGAACAAAAGGCCGGTCTTCATTCCCAATTCCGCGAACGCGGCCTCGCTTTGGGCGTCCACCCCCGCATAGAGGGCGCCCAGGACGACTGCGGCCTGGATCAGGCGCGCCGTCTTGCCCGCGTGGATGGCCAGGAGGCGCTCCTCGGTGGCGGGGGCGCCGGGGGCGTCCATGTCCAGGACCTGCCCCCCCGCCATCCCCTCGCCCCCCGCGGCCCACGCCAGGACCTCCACGGCCCGCAGGCGGGTCTGGGCGGGACATGGGGAGGGATGGAGGGCCAGGATGCGGAAGGCCTCGGAGTTGAGGGCGTCGCCGGCCAGGATGGCGAGGGCCTCGCCGAACCTGACATGGCTGGTGGGCATCCCCCGCCGGAGGGTGTCGTCGTCCATGGCCGGGAGGTCGTCGTGAATGAGGGAGTAGGTGTGGATGAACTCGAGGGCGCAGGCCGCCTCGGCCAGCGGCTCGGGATGGGCCCCCAGGGCCCGGGCCGAGGCCATGACCAGGAGTGGGCGGAACCGCTTGCCTCCGGCCATGAGGGAGTAGAGCATGGCCTCCTTCAGCCGCTCCGGGGCCTGGGGTGGGACGAGGCGCGGGAGGGTCTCCTCGATGAGGGCTTTCCATGCGGTCAGCGTCACGGGGGCATGATAGCACGGCAGGGGCGTGGGGGCGTTGGGGCGTAGTAGCGTAGAGGCGTAGGGGCGTAGTAGCGTAGAGGCGTGGTAGCGTGGGGGCGTGAGGCGTGGAAGTAGACCTGCTGGCCTGACCTGCATTTGCAGGGACTCCGCATGCAGTGTCCATTCTTCTGCAGCGTCCCGACCGCGGTCGGGGCGCTGCAGGAACAAAACCGGGAAATTCGTCATCATGAAGAACGGACCCATGACCACGGACTACGGACTACGGACTACGGACTACAGGCTACGGACTACAGGCTGCGGACCACGGACGCTCCTCCATGCTAAAATCTCCCCCATGAAATCCCTATCCAAGCGCATGGACCACGTGTCCGAGGCCCTCACCCTGCGCATCGCCGCCCGGGCCAAGGAATTGTCGAAACAGGGGCGCAAGGTGTTCTTTTTCTCCATCGGCGAGCCCGATTTCCCAACGCCGCGCGCCATCAAGGACAAGGGGATCGAGGCCATCGAGACCGACTTCACCAAATACACCGCCGGCTCGGGCATCCCCGAACTGCGCAAGGCCATCTCGGCCGATCTCACCGGCCGCCTCGGCCTCCCCTACGCCCCGGAGGAGATCGCCGTGACCATCGGCGGGAAGTTCGCCATCGCGGCCGCGGTGCTGGCCTCGTGCGACCCCGGCGACGAGGTGGTCATCCCCCTCCCCTGCTTCCCCTCCTACTTCGACCAGGCGCGCCTGGCGCAGGCCATTCCCGTCCCCGTCACCCCCAGTGAGGAGAACGGCTTCCGCCTCACCCGGTCCCAGTTGGAGGCGGTGTGCACCCCCCGGACCAAGATGCTCCTCCTCAACACCCCGCACAACCCCACCGGCGTGGTCTATTCGCGCGAGGATCTCGCCCCGCTGGCGGCGTTCATCAAGGAGAGTGGCATCTACGCGGTGGCCGACGAGGTGTACGAGCGGCTCATCTTCGGCGGCCAGAGGCACGCCTCCCTCGCCTCCTTCCCCGAGATCCGCGACCAGGTCTTTTTGGTCAACTCCTTCTCCAAGACCTACTGCATGACCGGTTGGCGCATCGGCTACTGCGCCGCGCCGAAGGCCCTCTCGTCGGCCGTCGCCGCCGTGCAGAGCCACATGAACTCCTCGGCCAACTCCATCGCGCAGTGGGCGGCGGTGGGGGCGCTGGAGGGGAGCCAGGAGCCGGTGGACCGGATGCTGGCGGTGTTCGAGCGCCGGCGCGACCTGATGGTGGAGCTGGCCTCGACCATCCCCGACATCACCTTTCCCCGCCCCGACGGGGCGTTCTACCTCTTCATCAACATCACCCGCTACCTGGGCGGTCGTGCCAGGAACTCCTTCGAGGCGGCCATGTACCTCCTGGAGGAGCACGGCCTGGCGGTGATGCCCGGGAGCGCCTTCGGGACGGAAGGGTTCATCCGCCTCTCCTACGCCGTCTCCGACGAAGATATCCGCAACGGCATGCAGGAATTAAAAAGCGGCCTGGAAGCGTTGAGGTAGCACGATGAAGACCGTTCCGCGTTCCGCGTTCCGCATTCCGCTTCCGCCGGCCGCCGGCCACCGCTTCGCCGTCCTTTCGATGGTGCTGGCCGGGTTGGTCCTGCTCGGCGCTTCTTTCGGAGCGGCCCAGTTCGACGGCGGGGAGCCGGTCGTTTCCTTCGACGCTTCCGCTTCGCGCCTGGAACGGTCCGCCGACGGGACTTTCTCCGCGACCGTGGCCTTCACGGTGGCCCGCGGGTGGCACATCAACGCCGACGCGGTGGACGATGATTTCATGATCCCGTCCGCATTGGAGTTCACCCCCGCCGAGGGGCTCTCCATCGCCTCCATCCAGTATCCCCCGCACAAGACCGTCACCCTCGCCATTTCCGACAAACCCCTCAAGGCCTGGGACGGACGGGTCCTGATCACCGTGAAGGGGACGACCGCCGGGAGCACGGCGCCGGCGGGGACCTTCCTTTCCCAGGCCTGCAACGACGCCGTCTGCCAGCCGCCGGAGACCGTGAAATTCACGCTCGAAGCGGCAGCCTCCGGCGCGGGTCCGGCCGAAGATGGGCGCGGGGGCAGCGAAGCGGCGCCTCTCCCTGCGGGCCAGGCCCCGCCCGACGAGGAGAACCTCATCGCCCGGTGGATCAGGCAGAAGGGGATGGGGCTGGCGCTGCTCCTCATCTTCCTCTCCGGCCTGGCGCTCAACCTCACGCCGTGCGTCTATCCCATGATCCCCATCACCCTGGGGTTCTTCGCCAAGCAGGGGCAGGCGGGGAAGCAGAGGCCCTTCGTCCTCGCCCTGGCCTATTTCCTGGGGCTCACCCTCACCTACTCGGCCATCGGGACGGCGGCCGCCTTCACCGGGTCGCTCTTCGGGACGCTGATGCAGAAGCCCGCGGTCCTCATCGGCGTGGCCGCCATCATCGTCGTCCTCGCCCTCTCCCTTTTCGGCCTCTTCACCCTCCAACTGCCCGCCTCCCTCACCAGTCGGATTTCCGGCCGCGCGGGGCTGGCCGGCGCCGCGCTGATGGGGGCCATGGTGGGGCTGGTGGCCGCCCCGTGCATCGGCCCCGTGGTGCTGGCCCTCCTCACCTTCGTCGCCGCCTCCGCCAGTCCTTTCATCGGTTTCGTCACCTTCTTCACCCTCTCCGCCGGCCTGGGGCTCCCCTACCTCTTCCTGGGGGTCTTCTCCGCCAAACTGCCCCGCTCCGGCGGCTGGATGGTCACGCTGGAGTACCTCTTCGGCTTCCTCCTCCTGGGGGTGGCCCTCTTCATCGTCAAGCCCATCCTGCCGGGAAACGGCGCCGCCCTCCTGGCCGCCCTCCTGGCCTTCGCCGCCGCGGCCGTCTTTCTCTTCAAGCGCCCCGGCGGGCACCGGACGCTCACCACGGCCTTCGGCCTGCTGGCCCTTCTGCTGGGGATCCTCCTCGTCGCCCCCTTCTTCAGGGGCGGGCCGGAGGGCACGAGCGCGCACTTCCCCGATTACGCGCCCGCCGCCGCCGACGCGGCGTTCAGGGAGGGAAAGGTGGTCATGCTCGATTTTTCCGCCGACTGGTGCCTGCCGTGCAAGGAGATGGAGAAACTCACCTTCTCCGACCCCAAGGTCAAGGAATTGCTCTCCCGCGTCGCCCCGTTCACCGCCGACGTCACCACCGGCGGGGACGAGCATGTGGCGGGCCTTGCGGACGAATTCGACATCCGCGGCGTCCCCACCATCGTCTTCCTCAAGGCGGGCCGGGAGATCGAGTCCCTTCGCCTGGTCGGCTTCGAAGGGCCGAAGCCCTTCGCGGCGCGCCTGGAGAAGGCCCTGCGGTGAAAATCGTCTCCGTCCACCTCCGCGGGCCCCACACCCTCAGGAAGGTGATGGATGAGGGTCAGGTGGAGCATCTGCGCGCCGCGCTGGAGAAGGGCTTGAAGTCCAAGAGTCCCGAAAAGCGCGTCCTCGTGGGCTACGACCTCTCCGGCGACCCCTTCTACTTCCGCCTCCCCGACCTCGTCGCCCTGGAGGTGGGGGAGTTCGAGATCAAGGATCTTTAGAAGCGCGTAGGGGCGTAGGGGCGTAGAAGCGTAGAAGCGTAGGGGCGTAGGGGCGGAAGAGCGTAGGGGCGTAGGGGCGTAGGGGCGCAGGGGCGTAGGGGCGTAAGGGCACAGGGACAGGAGGATAAAGGCGATGGAGAAGAGGAAGATCAGGGAGTTTCAGCCGTCCTGTTGACCCGCGCCGCCGAGGTGCGGACCAATCTTCAGGCCCTCACCGCCGGCATCGACGGCGTCATGGACGGCCTCACGCAGGACCAGCGTCAGATGCTCCTCAACGACTACTGCGCGTTCATGGTCGAGATCCGCGACCTCCGCACCAAGGCCGAGGGGCGGTTCCTGGACGAGGTTTCCCTGGAACTGGGCGAGACCTACCAGATGTACGGCAGAACCAGTTATATTTGGGGCAACCGGTTCGACCTCATCGTCCCGCCCCTGGCTGACATCCAGTCGTAGCGCTCCTGCTTGTTTCAGCCACTGCAACGGGCGGCCCATCGGCCGCCCGTTTTGCATCGTCCCAACCCCGCAGGCCTCTGAGCCCTTGCGTCGGCGGGCGGGCGGGCCTCCCCCCTTCCCAAGGGGGGGATTGAGGGGGATTTCGCAACAAGCCCCAACCCCCCTCCCAAATCTCCCCTAACCCCTCCTTGCCAAGGAGGGGCACCCCCAACCCAGCTTCCAGCTTCCAGCTTCCGGCTTCCGGCTTCCGGCTTCCGGCCGGGCGGGGGCTACGACAGCGCGTCCCCCGTGGTCTTCCACTGGATCTTGATGACGCCGTTGGATTTCTTATCAATGAGGTTGAGGACCTGGAAGACATAGAGCAACTTGGCGTTCTGCGGCTGGGTGAGGGGGCCCTTGGTGACCAGTTCGTAGACGCTCCGGCGGCCGTCGACCATCTGGAGCAGTTTCATCTCCTGCGGGTCCAGGCGCAGGCTGAGGATGTCCTTGAGGTCGAAAACGGGGGTGTAGATGGTCGTCTTGGTCCCCAGGCGGGCCAGGAGGCGTTTGGCGTCCCACATCGCCTTCACCCCCTCCAGGATGGCCTTGCGCAGGGGGAGGGCGATCTTGATCATCTCGTCCCTCTTGTGGTCCCCGATCTCGAAGGCAACCTTCCCCGCCTCCCAGTTGAACAGGGAGATGACGACGGCGGTGATCTGCTCCGTGACGCTCTCGAACAGGGTCTTGGGGGTGAGGGCCTTCATGTCCACGAGGATCTTCCCCTGCCGCCCCTCGCCCCGCTTGAGCCGCTCGACCGACTCGTCGTACTGTTCCTGGGTGATGCGCCCCTTGTGCAGGAGGAACTCGCCGAGGCGCTCGTCGGGGTCGGTGGAGGTGGCGAAGGTGATCTTCCCCTCCTCGAGATAGATCTTCTTGGTGAAGGGGTCCCCCGCCGCGGTGAGCACCCCCGGCACCTTCCATTTTTCAATGGAGGCGAGGACCTCCGGCACCGGAAGCCGGCTCACATCGTCTTGATAAAGCAGTTTGCTTTCCACTACACCCTATCCATTAGCAAGCGCGTTGCCAACATTTTGCCGGACTTCCTCCCCGGGCATGACATCCATTGTCATTTCGAATGACAATTCCGGTCAGAATGCGGCCACAGGAGGGGTCCCGGCGGTACGATGGAAGGGCGGGGGTGCACCGGGTGCAAGTCGGATCCCCGGTAATGGGTCCGAACCCCAGAGCGGACAGGCGCTCGTGAGCGAAACCCTTTATATCCAGCGTCTTGCCATTGAAATGGCGGCCGAACCGTTCCCCCACATCCGGTCCGACCTCATAGCAACAGGGGCCGATGGCGGGGCCCAGGAAGGCGGCGAAATCCGCGGGCATCAGGCCACCCGTCGCAATCCGTTCCGCCAGACGGTCCAATATGCCGCCGGCGAGACCCCTCCAACCGGCATGGACCGCGCCGGCGAACGGTGCGGTCCGGTGGGCGACGAGGATGGGGAGGCAGTCGGCCGTCCGGACGCCGACGAGGAGGCCCGTGGCGCCGGCGAGGAGGCCGTCGGCCTCGATGCCGGACGCGACGGGGGCCTCCACCCACTCGACTCGCGTCCCGTGGACCTGCCGGGGAAACAGGGAAAAGCAGGCCCCCAAGGCCCCGGCGAGGGCTTCGGGCGCGCCGTCGGCCGTCCAGGCGGCCCGGACGCGGGGAGCGAGTTCGACGGGATGGAGGTTCATGAGTTTGCTATCATAGCACCGATGCCCATCCACCCAACCGCGGGAACGCGGGAATGCGGGAACGCGAGAACGCTAAGACGAACCAAAATCCGATCCACATACCCTGTGTCGGGTGTATCGCGCCTCTGCGCCTCCATTTGGGAGTATCTGTCGGGGCGCGGGAACATTCCCGCCTTCCCGCCTTTCCGCCTTCCCGCTCTTGCGCACTGCGCGCTTTTGGCCGCCGCCGCCCCCTTCATCTTCCAGGTCCCCCCCGAGTTCTCCGACCGCCTGGCGTGGCTGGAGCGGCACGCTCCTCCCATCTACGAGCATTACGCCGGGATGCTGGGGACCCACCCGGGGGCCGCCTTCCCGGACGCCCCGCTGGTGGTCGAGGTGGTGCGCTCCGACCCCCGCATCTTCCCCTGGGCCGACGGCATCTACTCCAGCGGCCGCCTCGTCCTGAGGGCGGGGGCGATGGAGGAGTTCCCGGAGCTGTTCCGGCACGAACTGGCCCACGCCTTCATCGAGGCGGCGGGGGGGGGGCGGGTGGCGGTGTGGTTCAACGAGGGGCTGGCCATGCGCCTCTCGGGGGGGGCAACCGACCCGGCGGCCGCCTTCTGGGCTTCGGTGCGGGGGCGCCCCCGCCTGCAGGACCTCGCCGCCTCCTTCCCCGACGGCGGGCTGGCGGTGCGCCTGGCTTACGCCCGTTCCCACGCCGTGGTGGG
Organism: Holophagales bacterium UBA2201; assembly: GCA_002327305.1. Lineage (GTDB taxonomy): Bacteria > Acidobacteriota > Thermoanaerobaculia > UBA2201 > UBA2201 > UBA2201. The sequence goes on along the minus strand of DCUZ01000066.1, from coordinate 14,988 downwards.
GCGCATCGCGGACGAGGCGGGATGGGAGGGGATCCTGGCGGTCCTCCACGGCACCCGCCGCGGCCTCCCCTTCGACCAGGCCCTCCTCTACGGGACGGGGCGCACCACGGCCGGCTGGGACCGCGCCGCCGGCCGTCCCGAGTGGGTGGGGGCCCTCCTCTCCGGTTCGGGCGCGTTTCTCTGGTTTTTGATAGCGGCGGTGGTTGTGGTAGCCTATATACGCCTCCGGAGGCGCCGGCGCGCGGTCATCGCGGGCTGGGAAGAGGACGAGCACGATGATCCAGATGTACCACGTGTTTAAGCATTACCCCCCCAACATCCACGCCCTGGCGGACGTCACGCTGTTCGTGGAGAAGGGGGAGTTCGTCTTCCTCACCGGCCACTCGGGGGCGGGCAAGTCCACGCTGCTGCGCCTGATCACGCGGGCGGAGATCCCCTCCGCGGGGCAGATCCTCGTGGCCGGCCGCAACGTCCTGGCCCTCAACCCGTCCAAGATCCCCTTCTTCCGCCGCCAGATCGGCGTCGTCTTCCAGGACATCAAGCTGATCGCCCGCAAGACCATCTTCGAGAACATCGCCTTCATCCTCTCGGTGATGGGGGTCCCCTTCCAGGAGCAGAAGAAACGGGTGTACCAGATCCTCAAACTGGTGGGGCTCCACCACCGGATGAACGCCCTCCCCCACCAGTTGTCGGGCGGGGAGCAGCAGCGGGTGGCCATCGCCCGCGCCCTCATCAACCACCCCCCGCTCCTGATCGCCGACGAGCCCACCGGCAACCTGGACGAGGAGATGGCGTGGGACGTGATGACGCTCTTCGACAAACTCAACATGAAGGGGACCACGGTCGTCATGGCCACCCACAACCGGCAGATCGTGGAGATGATGAAGAAGCGGATCATCCACATCGAGAAGGGGCGCGTGGTGGAGGACTCCGGGGCCCGGAGGGAACCGGCGTGATCCCCCTGCGCTATTTCGTCCGCGAGGGGCTCCACATCGTGGGGTCCAACCGGAAGATCTCCTTCCTGGCCACGGGGGTCATCGCCCTCGCCCTCTTCTTCCTGGGGTTCTTCTTCCTCATCACCAACAACCTGCAGACCGTCGAGGAGGCGTGGCGGAGGCAGCAGAAGATGGTGGTCTATCTCCATGACGGGGCGGAAGGGGACCGGGAGCTTCTGGAGAAGGTCCTGGCCTCCCGGGGGTTCGTCCGGCGGTTCGCCCACCAGTCGGCCGAGGAGGCCTATCGCAGGTTCCAGGCCGACTTCCCATCCCTGGGGGAGGTCCTCGACGCCACCCGGGACAATCCCTTCTCCGCCTCCTATGAACTGGAACTGGACCCGGGGCACGAGGAGGAGGCCCGCGCCTTCCAGGCCCAGCTCGAAAAGACGGCCGGGGTGGCGGAGGTGCAATACGACACCGCCTGGCTCCAGAAACTCAACTCCTTCGTCTTCTTCCTCCGGTGGTTCGGCATCGCCCTGGGGGTCCTGCTGGGGACCGGGGCGATCATCATCGTGACGAACGTGGTCCGCATCGCCACCCTCGTCCACCGCGACGAGATCGAGATCCTGTGGCTGGTGGGGGCCCCGCCGCAGTACATCCGCGGCCCCTTCCTCCTGCAGGGGATCCTCCTGGGGCTCGGCGGCGGGGCGCTGAGCATCCTCCTCCTCGCGGGGATCTACCATTTCTTCGTCCTGCAGGTGCGGTCCAATTTCCAGGTCTTGTGGAATTTTCTCGCCCTTTCGTTCCTTCCCATCCCCACCCTCCTCCTTCTGATGGCGGGGGGGATCTTTTGCGGCCTGGCGGGCTCGCTCCTCTTCAAGTTCGAGGAGCAGGCGGATTAGCCGCCGGAGCCGGCCTCCCTCCGGTCCTCCCCCTCCCCGATGATGGTTCGATGCTTGCCGGCATAGCCCCCCGGACCCCGGGCCGAAAGGGGCCGAGGCGCCCATGACCCCGACCCTCGTCCTCTATGTCCTTCTGGAGCTCCTCCTCCTGCCGGCGGCCCTCCTCTACCTCCTCCTCGGGGCCAAGCACCGCGCCAGCATCCTGAGGCGCTTCGGTTTCGGGCTGGAGCGCAAGGGACGGACCCTGTGGGTCCACGCCGTTTCGGTGGGGGAGTTCCTCGCCGGCAAGCAACTCATCGCCGCGCTGAAGAAAAAACACCCCGCCCTCCCCCTCGTCGTCTCCACCGTCACCCTGACGGGCCGCAAGGTGGCCGTCGGAGGGGGGGCGGACCATTGCTTCTTCCCCTTCGACCTCCCCTTCGTCGTCGAGCGTTTCCTGGACCGCCTCAACCCCCGCGCCGTGGTCATCCTGGAGACGGAGGTGTGGCCCTATTTCCTCTGGGCCTGCCGGCGGCGCGGCGTCCCCGTCGTCGTCTGCAACGGCCGCCTCTCGGAGGCCTCCTTCGGCCGCTACCGCTCGTTCCGATGGCTGGTGGGGCCCTCCTTCCGCGCCCTCCCCCTGGTCCTGGCCCAGGGAGAGGCCGACGCGGCGCGCTTCCGCGCCCTCGGGGCGCCCCGCGTGGAGGTGACCGGCAACATCAAATACGACGCCGTCGAGCCATCCCTGCCTGCGGAGAAGATCCCCTTCTACCACGCGCTCACGCGCCGGAGGCGGGGATGGGTGGCCGGCTCCACCATGCCCGGCGAGGAGCCGCTCGTCCTGGAAGCCCATCGCGCGGTGCTGGCGATGGACCCGCAGGCCTTCCTCATCCTGGCGCCGCGACACCCCGAACGGGGCGACGAGGTGGCGGCGCTGGTGCGCGGCTCGGGCCTCACCTGCGTCCGGCGCTCCGACCCCGGCGCGTCCCCCTCGGAGGCCCAGGTCCTACTCCTCGACACCGTCGGCGAACTCGCCTGGGCCTACCGCCTCGGCAACCCCGCCTTCGTCGGCGGCTCCCTCGTCCCGAGCGGCGGGCACAACATCATCGAGCCGGCGCTCTTCAAAAAGACCATTGTCATCGGACCGCACTTCCACAATTTCAAGGCCATCGTGGAGGACTTCCGCGCCCGGGACGCCGTGCGGATCGTGGAGCCGGAACGGTTCGCCGGGACGGTGGCCCCCCTGTTCCGGGATCCCGGGCCGTGGGGGGAGCGGGCCTTCGCCGCGGTGGAGGCCAACCGGGGCTCGCTCGAGCGGACGCTCGCGGGGCTGGACCCGTTTCTGGAATGACCCCCCTCCTCTTCCTCTATCAGCGCGCCGCGGCCCTCCACCGCGGCCTCCACCGGCGCGGGGTCCTGAGGACGCGCCGCCTCGGCAAGCCGGTCCTCTCGGTGGGCAACCTGGCTTTCGGCGGGTCGGGGAAGACCCCCTTCGTCCAGCGCCTGGCCTCCGAACTCCTCGACCGCGGGCTGAGGGTGAGCATCCTCTCGCGCGGCTACGGGCGGCAGACCCACGGCCTGGTCCCCGTCTCCGACGGGACGCAGCTCCTGGCCGGATGGCGCGAGGCGGGGGACGAGGTGTTCCTCCTGGCCAGGGCCCTTCCGAAGGCCTGCGTCACCGCGTGCGCGGACCGGTTCGCCGCGGGACAGTTCGCCGAGGAGGAGCACGGCGCGGACCTCCACATCCTCGACGACGGGTTCCAGCACCACCGCCTCCACCGCGACCTCGACATCGTCCTCCTCGCCGGCGACGAGGACCTGGCCGCCCGCCGGTGGCGCGAGCCCTGGGAGACCCTGGCCCTGGCGGACGCCCTCGTCCTCACCGGCGAGGCCTTTCCCGTCGAATCCGCGATCCAGGCCGCCTTCCCGTCCCTCCCCGTCCACAAGACCGCCCTGGCCAACTACGGCTACTTCACCTCCGGAGAGCGCCCGGTGGACCCGGGGTGGCTCCAACAGCACCGCTGGGTCGCGCTGGCGGGGATCGCCAGGCCCCAGCGGTTCTTCCGTGACCTTGAGCGCGTCCCCCTCTCCCTGACCCGCACCCTCCCCCTCCCCGACCACTTCGCCCCCGGCCCCGCCGACATCGCGCGCGTGCGCAAGATGGTGGTGGAGACCGCCGCCCGGGGCGTCCTCATGACGCAGAAGGATTTCTACAAGTGGCAGGAGTGCGGGCTCGAAACCTACTACCACCGCGTGGGGTTCCCCCCCCTTCCCACCTGGCTCCTGGACCGGGTCCTCGAGGCCTGTGAAAAGCCCGACCGTCCTTAAGGCGGAGACGCTCCTGTTCCGCGCGGCCGACGGCGCCGCCGGGGTCCTGCCCCTGCGGCTCCTGCAGGCGGTGGGCGCCGGGATCGGCGCCGCCTTCTTCCTCCTCTCCGGACGGAGGCGCCGGATCGTCCTCAGCAACCTCGCCCGCGTCTTCCCCCATTGGCCCGCCCGGCGGCGGTTCCGGACCGGCCTCCGGTGCGGGGCCCACTTCGGCCGCATCGCCTTCGACTATCTGAAATGGTCGCGCGCTTCCCCGGCGGTCCTCCGGAAGGGTGCGTCCCTGGAAGGGTTGGAGCACCTCCGGGCCGCCCTCGATAAGGGCAAAGGGGTGTTTCTCCTCACCGCCCACTTCGGGCACTGGGAGGTCGCCGGCTTGCGCCTGGCCCTGGAGGGGTTCCCCCAGGCGATGGTCCACCGCCCCCTCGACAACCCAACCCTGGAGGCGGAACTCTCCGCGCGGCGCACCCGGTTCGGCAACACCCTCATCGCCAAGCACGGCGCCCTGCGGGGGATGCTGAAGGTGCTCCGCGGCGGCGGCATCGTGGACATCCTCATCGACCAGAAGAGCGCGGAGGAGGGAAGCCACATGGCGCCGTTTTTGGGCATCCCCACCCCCACCGTGGCTTCGCTGGCCCGCCTGGTCCGGGCCACCGGCGCCCCGGTGGTGCCCGTCTTTTCCCATCCCCGGGGGCCGGGCTATGCGGGCGTGATCCACCCCCCCCTTCTCCTGGGCCCGGACGAACCCGAGGAGGCCTTCACCGCCCGGTGCAACGCCGTCCTTTCGGAAGCCATCCTGGCCCACCCCCCCCTCTGGCTCTGGTTCCACAACCGGTGGAGGATCTGAGCGAGAACCTGTCCGGCGGCTGTCCCCCTACTGCACTCTTTTCAACGCCGCCTCGGCGGCCTTCAACAGCGGTTCGGACGAGAGGGGGGCGCCCACGGCCTTCTGCATCCAGAGGTCGGGGATGAGGGTCCCCTGTTTGCAGATGCGCGGCATCTCCACCCCCAGCACCTTCCCCTTCATGTACTCCTTCAACTGGAAGGCGATGATGTGGCCGATGGGGTAGTCGGGGAGGTAGAGGGCGGAGTGGATCATGTGGGAGTAGACGGCCAGCAGCGGGGTGTCCCCGATCTTGAAGACGTCGGCGTAGTAGGCGTTCCACACCTCGGTCGCGATGCGGATGACGGCCTGCTTGAGTTGGGCGGGGGTGGCGTCCGGATGGTCGTAGAGCCAGTGCCACACCTGCATGTCCATCAGAGCCACGCCGGCGATCTCATAGGTCATCCAGAATTCGTTGAGAGCGTCGAGGGCCTCGGCCTGCGGATCGTTGACCGTGAGGCCGAGCATTTCGAGGTCGCGCCCCTGGAAGAGGAAGGCGAAGGCCTCGGTGAAGGCGGTGTTGGGGACGCCGTTCAAACTGTGGTAGTCGATCATCGAATTGCTGATGACCTGCTCGACGTTGTGCCCCAGCTCGTGCATGGCGATGTTGAAGCCCTTGTAGTTCATGCCGCCGGCGGGGACGCGGGTGCGCAGGCGGGCGCTGTCGTCGGGCCGCTGGGCCCCCATGGCGTGGCCGGAGCCGCGGGCCGGGTCCACCTTGATGCGGGCGCCGATGAACGCCGCGTCGGCCTCGGAGAAGCCGAGCTTCTCCAGGATGGCCGGGATCCCCTTCTCGAAGTCGGCGACGTTCTTGTACCGGGCCGAGACGAGGGCGTCGAGCTCCGCCTCCGGAAGGGCGGGGGCGGCCTTGAGGGTGTTGTAGTAGAGGTCGAAGGGCTGGAGCGGCCGGCCGAGCTTCTTTTGCAGGATGGCGGCCACCCGGTGCCGCACGGGAGAGGTGCAGATGCTCTTGAGAAGGGCCTCGGCGCGGGCCTCGGGGATCTCCCGCTCGCGGTCGAACTTGCGGCGGATGTGGGTGGGGTACTGGGGTGTGTAGGGGTCGGCCAGGCGCATGGCCTTAAAGAGGTTGAGGAAGGTGGCGTAGCGAGTGTCGGGCTCCCACCCCTTGGATCCCTCGGGCAATTTGCCGTAGGGGCTCCAGACGAAGTCGGGATTGTCCACGGCCTCGCGCGGGATCTCCTGGCGGACGATGCGGAGCATCGTGTCGTAGATCAACTGCTGGCGGGCGAGGCCGTCCTCGTTCTTGTACTGGGCCTTGAGTTCGTCGCGGATGCCCCAGTGGCTGATGAGCTTGCCGAACTCCTTCGGATAGAGGGCCTTCCCGTCCTTGTCCCGGAGGTTTCCCAGGTAGATGTTGTAATTGGAGATGTAGTCGTCGGCCTGCACGTAGGCCTTGACGATCTCCTGGATGACCGGGGCTGGTAGGCGGGTGCGAAAGCGGTTGGCCAGCCGCGCCTGCGCCCAGGCCCGCCGGTCCATGGCGGGGCCGCGCTCGATGAGTTGGTCGAGCGTGGGGGCCTCGTAGTTGAGGAGGACGAAGAAGGCCAGTTTGTTTCCGAACAGGTCGTCGCTCATGTGGGCGGAGGGATCGTATTCGGCCAGGAGGTAGTCCACCTTCAGCATGGGCCCCTGGTCCACGTCCATCCCCCACTTCAGGTCCCGCCCCATCTCGACGAAGGCGCCGTCGAGGATCTCGAAGGTCTTGTCCAGCCGGAGGAAAGTGGCCTCCAATTCCACCGGGTCGGCGATGAAATTTTTTTCGGCGAACGCGATGAAGTCGGCCTCGGCACCGTCCCCGGCGGTCCACAGGGAGGCGGCCTGCCCGAGACCGATGGCGATGCGGGCGGCCTGGGCCTGGCCGTGGGCCGCCAGCAGTTTTTCTTTCGCCGCCTGGACGCCGGCGGCCATATCGGCGGCCACAAGGGCGGGAAGCAGGAGGACCATGCAAAGAACTCCTTTCATTTCAGCTCCTTTCGGGGTCGGCTTTGGATTGAACGAACGCTTTGTGTTCCCGGTATTATATCCGATATGACAGGCAAGTTTTTCGCCACGGTCCCCGATCCATTCACCGACGCCGAGCGGGCCGCTTTCGCCCGGCGGGTGAGGTCCGCCCTCCCCCGGAGGCCGGCGGTTTGGAGGCCCGTCCTTGCCCTGGCCGCCATGGCCCTGATCGCCGTGGGGGTGGTGTTCGTGGCCATGGACCGCACCCCCGAACCGGCCGCTCCCGCGCCGGTGTCCGTGGAGAACCCCATGCTTCTGGCCGGGGCCGGGCCCCTGACGGCGGCGCCGATCACATTCCCCGCACCGCCGGTTTCACCCGTTCCGCCGGCCCCGGTGGACATCCCCTTCTCCATCGCCAAAACGGACCACCGGATCATGCTAACCTGGGAAGCGGCCCAGGGGACGCGCTACATCGTCCAGAAGTGCCTCCTCTCCGCCAACGGCAGGGTGTGCCGCACCCAGGCCGTGGTGACGGGCGACCGCTTCGAGGACCCCGCCCGGGACGAAGCCCCCCTGGTGCTCTACACCGTGGAGGCCCTGCGAACCTGACCTCATCTCCCGGCTCTTGCCGGGAGTACCATCTCCCCCCTCATGGCGTGCTTCGGCACGCCTTATTTCATTCACGGATATAATAGAGTCGATCCAGGGCACAGCATGCTGCGCCCCGACGATTTCATTGCATGGAGGGGCTATATGCCGGAATTGCGCCAGAACATGGCCACCGGGGAATGGGTGGTCATCGCCACGGAGCGGGCCAGGCGGCCGGAGGAATTCGCCTCGAAACGGGAACCCCGGGCCTCCTCGCCGCACCGGGACGACTGCCCCTTCTGCCCGGGGAACGAGCGCTTCACCCCCGGACCGGTCTTCTCCCTCCCCACGACGGGGCCCTGGGAGGTCCGAGCCGTTACCAACAAGTTCGCCGCCCTGGTCCCGGACATTCCCCTGCGGCGCTCCTGCGACGGCCATTTCCGCAAAGCCACCGGGTACGGATTCCACCAGGTCATCATCGAGACCCCGCGGCACGACCTCCCCCTGGCGCTCCAGGAACCCGCCGGGTTCGACCGCGTGGTGGAGGCGTGGCACCGCTCCTATGCCCTTCTGGCCGCCGCCCCGGGGGTGGAGTTCGTCATCCCCTTCAAGAACCACGGCGAGGCCGCCGGCACCTCGCTGGAGCACCCCCATTCCCAGATCATCGGCCTCCCCATCTTTCCCGGCCACATCCGCGGACGGATGGAGGAGGCCATCCGGTTCTACGACGCCGAGGGGGAGTGCGTCTTCTGCGCCATGGTCCGCATGGAGCGGCAGGCCGGGGCCCGCATCGTGGCCGAGAACGACCGGTTCACCGCCTTCATCCCCTACGCCGCCTTCTCCCCATTCCATCTCTGGATTTTCCCCCGGGTCCACCAGTCCACCTTCCGGGAACTCGATGACGGCGGCAAGGCCGGTCTGTCGACCATTCTGCGGACGGTACTGCGCAAACTCCACGCCGGACTCGGCGACCCCGATTACAACCTGATGGTCCGCTCCGGCCCCGCCGACGCCCCGCGGTTGAAGTATTTTCACTGGTACATCTCCATCGTCCCCCGGCTGGGCAAGGCGGCGGGGTTCGAACTGGGGTCGGGGATGTATATCAACACCGCCCTGCCGGAAGAGAGCGCCGCCTACCTGCGCGCCGTGACGGCATGATTCCGCGCCATAGTGGATTTCAATCCCATTTTCTGGGATAATTCAGGGGTCATGAAAAAATGGATCGCCATCGCCGCGGCCGTCCCGGCCGTTCTGGCGATTTTCTGGCTCTCGGTCGTGCGCGTCCCCGCCGGCTCCTTCGGGGTGGCGGGGGGGCGCGTCCTCGATCCCGGCTGGCATCTCAAGGCCCCCTGGAGCCCCGCGGGGGTCTATCCCGAACGGGAAGTGGTGTCCGTCCGCCTCTCCTTGCTCACCCGCGAAGGGGCGCGCAAGGAGGGGGAGGTGCGCGTTGACGTGGCCTGGGACCCCGACCGGTTGGCTCAGAACCAAGTCGGGAGAGGGGCGGTGGGCGAGGCCCTGGCGTCGTTGACCGAATACCCCGGCGCCGGTCTGCGTCAGGCGCTGAAGGAGCGGCTCCAACCCCTGCCTCTTCGCCTTCTCGCCCTTTCCGCCGACATCGAGGGGGAACTGCCCGAGGCGGTGAAGGCCGCCTACCGCCCGACCGGGCGCAAGGTGGTCCACTGCGGCCTCGATGCCCTGGACTGGGTCCTGGTGGACCGCCTCATCGCCGAGGGGAGGATGCCCACCTTCGCCCGGCTGAAACGGGAGGCGGCGTGGGGCAACCTCCTCTCCTTCAAGCCCATGCTCTCCCCCCTCCTGTGGACCTCCATCGGCACCTCGCGCCCCCCCGACCAGCACGGCATCCTCGACTTCATCATCCAGGACCCGGCCACCGGGAAACCCATGCCCATCACCGCCCATTACCGGAAGGTGCAGGCCTTCTGGAACATCCTCTCGGCGTTCAACCTCAAGACGCATGTGGTGGGGTGGTGGGCCACTTTCCCGGCGGAGAAGATTAACGGCGTGATGGTCTCCGAGCGCCTCTTCTTCAGCCTCTTCGGGATGGAACCCCCCAAGATGGTCCCCGGCAACACCTACCCCCCCGACGCCGAAGCCCGCTTCGCCCACCTGATGGTGAAGGCCGAGCAGGTCCCGTTCGAGGAGCTCGGGCGTTTCGTCCGCCTGGACCGGACCGAGATGGAGCGGCGGTGGGCGGCGGGGTCGGCGAAAGGCGACCTGCATGAGGACCGGGTCAACCACCTCCGCATCATCATCGCCTCCACCCGCAGCGTCCTCAACATCACCCAGGCGCTCCTGGCCGAGCCCTTCGACGTCCTCTCCTACTACATCGAGGGGACCGATACGGCGGCCCATCGGTTCGCCGAGTGCCTGCCCCCCCGCCTCGCCCGCGTCTCGGAGGAGGAATTCCGCATGGGGAAGGACGCCCTGCCCCGCTTCTACGAGTGGATGGACGAGGAGCTGGCGGCCATGATGGCCAAGGCCCCCCCCGACGCCCTCTGGATCATCAACTCCGACCACGGGTTCTTCCTCGGCGAGGCGCGCCCCTCCTCCCGGCCGGACGACTTCACCACGGGCGCCCCCCAGTGGCACCGGCAGATGGGGGCGGTGGTGATCGCCGGCCCCGGCGTCAAGCCGGGGGAGATCAAGGACGCCGACATCTACGACATCATCCCGACGATGTTCCACGCCCTCGGGGTGCCGGCCTCGCGGGAATGGAAGGGGCGGGCGCTGGCCGATGTCCTTCCCTCTCTTCCCGCGGTGCCGCCGGTGGACACCTACGAATTTCTCCCCCCGCCCCAGCGCGACCTGACGCCGGCGGTCCTCGACGAGGAACGGATCAAGGAATTGCAGGCCCTGGGATACTTAGCCGGCCCCGCGCAGGCCCCCGCAGGGCCGAAGGGGGAGACGCCCCCGCCCGACGCGGCTCCCCGGGAGGATTTTTCACAGGCCTACAACCTGGCCAACACGCTGTACCAGCAGGGGGACCTCGATGGGGCGATGGCCCAATACCTCCGGTCCGTTGAACTGCGGCCCGACTTCTCCCTCGGGATGTTCTCCCTCGCCCAGTGCCATGCCATGAAGGGGGACCACCGACAGGCTTACGCTTGGCTCAAGCGGGCCCTCGCCCATCCCCAGCATCTCCCCCCGAAGGTCCTGGTCCACCTGGTGGACGAGGCGAGGGAGATCGGGGCGGTGGACGAGGCCCTGGAGGTCCTGAACGCGGTGCGCCCCGCCTGGGAGCAGGAGCCCACCTACAGCGTCGCGATGGGCCTGGCCCACGGCTACCGGGGCGACGAAAAGAAAGCCCTGGAGTGGCTGGAGCGGGCCCGCCGCCAGGACCCGTCGAACGCCCTGGCGGTGGAGGAACTGCTCAAGCGCCATGTGGCCCGGAGAGACCAGGAGGCCATCTCGCGCCTCCTCAAGGACGCCTGGGATTCGGCGGCGGGATCCATTTCGATCATGAACTACCTGGGGATCATCTGCCTGCGCAACGGGCAGGGGAAGATCGCCGAGGAGATCTTCCGCAAGGTGATGGAATCGGACCCCGACAACGGCGGCCTCCTGGCCAACCTGGCCATTGCCCTGCAGATGCAGGGGCGCGCGAGGGATGCCGAGACCTACTTCGCGCGGGCCGTCCGCCTCCAGCCCGACAACGCCCAACTGCACTACAATTACGGCGCCTGCCTGGCGGAACTGGACCGGCCCCGCGAGGCCCTGGCCCTGTTCGGCAAGGCCCGGACGCTGGGCTTCAAGGGCCACAAACTGTACACCTCCATGGCCCGGATCCACTACCGCCTGGGTCAGAAGGCGGAGGCCCGCGCGGCCCTGGAGCAGGCCCTGGCCCTGGACCCGTCCAACGCCGACGCCCGGCAGATGCTCGAAACCCTGAAAAAGGAGTGAACCCATGCGCATACCACTGATCGCCGCGTTGTTTCTGGCGGCCGCCCTGGGGGCCCAGGAGCCCTACGAGGCCGGCATCGTCAAGTTCATGACCCTCTACCTTCCGACCCATCCGGAGGCCGTCATCACCCTGGAGGCCAAGGACAGCGGAGCGGGTTTCGCGGTCTATTACGCCAAATGGACCCTGCCGGAAAAGCGGGGGGCGGAGATGCAGCCCCTCATCTACCTGACCGGCTCCCGTGCGATTCTCGTGGGGCAGTATTTCAACCTGGCCAAATTCAAGGACCTTCCCCGGGACGAGCGGTTCCTGGGGGAGTTCATCTCCCAGGTTTCCGGCGCCTCGTCGAAGGCCGTATTCAAGGCGAAGTCCAAGGAGGCCCAGGAGATGGAAGTCCTCCAGGAGACGGGGTTCGGCAAGGTGGCCCTCAGGGGGTTCCTGGTGTCCCGGAACCATCTCTTGGTGGGCAACCGCTATGGTGTGGATGAAGATCCCCGCCGGACGCGCCTCTCCATCATCGACCCCACCCTGGGCGGCACGGCGGGGCGCGCGGACGCCCCGCGGAAGCTCCACGTGTTCCTCGACCTGGAATGCCCTCACTGCGCCAAACTGGAGGCCGAGCTGGTGCCGCTGGTCCGGGCGCGGGACGACCTCTCCGCCACCTTCTTCCAGTACCCGCTCACCGCGGGCCACCCCCTCTCCTTCAAGTCCGCCGCGGCCTCCCTATGCTTTCTCAAGGAGGGGTCGCCGCTCTACCTGGAGTTCATGGAGTGGTTCTATCCCCAGCGGGGGGACCTCGAGCTCTCCACCGTGGACGCGGCCTGCTACGGATTCGCCGAACAGCGCGAATTGGAGGAGAAGTTCCTCGCCTGCTACATGAAGGAGCCCAACATCCGGGAGGTGCTGAAGGCGATGCAGATGGCCATCGACGCCGGCGTCCCCTATACCCCCGCCCTTTACCTCGACGGCGCCGCCTACCGCGCCTCGGAGCTGATCGTCCACCTCAAGGCGACACAGCCCGGCAGCGTGCCGGAGGATGCCGCCCCGGCACAGCCCTGACCTCCGACGGTCCTGTGCGTCATTCCCCCCCGCCTCCCGGCGGGGGGTTTGCTTTGTCCGTCTTCCCGGTCCTCTTGCGCCGGACGGCCGCGTCCGCACAAGAAACAGCCGCCCCGATTCGCATCGGGGCGGCTGGAAAGCGACAGCGAGCGGGGCGGATCAGAACTCGATGCGGAGCCCCACCTCGTAGGAACGGGGGCTCATCCAAGCGTACGGGTCGCCCCAGTTGAACCAGTAGATGTCGCCGTTTTGGTCGTAGACTCCGCCGCAGGCGCCGTCGCCGGCCCCCTCCTCGTTCGGATCGGTGGAGTTCCAGTAGCTGCACCGGCCCAGGATGGGTTCTTTATTGAACAGGTTGTTGACCGAGGCGATGGCCTTGGCGTTGATCCCCTCGGCGATCCTGAAGGACCAGGAGACCTGCAGGTCCACCCACCAGAGACTGTTGAGGCGGTAGGTGCCCTTGGGTTCGAGGTAGAGGGTCCCCCATTCGGGCGGAGGCGGGGAATCCTCGCCCTGATAGCTGTAGGTGTCGGCGATCTTGTTGTAGGGGCGTCCGGTGCGGTAGAAGGCGTTGAAGCCGACGGTGAACTTGGCGGGAAGGAAGAAATAGCCGCCGGCCTTGACGTAGTGCCGGTTGTCGCCGCTGCCATAGCCGTAGCGGTTGACATAGTGCCAGGGGGCGTCGAAGTCGGTGGCGCCGAAGTAGCTGTCGCCCACCCATTCGTAGGCCTTAGAGTAGGTGTAGTCGATCATGAGGTGGAACCAGTCCTTGTAGCGGGACTCCAGCTTGAGGATGTAGCCGTAGAAGTAGCGGGTGGCCCCGGTGGGGTTGCGCACCATGAACCCCTGGCAGTATCTGCCCTGGGGGCCCACGTCGCCCCAGTCGCCCCAGGTGTCGGGCTGGTCGGCGTAATCGGCCGGGTCGATGAAGTTGCCGTCCTCGTCGTACCCGTAGCAGGTGTCGTCCATGAAGTACTTGGTTCGCTTCTGGACATAGGTGAGTTCGATGCCGGTGCGGGGGGCGATCTCCTGCTCGAAGCCGATGGACCACTGGTGGGCCACGGTGGGCTTCAGATTGGGGTCCACCGGGTAGCCGTCCTCGAAGTGCTGGGTCCGCTGGACGATGTATCCCTCGTCATCGCAGGGGCCGAAATACTCGCACACCTCCTCGGGGGTCATCCCGTAGGCGTTGGCCAGGTAGGCGGAGTGCAGCATCTCGTCGTAGCCGCTCTCCCCCTCGCGGAGGAAGGAGGGGAGGTCGAGGGTGGAGGGGTGCATGAAGGTGCCGTAATAGCCGCGCACCACCGTCTTGGCGTTGCTGAAAACGTCCCACGCCAGGCCGATGCGGGGCTGGAGGGTGGAGAGATCGGCCACTTCGGTGCCGACGTTGTTCTTGTAGGCCACTGCATCGTAGCGCAGGCCGGGCTTGAAGACGAGGTTGGGGAGGATCTTCCACTCGTCCTGCAGGTAGGCGCTCCAGATCTTCCCGGTGTACTGCTCCGGGGGCTCGTGGCTGAACACGTATTTGTAGTAGGGATTGGAGGTCCCGTCGCCGTCCCAGTCCAGCGTGACATAATAGCGGTCGCCGGGCGTGAAGGCATACCAGTCGAAGGTCACGTCGTTGAAGTTGCCGCCCACCTTGAAGGTGTGGTCCCCCAGCCAGTTGTTCTTGAACCAGGTGAGGGAGGTCTGGAACTCGCTGCGGTCGCGCCCCGAGTACTGGTTGACCGTGCTGTTGTTGTAACTGATGCCGTAGGTGCGGTCGTAATAGGGGGGAGAGACCAGGTCCTTGGAGGTGGGATAGGCATCCAGGTACTGGTTGTTGACGCCGGCCTTGGCCGTGAAGAGGAGGGATTCGGAGAGGATGCGGCTGTAGTCCAGCTGGTAAATGTCCCCCCCCTGGGACTGCGTGTAGGTGGCCTCGGGCATGACGGAGATGCTGGCGTTGGCGTGGCGGATCTCGGCCGGATCGGAGGCCCACTTGCCGATGAGGGTGTCGTTGGGGCCGATCTGCCAGGTGACCTTGCCCATGTAGTTCTGGCCGTCCCACTCACGGGCGTAGGGCGCCCCGGCGGGGGTGTATTCCGATTGGGTGTCCTGGACGGAGAGGAAGAACCACACCTTGTCCTTCATGATGGGGCCGCCCAGGGAAAAGGCGGGGTTGTAGAACCAGGTCTTTTCCTTGGAGGGATCGTAGGGCGACCACGGGGGATAGTCGTCGGACCCCTCCTGGAAGCTCTCGTCGGAGTAGCGGATGTCGAAGGAGCCGTCGAAGGTGTTGGAACCGGACTTGGTGACCACGTTGACGATGCCGCCCGTGGCCTGCCCGTACTCCGCCTCGAACCCGCCCGTCTGGAAGGAGATCTCCTGGATCGCGTCGAAGTTGAAGTTGGTGCCGAAGGTGCCCGTGACGGGGTCGGTGGTGGAGAGGCCGTC